>NZ_JCALCJ010000010.1:0-242731 GCF_059812295.1 Mycobacterium sp. NGS63
TCGCCCAGAAGGTGGATCCGGTCAAGTTGAACCTGACGCTGTCCGCTGCGGCGCAGTCGCTGGCGGGGTTGGGCGAGAAGTTCGGGCAGTCGATCGTCAACGCCAACGCGATCCTCGATGATGTCAATCCGCAGATGCCCCAGGCCCGTCACGACATTCAGCAGCTGGCCGGGTTGGGCGACACCTACGCCAATGCCGCCCCGGATCTGTTCGATTTCCTCAACAACGCGGTGATCACCTCGCGCACCATCAACGCCCATCAAAAGGAGCTGGATCAGGCGTTGCTGTCGGCGGCCGGGTTCGGCAACACCGGCGCGGACATCTTCGAGCGCGGCGGGCCGTATCTGGCGCGCGGCGCCCAAGACCTGGTCCCCACCGCCCAGCTGCTGGACACCTACAGCCCCGAGCTGTTCTGCACGGTCCGCAACTACCACGACATCGAGCCCAAGGCCGCGTCGTTCCTGGCCGGCAACGGCTACTCGCTGAACACCGAGACCGAGGCGCTGTCCGGGGCGGGGCTCCTGCTGAACCCGGTGTCGGCGGTGGTCGCGATCGCCTCGCAGGCCGGGGCGCTGGCCGGGCTGGTGGGCGGGGCGCCCAACCCCTACATGTGGCCGGAGAACCTGCCGCGCACCAACGCCCGCGGCGGGCCGGGCGGCGCGCCGGGGTGCTGGCAGGCCATCACCCACGACCTGTGGCCCGCGCCCGAGTTGGTGATGGACACCGGCAACAGCATCGCGCCGTACAACCACATCGACACCGGTTCGCCCTACGCGATCGAGTACGTGTGGGGCCGTCAGGTAGGGGATAACACGATCAACCCATGAAAATCACCGGTACCATCGTCCGACTCAGCATCTTCTCCGTGGTGCTGCTGCTCTTCACTGTGATGATCATCGTGGTGTTCGGCCAGATGCGCTTCGGCCGCACCTACGCGTACTCGGCGGAATTCAGCAGCATCAGCGGGCTGCGGCAGGGCCAATTCGTCCGGGCCTCCGGCGTGGAGATCGGCAAGGTCAGCTCGGTGCACCTGGTCGACGGCGGCCGGCGCGCGAAAGTCGATTTCAGCGTCGACCGCTCGATCCCGCTGTACCGGTCCACGACCGCGCAGATCCGCTACCTCGACCTGATCGGCAACCGGTACCTGGAGCTCAAGACCCCGCTCGAGGACGTGGGCAACAGCAGCAAGGTGCTGCCGCCCGGCGGCTTCATCCCGGTGGCGCGGACGTCGCCGGCCCTGGACCTCGACGCGCTGATCGGCGGTTTCAAGCCGCTGTTCCGCGCGCTGGACCCGGAAAAGGTCAACACCATCGCCACCGCGCTGATCACCGTCTTCCAGGGGCAGGGCGGCACCATCAACGACATCCTCGACCAGACCGCGCAGCTGACCAACCAGCTCGGCACGCGTGACCAGGCGATCGGCGAGGTCATCAAGAACCTGAACACCGTGCTCGACACCACCGTTCGCCACCGCCAGCAATTCGACCAGACCGTCAACAACCTCGAGGTGCTGGTCACCGGGCTGAAGAACCACGGCGACCAGCTGGCGGGCGGGACCGCGCACATCAGCAACGCCGCCGGGACGGTCGCCGACCTGCTGGCCGAGGACCGCGGGCTGCTGCACAAGAGCCTCAACTACCTCGACGCCGTCCAGCAGCCGCTCATCGACCAGCGTGAGCAGCTCAACGACTTCATCCACAAGGTGCCGACCGCGCTGAACCTGATCGGGCGCGGCATCGGCTCCTACGGGGACTTCGTCAACTTCTACGCCTGCGACATCACCCTGAAGATCAACGGCCTGCAGGCCGGCGGACCCGTCCGCACGGTCCGGCTGTTCCAGCAGCCGACGGGGAGGTGCACCCCGCAATGAGGACGCTGGAACCTCCGAATCGGCTGCGCATCGGGCTGATGGGCATCCTGGTGACGCTCCTCGTCATCGGCGTGGGTCAAAGCTTCACGAGCGTGCCCATGCTGATGGCCCGACCGCACTACTACGGCCAGTTCACCGACACCGGCGGCCTGAACAAGGGCGACAAAGTGCGGATCGCCGGCATGGACGTCGGGAAGGTGGAGAGCCTCGCGATCGACGGCGACCACGTCCTGATCAAGTTCAATCTCGGCAGCGAGCGCATCGGCACCGAGAGCCGCCTCGCGATCAAGACCGACACCATCCTCGGCAAGAAGATCCTCGAGATCGAGAACCGCGGCAACCAGACGCTGAAGCCCAACGCCGCGTTGCCGCTGGGGCAGAGCACCACGCCGTATCAGATCTACGACGCGTTCTTCGACGTCACCAAGGCCGCCTCGGGCTGGAACATCGACACGGTCAAAGAGTCGCTGCATGTGCTGTCGCAGACGATCGACCAGACCTACCCGCACCTGAGCGCCGCGCTGGACGGTGTCGCCAAGTTCTCCGACACGATCGGCAAGCGCGACGAGGAGGTCAAGCACCTGCTCGCCCAGGCCAACCAGGTGGCCAGCGTGCTGGGTGACCGCAGCGAGCAGATCGACCGGTTGCTGGTCAACGCCAAGACGCTGCTGGCGGCGTTCAACGAACGCGGCCAGGCCATCAACGCGTTGCTGGCGAACGTCGCCGCGTTCTCCGAACAGGTCAAGGGCCTGATCAACGACAACCCGAACCTGAACCACGTGCTCGAGCAGCTGCGCACGGTCAGCGACATCCTGGTCGAGCGCAAGGACGACCTGGCCACCGGTTTCATCGAGGTCGGCAAGTTCCTCCCGTCGTTGAACGAGGCCATCGCGTCCGGCCCGTTCTTCAAGGTGGTCCTGCACAACCTGGCCCTGTACCAGATCATCCAGCCGTGGGTGGACGCCGCGTTCAAGAAGCGCGGCATCGATCCCGAGAACTTCTGGCGCAGCGCCGGTCTGCCCGAATTCCGCTGGCCCGACCCCAACGGCACCCGGTTCCCCAACGGCGCACCGCCGCCGGCGCCGCCGGTGCTCGAGGGCACGCCCGACCACCCGGGCCCGGCCGTCCCACCCGGATCGCCGTGCTCGTACACGCCGGCGAATCCCGGCGGCAACGTCACCGTCGGCGACGCGGGTCTGCCGCGGCCGTGGAACCCGCTGCCCTGCGCGGGCACCGGCATCGGCCCGTTCGGCGGTCCCGGCTTCCCCGCGCCGATCGACGTCGAGACCTCGCCGCCCAACCCCGGCGGCCTGCCGCCCACGCCGGGCATCCCGATCGCCGGCCGGCCGGGCGACCCGCCGCCGAACGTTCCGGGCACGCCTGTGCCGCTGCCCGCGCAGGCGCCGCCGGGCGCCCGCACCGAGAACCTGGCACCGGCCGGGCCGACGCCGCCGCCGTCCACGTTCGCGCCGGGCCTGCCGCCCGGCCCGCCGGCGCCGCCCGGTCCGGGGAACCAGCTGCCAGCGCCGTTCATCAACCCCGGCGGAGCCGGTGGGAGCGGAGCGACGGGAGGTAGCCAGAATTGAGCACCATCTTTGATATCCGGAACATCCGGCTACCGAAGTTCTCACGGGCAACGGTGATCATCGGGATCTTCGTGATCGTGCTGGCTCTGGCTCTCGGGTACGTCGGCTGGCGGCTCTACCAGAAGCTCACGAACAACACCGTGGTCGCCTACTTCCCGGCGGCCAACGCGCTGTACCCCGGGGACAAGGTCCAGATCATGGGCTTGCGCGTCGGGGCGATCGACAAGATTGAGCCGGTCGGCAACAAGATGAAGGTGACCTTCCACTACGAGAACAAGTACAAGGTTCCCGCCAACGCCTCGGCCGTGATCCTCAACCCCACGCTGGTGGCGTCCCGCTCGATCCAGTTGGAGCCCGCCTACAAGGGCGGACCCGTGCTCGCCGACAACGCGGTGATCCCCGAGGAGCGCACGCAGGTCCCGGTCGAGTGGGACGAGCTGCGCAACAGCATCACCAACATCATCTCCAAGCTCGGCCCCACCAAGGAGCAGCCGACCGGCCCGTTCGGTGAGGTCATCTCCGCCTACGCCGACGGGCTGGCCGGCAAGGGCAAGCAGATCAACAACACGCTGAGCAGCCTGTCGCAGGCGCTGACCGCGCTCAACGAGGGCCGCGGCGACTTCTTCGCGGTGGTGCGCAGCCTGGCCCTGTTCGTCAACGCGCTGCACCAGGACGACCGGCAGTTCGTCGCGCTGAACCAGAACCTGGCCGACCTCACCACGCGGCTCGCCCACAACGACACCGACCTCGCCAACGCGGTGCAGCAGTTCGACGGCCTGCTGTCCACCGTGCGGCCGTTCCTCGACAAGAACCGTGAGGTGCTGACCCACGACGTCAACAACCTGGCGACCGCGACGAACACGTTGCTGCAGCCGGATTCGCTGAACGGGCTGGAGACCGCGCTGCACGTCCTGCCGACGGCCGCGGCGAACATCAACCAGATCTACCACCCGTCGCACGGCGCCGTCGTCGCCATTCCGGCGATCACCAACTTCGCCAACCCCATGCAGTTCATCTGCAGCTCGATTCAGGCCGGCAGCCGGCTGGGCTATCAGGAGTCGGCGGAACTGTGCGCGCAGTACCTGGCCCCGATTCTCGACGCGATCAAGTTCAACTACCTGCCGTTCGGCGCGAACCTGTTCAGCACCGCCGAGACGCTGCCCAAAGAGGTCGCCTACTCCGAGCCGCGCCTGCAGCCGCCGCCCGGGTACAAGGACACGACGGTCCCGGGCATCTGGGTGCCGGATACGCCGTTGTCGCACCGCAACACCCAGCAGGGCTGGATCGTCGCGCCGGGCATGCAGGGCCAACAGGTCGGGCCGGTGACGGCGGGCCTGCTGACGCCCGAGTCGCTGGCCGAGCTGATGGGCGGCCCGGACATCGAGCCGGTGCAGTCCACCCTGCAGACCCCGCCGGGGCCGCCGAACTCCTACGACGAGAACCCGATCCTGCCGCCCATGGGCCTCAACGCTCCCGTGCCGATCGCGCCGCCCCCGCCGGGGCCGGAGGTGATCCCTGGCCCGGTCGCGCCGACGCCCGCGCCGGTGGGGGCGCCCGCCCCCAACGCGGGTGGGCCGGTGGCGCCGGCTGACTTCGGAGGTGGCCAGTGAGGCGCGCGACGAGCGCGGAACGCGCGAGAAGCAAGCCGAACCGACAGGCACAGATTGTGCGCCGGATTCGCCGCCGGGCCTGGCAGGGGCTGGTGTTAGTGGTGGCCGCGCTGGTGCTGAGCTCGTGCGGCTGGAAGGGCATCTCCAACGTGGCGATCCCGGGCGGTCCGGGCAGCGGCTCGGGTTCCATGACCATCTACGTGCAGATGCCGGACACGCTCGCCATCAACGGCAACAGCAAGGTGATGGTCGCCGACGTCTACGTCGGCTCGATCAAGAAGATCGAGTTGAGGAAGTGGATCGCCACGCTGACGCTGGGCGTCAAAAAGAGCGTCAAGCTCCCCAAGAACGCGATCGCCAAGATCGGTCAGACGTCGCTGCTGGGTTCGCAGCACGTGGAGCTGGCCTCCCCGCCGAACCCGTCGTCGGAGCTGCTCAAGGACGGCGACACCATCCCGCTGAAGAACTCCACGGCCTTCCCCACCACCGAGCAGACCCTGGCCAGCCTGTCGCTGATCCTGCGCGGGGGCGGCATCCCGAACCTGGAGGTGCTGCAGAACGAGGTCTACAACATCTTCAACGGGCGGGGCCCGCAGATCCGGGCGTTCCTGGGCAAGCTGGACACCTTCACCAGCCAGCTGAATCAGCAGCGTGACGACATCACCCACGCCATCGACTCCACCAACCGCCTGCTGACCTACGTGGGCGGCCGGGCCGACGTGCTGGACCGGGTGTTCACCGACATCCCACCGCTGCTCAAGCATTTCGCCGATACCAAGCAGCTGCTGATCAACGCCGTCGATTCGGTGGGACGCCTCAGCCAGGCCGCCGACACCTACCTGTCGGAGGCGCGCGGGCCGCTGCACCAGGATCTGCAGTCGCTGCAATGCCCGCTCAAGGAGCTCGGCCGGGCTTCGCCGTACCTGATCGGCGCGCTGAAGCTGATCCTGACGCAGCCGTTCGACATCGACACCGTGCCCAAGATGTTCCGGGGCGACTACGTCAACGTGTCGCTGACGCTGGACGTGACCTACAGCGCGGTGGACAACGCCTTCCTCACCGGCACCGGGTTGTCGGGTGCGCTGCGCGCGCTCGAGCAGTCGTTCGGGCGCGACCCCGAGACGATGATCCCCGACGTCCGGTACACGCCGAACCCGAATGACGCGCCCGGCGGGCCGCTGGTGGAAAGGGCGGACCGGAATTGCTGACCACCTTCGTCCGGCGCCAGCTGATCGCCTTCGGGATCCTCACGGTGGTCTCGCTGCTGGTGCTCGGTGTCTACTACCTGCAGATCCCGAGCCTCATGGGCGTCGGCCGATACGAGCTCAAGGCCAACCTGCCCGCCTCGGGCGGCCTCTATCCGACGGCCAACGTGACCTATCGCGGCATCACCATCGGCAAGGTCACCGACGTCCAGCCCACGGAGCAGGGCGCGGAGGCGACGATGAGCATCGACAGCCGCTACAAGATCCCGATCGACGCGGTGCCGCAGGTGCACTCGGTGTCGGCGGTCGGTGAGCAGTACCTGGATCTGGTCTCGAACGGGAACCCGGGCAAATACATGTCACCGGACCACACCATCCCCACCCTGGGCACGGTGCCGGCCGAGATCGGGCCGGCCCTGGACACCGCGAACCGGGGGCTGGCGGTGTTGCCGAAGGACAAGATCGGCTCGCTGCTCGACGAGACGGCCCAGTCCGTCGGCGGGCTGGGTCCCGCGCTGCAACGGCTGGTCGACTCGACGCAGGCGATCGTCGGTGACTTCAAGACCCAGATCACCGACGTCAACGACATCATCCAGCATTCCGGGCCGATCCTGGACAGCCAGGTCGAATCCAACAACGCGATCGAGCGCTGGGCGCGTAACCTCAACCGGCTGGCCTCGCAGACGGCCGCCAACGACCAGCACGTGAAAAGCATTCTGGCGCAGGCGGCCCCGACCGCCGACCCGGTCAACGACGTCTTCAACGACGTCCGCGACTCGCTGCCGCAGACGCTGGCGAACCTCGAGGTCGTGTTCGACCTGCTGAAGCGCTACCACAGCGGCGTCGAGCAGGTCCTGGTGTTCCTGCCGCAGGGCGCGTCGATCGCCCAGACGGTGGCCGCGCCCTACCCGAACCAGGCGGCGCTGGACCTCGCGTTGTCGATCAACCAGCCGCCGCCGTGCCTGACCGGGTTCATCCCGGCGTCGGAGTGGCGCTCGCCCGCGGACACCAACATCGAGCCCCTGCCCAGCGGCACCTACTGCAAGATTCCGATGGAGACGCCCGCCAACAGCGTCCGCGGATCGCGCAACATCCCGTGTACGGACGTGCCCGGCAAGCGGGCCGCCACGCCGCGCGAGTGCCGCGACCCGAAGCCGTACGTGCCGGCGGGCACCAACCCGTGGTACGGCGACCCGAACCAGATCCTGACCTGCCCGGCGCCCGCCGCGCGCTGTGACCAGTCGGTGCGCCCGGGCATGGTGATCCCGGCGCCCTCGATCAACACCGGCCTGAACCCGGCGCCGTCGGACCGCGTGGCGGGGACGCCGCCGCCGACGAGCGATCCCCTGACGCGCCCGGGGACCGGCACCGTGCAGTGCAACGGCCAGCAGCCCAACCCGTGTGTCTACACTCCGAGCGGGCCCCCCTCGGCGATCTACAGCCCGCAGAGCGGTGAACTGGTGGGGCCCGACGGGGTGAAGTACTCCGTCGAGAACTCGACCAAAACAGGAGACGACGGATGGAAGGAGATGCTGGCGCCGGCCGGCTGAACCCCCCACCCATGCCGAGGTTTCGTCGACTGCGCAGGTCCTCCCGCAAACCAAGTCCGCAGGTCGAGCAGGAGACGGCGGCCGCTGCCGCGGAAGTTGAGGAGACCGCCGAGGGGTCGACCGAACCCGAGGTCATTGAGGCCACCGAGGACGCCGAAGCCGCCGAGACCGGGCCGGCCCCGGAGGCCGCGGAGCCGGCGGAATCCGAGATCGAGGCCACCGAGGACGCTCACCCCGCCGAGCCCGGCCCTTCCCTGGTGGCCGGACGCGGGCCGTCGCGCATGGGCCGGGGCTGGCTGTCCGGCATCGCGGTCGCGCTCGTGCTGCTGGCCGGCGGGCTGGGCGCCGGGGGGTACCTGGCGCTGCGCTATCACCACGAAAGCCAGGCCATCGCGCGCAACGACGCCGCGGCGCTCAAGGCGGCGGTGGATTGCGTTTCGGCGACGCAGGCCCCCGACACCCAGGCGATGGCCGCCAGCGAACAAAAGATCATCGACTGCGGCACGGACGCCTTCCGCTCCCAGGCGCTGCTGTACACCAGCATGCTGGTCCAGGCCTATCAGGCGGCCAACATCCACGTCCAGGTGTCCGACGTGCGGGCGGCGGTGGAGCGCAACAACGCCGACGGTTCGATCGACGTGCTCGTCGCGATGCGCGTCAAGGTGGCGAGCGACCAGCAGCAGAACGAGACCGGCTATCGGCTGCGGGTGAAGATGGCGTTCGCCGAGGGGCAGTACCGAATTTCCAAGCTCGACCAGGTGACGAAGTGACGGTGGTCTCCGAGCCACGGACCCAAGAACTTTCCCACGCGACCGCCCCCGCGTCGCCGCGGGATGCCTTGGCGCCCTGGAATTTTCGGGTCGGCGCCTTCGCCGTCGACGTCCTCGCGGGCGCCGCCGCGGTCGCGACGCTGGCGTTGGTGTCGTTCACCGTGACCGGCGGCGGCGTGTGGTGGTGGACGTCCATTTCCGTCCTCGGCGCGGTCATCCTGCTGCTGTTGGTCAACCGGTTGCTGCTGCCGACGATCGCGGGCTTCAGCCTGGGGCGCGGGCTGTTCGGCATCGCGGTGGTGCGCCGCGACGGCGGCGCGGTCGGGCCGTGGCGGCTGCTGGCGCGCGACCTGGCCCACCTGCTCGACACCGCCTCGGTGGTGGGATGGCTTTGGCCGCTGTGGGATTCGCGGCGCCGCACGTTCGCCGACATGCTGCTGGGCACCGAGGTGCGGCGGATGGAGCCCGACGCGGCCCCACCCCGCGTCCGGCGGTGGACCGCGGTGGCGGTGCTGGCCGCGGCGGCGGTGTGCCTCGCGGCCACCGCCGTGAGCTACTTGGCGGTGTACTCCCGCGACCGGGCGAGCGACCAGACCCGCGCGCAGGTCGCGGCGCAGGGCCCGAAGATCGTCGCGCAGATGCTGACGTACGACCCGAAGTCGTTGGACGACGACTTCGCTCGCGCGCGGTCGCTGGCGACCGACAACTACCGGGGCAAGCTGACGGCGGAGCAGGACAAGGCCAAGAAGCGGACCCCGGTTATCAACGAGTACTGGCCGCAGGATGGGTCGGTGCTGTCGGCCACCCCGGACCGGGCGACCATGCTGCTGTTCCTGCAGGGCCGGCGCGGCACGGCGCCCAACGAGCGGTATATGAGCGCGACCGTCCGGGTGAACTTCGCCAAGGGCGGGGACGACCGTTGGCGCGTCGACGACCTGACGCCATTGCCGGGGAACGGAAAATGAGCCCCCGCCGCAAGTTTGAGCCCGGCTCCGGGGCGCTGCTCGTCGAACGTCCGGCGCCGCCGGGCCGGCCGTGGGGGTTGCCGGTGGCCGGCGCGGTGGCCGCGGTGCTGATGGTCATGGCCATCGCGGCGTGCACGCTGATGCTGATCTCGCACGAGTCGCGGGTGCGCAGCGCCTCGAAGGAGCGCGAGGTGCTCAACTACGTCACGGGGTTCATGGGCCAGTTCACCTCCATCGACCCGTTCCACGCCAACGACTACGTGTCGCGCGTATTGGCCCAGGCGACCGGCGATTTCGCCAAGCAGTACCGCGACAAGGCCAACGAGATCCTGCTCCAGGTGGCGCGGGCCGAGCCGGCGACCGGCACCGTCCTGGGCGCGGGCCTGGAGCGGTGGAACGACGACGGCAGCGCCACCGTGATGGTGGCCACCGAGGTCACCTCGAAGTCGCCGGACGAAAAGCAGATCTTCGAGAACACCAATCGTTGGACGGCAACCGTCACGCAGGAAGGGAATCAGTGGAAGATCAGCAACCTGCTGCAGGTGATCTGACCGCCGACGCGACCGAGGTGGACCAAAGCGCCGACACCCCAACCGAATCCGCCGCGGAGGCCACCGAGTCGGGTGGGGAGACGGAGGCCACCGAGGCGGCCGAGAACGCCGACGAGGCTTCCGAGGCCGAATCCGAGAGCCCGAAGGAGGCGAAGCCCAAGCGCCGCCGGCGCAAGCTGCTGGCCGGCAAGCGCCTCGCCATCGCCATCGCGCTGGCCGCGATGCTGTTCGTCGGTTCCGCGGCGTTCGCCGGCGCGATGGTCCAGCCCTACCTGACCGACCGGGCCACCGCCGCAACGAAACTCAAGGTCGCGCGGACCGCCGCCAACGCGATCACGACGCTGTGGACCTACACCCCGGAGAACATGGACGGCCTGGCCGACCGCGCGGCGGCCTACCTCAGCGGCGACTTCGAGGCGCAATACCGCAAGTTCGTCGACGCGATCGCGGCCCCCAACAAGCAGGCCAAGGTCACCAACCACACCGAAGTCACCGGCGCGGCGGTCGAATCGCTGGACGACCCGAACGCCGTCGTCATCGTGTACACCAACACGACGTCGACCAGCCCGTTGACCAAGAACATCCCGTCGCTGAAGTACCTGTCCTATCGGCTGTTCATGAAGCGCGCAGGCGGCCGCTGGCTGGTGACGAGGATGACGACCATCACCTCGCTGGACCTGACACCGCACGTCTGAGCGCTTCCGATGCCCGTCGCGTCGCCGGTTTCCGAGCGCTCGACCGTCGCGGCGCTGCTGCTGCTGACCTTCGCCACCGGCCTGGCCGACGCCATGAGCATCCTGGTGCTGGGGCACGTCTTCGTGGCCAACATGACCGGCAACGTGATCTTCCTCGGCTTCTGGCTGGCGCCGAAGTCCAGCATCGACCTGACGGCGGTCGCGGTGGCCCTGCCCACCTTCGTCTGCAGCACGATCGTCAGCGGCCGATTGGCCCGGCATTTCGGTCAGCGGGCGCGGCCGTGGATAACCACGGTGCTGGCAACCGAAATCGCGTTGCTGGTGGCGCTGTCGGTGCTGGCCGGCGCGGGTGTGCTGCGCTATCACGACAACACCAAGCTGATCATGATCGGCCTGCTCGCGGTGACGTTCGGCCTGCAGCACTCGAGCGCGCGGCAATTCGGGATCCAAGAACTGTCCACCACGGTGCTGACGTCCACGATCGTCAGCCTCGGGCTGGACAGCCGGCTGGCCGGCGGCACCGGGGCCCGCGAAAAGCTGCGCTACAGCGTCGTTTTCACGATGTGCTCCGGCGCCCTGGTCGGCGCGACCATGTCACGGCTCGTCGTGGCGCCCGTGTTCGCGGTCGCGGCGGTCGTGGTCGCGGCGAGCCTGGCGATCTTTCGCTTCGGGCCGCCACCGGATTAGTTGAACGCCAGCCAGCTGGGCAGCGCCCGCTCGTGGGAGTCGCACAGCACCTGGCGGGTGTCGCACGAGCCCCGGGGCGAGCCGGCACCGGCCCACATGCCGCCCGTGTCACGGCGCAGCACGATGGCCGACGACCCACCGCCGTCGAGCAGGATGGCGTTATCGCTGCCCAGCCCGCGGAACAGGTCCTGGATGTTGTCCGGCGTGTAGCTGCCGCCCTCGAAGATGTACATCTCGTCCTTTTGCTTCGCGTAGGCGATCGCCGTCCGCGCCGCGCTGGGACCGCCGTCATGCAGTTGGCCGGTCTTGCCGGGGGACAGCAGCCCGATCCCCGACACCGCGACGAACCGCTCGTTGCGGTTGAGCAGGTCGGCGACCACCGGGGTGGCGACGTCGTAGTCCTGGGGGCCCTTGGGGCGCAACACATATGGCGCGCCGCCCGACGGCAGGATCATCGTCGACAGGGCGCTCCAGCTCTCGCCCCCGCCGGACAGCCCCTGCTTGCCCGGATACGCGACGGTGCCGGTGACCGCCTGGTTCGCCCGGCCCTGGCCGCGGGTGTTGTCGACGAACGCGCCCAGCGGCGAGCTGCAGCCGGTCTGCCGCCAGGACCCGCCTTTCTGCGGGCGGATGTCGAAGAAGTTGGCGTTGATCGCGATCGTCGGCTGCCCCATCCGCTGCCACGCCTGCAACGGCGGATAGATCTCCGATGCCTGCCACAGACCCTCACCGGTGCGGGCCCCGGGGTTGTTCTCACAGCGCGCCTGGTCGCCCTGGTGGGTGTCGACGAGCAGGTGCGGCGCGAGGCGTCCCGCCGCGTTCTTGATGATCATCAGGTGGCCGCCGTTGTTCATCTCGTACCAGCTGCCGCCGGCGTTGAGCATGGGCGTGGGATGGCCGGGCCCGAAGTTGTAGACCAGGTACGAGCCGCGGGTGGCGCTGATCGCGCTCGCCAGGAGGTCACGCCCGTCCGCTGCGTGCGCGACGGGCGGCCCGATGGTGCTCGCCAGTGTCGCGCACGCAAGCACCGCCGCGCAGCGGGCCACCAGCCGGCGCAGGCTGGCGAGGGGCGTCAGCACGAGGGACCTTTCGGCGCGGATGTCTATACAACATCAATAGCATCAGTCACACCAGTAACACTGTCAACTTAGGTAACGAACGCGTACCGCTTGGGCCGCACTCGAATTACGTTTGCTCGCTTGGGGTTTCGCTTGCCTCGGACTGGCTGTCGGTGGCGCTCTCGCGCTTGCTCAAGCGCGCCTTGTGCTGCGCCTGGTGCTCCGCGGCGATCGCCAGCTCGACGGCGCCCGGGATTCGGTGAAAGCCCTTGCGGTCGTAGAGGTGTGTGATGATGCCGCCCAGCACCAGGCCGATCACCAGGCCGACCGCCGTCAGCCACAATGCCTGGGACAGGCCGGCATCCGCGCGGCCGTCGAGGTAGACCAGCGACCGCACGCCGAGGAAGACCTGGTGCATCGGCTCGAACTCGGCCAGCCAGCGGAAGAACGGCGGCGTGGCCTCCAGCGGGACGGTGGCGCCCGCGGACGGCAATCCGAGGATCACGAAGATCAGCATGCTGACCAGCAGGCCCATCGAGCCCAGCACCGAGAGCAACGAGCTCGACGTGATGCCCACCGCGATGATCGCGAACACCCCGTACGCCCACAGTTCCCAGCCGAGCGGGATCGGCATCCCAAGCGCGTGGGCGATGGCCAGGTATACCGCCGACGTCAGCAGCGCCAGCAGCACCATGATGGCCCACTTGAGCTGCAGGGTCTGGAACCGGGAGATCTTGACCTGCTCGGCGAAGCGATACACGGGGCCCCATTCCGCCGGCACGTAGCCGAGCAGCGCGTCCACCAGCGTGCTGACCACGACGCTGCCGGTGAAGCCGGCCAGCAGCAGCAGCAGCGCGAAGTAGAAGGCCGACAACCCGTTGCCGGTGCCGTTGGGCAGCGGGTGGTAGACGCTCGTCTTGACCTCGATCGGGTTGGCGAGGCCCAGCGCCGCCGCGCCGGTCAGCGGCGCACCGCCGGTCTGGGCCGCGACGTCGGCCGTAAGTCGTTGGCCCACTTTGCCGTTGGCGACCGCGACGGCCTGGGTCAGGGTTTGGCCGGAGATGCTGGAGCCCAGCGTGCCCGCCCGCGGGTTGGTGGAGATGGTGACCGAGGGCCGGGTCGCGCGGCCGGGCGTGACCGCGCTGGCCCCGAACTCGCGAAGGTTCGACGAGAAGGTCGGCGGAATGACCAGCTCCCCGTACACGCCCGCGGTGTCCAGCAGTCGCTTCGCCTCGTCGTGGGAGACCACCCGCACGTCGAACTTGTTGCGGTCCAACCCGCCGGCGATTCCTTCGGCGATCTGCCCGCCGTAGGGCCCGGCGTCCTCGTTCACCACCGCGATCGGGAAATGCCGCAGGTTGGTCATCGGGTTCAGGATGCCGCCGAGGTACAGCGCGCACAGCGCCGACATCAGTGCCAGCGTGACGACGACGGGTAGCGCCCAGAACCGCACCGTGCGAATCGCCTTGATGCTGCGGTCGGGGTTGGGCGCCGCGTGCCGCGGCTGCGATTGAGACATGCGGGCTCCTGTCTGTCGTGCCCAACTCTAGGTGGTCGCCCGGATATCCTCAGCCACCCAGCCGGGAGTGCATCTCCCAGATCAGCAGCTCCGACGCCCCGCGCGCCGTCACGCGCCGCCCGTCGTCGCCGGTGAACCGGACCGCGTCGCCCTCGTCGAGGTCACCGGCCCCCTCCACGGTCACGCCGCCGCGCGCGGCGAAAAGGTGCAGGTAGGGCGCCTTCGGGAGGCTTACCGCGTGGCCGGGTTGCAGCCGCGCGCCGTGCAGCGCGGCGGCGCGGTTGTGCAGGCGAATGGCCGCGTCGTGACCCGGCATGCCTGAGGCGATCGTCACAAGCCCGGCTTCTAGCAGTTGGGCGTCAATTTCGTGTTGCTGGTAGCCGGGTGTGATGGCCGTCTCGTCGGGGACGACCCACATCTGCACGAAATGCACTGGCTGGGTGGGGGACTCGTTCTTCTCCGAGTGCAGGATGCCGCTGCTCGCCGACATGCGTTGGGCCAGGCCGGGATAGATGACGCCTCGGTTGCCGGCAGAGTCCTGATGCGTCAGCTCGCCGCGCAGGACCCAGGTCACGATCTCCATGTCCCGGTGCGGGTGCGAGTCGAATCCCGTTCCGGGCGCGACGATGTCGTCGTTGTTGACCAGCAGCAGCCCGTGGTGGGTGTTGTCGGGATCGTAGTGGTCGCCGAAGGAGAACGAATGCCGCGATTTCAGCCAGGTCGTCGTGGTGACGGCCCGGTCGGCCGCGCGGCGGATCTCCACGGTGGCGGGCATGAAAACCAGCCTAGGTTATCCCCGAGGTCAGCAGCGCCTGCGCGCGGCGCAGCGCGGCGTCGAGGGAGGCCAGGGTCAGCCCGGCCGAACGGCCCAGGTGGATCTCGATCTGGTACTCGGGCTGACCGTCCTGGCCGAAGATCGGCAGCACGACGAATTCCGTTGCCGCCAGCTGGGTTTCCAGGACGTCGGTGATCGACCGCAACGTCACCATGGTCATCAGGGTGGTGAGCTGGCGGGTCACCCGGGCGGTCGGCTCCAGCGACGCCAGCACGTCGGCCAGCCGGTGGTGCAGCGACTGGTGGGTGTCGTCGAAGCGCCACGCGCCGTAGCCGCGAGCCCGGATGTCGGCCAGCACGCGCCGATGGCGGGCGATCTCGGCGCGGGTGAGCCTGGGCAGCACCCGCTGCAACCAGGCCTCGACGAATTCGTCGTCGCGCCAGGCCATGGCGACCAGTCCGAACGGCGGGTCGATCGGGAAGCGCTGACCGACGGCGTGCTCGCCGTCGGTGCCGTGACCGACCGCGTCGACAGTGGTCAGGTGGCGGTCGCCGATCCTCGACATCGAGCAGCCCGCGCCCAGCGTGTCGTGCAGGAAGCGCAGCGCGTCGCGCCCGCGGTCCAGCAGCGGGAACTGCGCCCGCAGCCCGTGCACCAGGTGAAACAAGCCGCTGCCCAGCACGTAGCGGCGGTCGTCGCGCCGCGCCACCCAGGCGCGCCGCTCCAGTTCGGCCAGCACCAGGGCGCAGGTCGAGGTGCTGATGCGGCACGCTTTCGCGACCTCGGCCGAGGTGCGCCCGTGCGGTGAATCCGCCAGCGTCCCAAGCACATCCATCACGCGGGCGGTGGGCGGCGACTTGGCGGTTGACTCGGCCACGCGAAGCTCCCTACGATCCGTCCAAAATCTAAGAGTCAGTGTCCTAATAATAGGAGAGACGCGTGTACATGGTGGGAGTCTGGGGGCCGGGGTCGATGGGCGTGATCGCCCTGCGCGGGGTGATCGACCATCCGGAACTGCAGCTCGTCGACGTCGTCGTGCACAGCGACGCCAAGGCGGGCCGCGACGCCGGAGAACTGTGCGGGATCGCGCCGGTGGGGGTGATCGCCACCCAGGACCCGGCGGCGATGCTCGCCGGCGACGCCGACGCGGTGGTGTACGCCGCCGGCGCCAACCTGCGGCCGCTGGAGGCCGTGCAGGACATGGCGTCGATCCTGCGGGCCGGCAAGAACGTGGTGTCGTGCTCGGTGGTGCCGCTGGTGTTCCCGGACGGGCTGGACGCCGCGTTCACCGACCCGCTGCGCCGGGCCGCGCTGGACGGCGGCGCGTCGTTCTTCACCACCGGGATCGACTCCGGCTTCGCCAACGACGTTCTGCCGCTGGTGCTTACGGGGGTGGCGCGGGTCATCGAGTCGGTGCGGGTGACCGAGATGTTCAACTACGCCACCTATCCGGACAAGGCAGCGGTCTACGAGATCCTCGGGTTCGGCCAGCCCCCGGACTACGCGGCGTTCGCGGCCCAGCCCGGAATCTTCACCTTCGGCTGGGGGCCGGTGCTGCACCAACTCGCCGCGGGCCTTGGCGTCAAGATCGACCGCATCGAGGAGGGCAACGAACGCATCCCGGCGCCCGAGTCCTTCGACACGCCCACCGGCCACATCGCGGCGGGGACGATCGCCGCGATGCGCTCCACGCTGACCGGATACGTCGGGGACAAGCCGACCTTCGTCCTCGACCACGTGACCCGGATGCGCGACGACATCGCGCCGGACTGGCCGCAGCCGAACATCGCCATCTCGCCGAAGGACCTCGGCTACGGCCCGGCGTCCGGTCGCGGTCTCTATCGCGTGGAGATCGACGGATCCCCGAGCATGCGCTGCGAATTCGAGATGGCCGAGGACCGCGACCACGATCTGGGCGCGCGCATCGCGGGCGCGTCGCGGATGGTCAACGCGATCCCCGCGGTGTGTGCGGCCCCGCCGGGTCTGCTGTCCGCGCTGGACCTGCCGCTGATCACCGGGGCCGGCCTGGTCCGCCCGGTGCCCGGGCCGTCGCCGGACAGCCGGCTGTTTTCTTAGGCGTTGACTCTGCGCCTACGGCGCAGAAGTGCGAGTGGGTCGCGCCATGAGCGCAGAGTCAATGGTGTTTGGCTAGGTCCAGGCGCGCTCGTGCCAGCGCCAGGCGCTGTCGCGCAGGAACTCCGCCAGGGTTCGGGGCTCGCGGCCGAGCAGGCGGCGCACCTCGTCGGTCATCGGGTGGTTTCGCCCCAGCCGGGTCAGGGTGTACACCGCGGCCATGAAACCGATGCTGTCCCAACCGGCCCCGCGCCGGCGCAGCCGCGCCGCGAACCGCAGCAGCCCGGGGTGGGTGTAGGCGACCGGGAAGCCCAGCGCCTCGGTCAGCGCCGCGGCGACCTCGTCCATGCTCAACACCGCGGGGCCGGTCAGGTGGTAGGTCCGGTTGTGATGGGCGGCCGGATCGGTCAGCGCCAGCGCGGCCACGGCCGCGGCGTCGCGGGCGTCGATGAAGTTGGTCAGCCCCCGCCCGGCCGGGATGAACAGCTCGCCGCGCTCGACGATGTCGGTGCCGTGCGTGGAGATCACGCGGTGCAGGTTCTGCATGAAGAAGCTGCACCGCAGGACCGTCCAGCCCATCGCGGACGCGCGCAGCGCGGCTTCGACCTTGTGGTGCGGAATGAACCGGGCACGGTCGGCGCCGAACACCGACACGTACACCACGTGGCGGCAGCCCGCCCGTTGCGCGGCGTCGACGAACGGGACCAGCGCGTCCCGCGCGGCGCGGTTGCCCGGCAGCGGAAACAACAGGAACAGCGTCGTCACGCCGTCCAGCGTCGCTGCCCAGGTGGAGCGATCGAAGAAGTCGAAGCGGCACGCGTCGGCGTCGCCGCCGAGGCGGTCGGGGTGGCGGCTGGCCACCCGCCAGCCGCCGGGCGGCGGCGTGGTCCGCAGCGTCGCGACCAGTTCGTGCCCGACGTTGCCCGACGGGCCGGTGATCAAAAGCACTCTGCGGCTAGGGGTTTGGGTACGTCGCGGCGGCGAGCTCGAGGATCTCGGCGCGATCGGCCGCCAGGACGAACCCGGCGCCGATCGCCCCGTCCAGTGACGCGGTGAACCGCCCGAGGTACTCCTCAACCCCGCCGGGGTAGAGCCGGCGCAGCGTTTCGGCGTCGAACGGTTCGCCGGTGCCGAAGATCGCCGCCATGATGTTCTCCTCGGCGACGATGCCCGAGGTCCGGGCGGTCGGGACGTCCACCCACGGGGTCCTGACGCCGCCGCGCGCCAGGCCGTTGGGATCCAGAATCGGTTGGGGCGCTGCGGTTCCCGCGGCCTCGTCCACGTCGATGGGCGGGGCGCCGGGCGCGGGCTCGCCGGTGCCGACCCACGTGTTCAGCGCGGCGAGCGCGGCCTGCACGACGTAGTGATGTTGCGGCGCGAAGTTGATGAAGTGCCCCAACTGCTGGCCCATCAGTACGTTGGTCGGCGCGTAGGCCGCCACGATGGCGTCGAGGGCCGCCGAACCGTCGTCGATCGGCGCCACCTGGATCGTGTAGTTGTCGGCGTGGGCGGCGCCGGGAATCTCCCAGACCCGCAGCCACTCGTTGTCGGGCTGCCTCGCCAGGTAATAGCCCAGCGGCACATGGCCGTAGAGGTCGGTTTCGGTGATGATGGTCAGGAGCGGGACGCGCAGGTCCGGACGGAACTTCACCGCCGCCTGCTCCGCGCCGGGCGAATCCAGTTCGGCGATCATCGACCTGCCGTCCAGCACCGCGGCCGGGCCGAATCGGGAATGCACCAAAAAGCCGTCGTAGACTCGGGCCAGCGGATCGACGGCATTGATGTAGGTGGTGAGGAAGACCGCCGACTGCGACTCGCCGATGGCGACGACGTGGCGGGGGCGCAGTTCGCCGAGGATGCCCTGGCCCGCGTTCCCGGCCAGCGCGCCGACCTGGGAGTAAATGTCGAAGGCGAACGCGTCGCCGGGGTGGTTCAGGGCGGCGTAACGCTCCGGATCCTGGGTTTTCAGGGACATGTCGAACCCGAGCAAACTGGCGCCCCCGTCCACGCCGACCTGCTGCGCCGAGACCGCGACGTAGGCGTAACCCGCACGCAGGATCTCGCGGTGCGCCATCATCCACACGGCCGGGGCGTCGAGGCCGCCGCTCACGTTGAGCCATTCGACGAGCACCGTGCCATTGAACCGGGCCGGATCGGTCGGGGTCAGCGCCACCACCCGTGTCGTGAATTCGGCCGTGCCGCTTGGGGTTACGTCCCACGCGCCGTCGGGGCCGAGGTCGCCGGCCGGCGCGTAGGACGAGGCCGTGCCGGAGACGAAGAACTCCTCGACGGCGTAGCCCAGGTCGCCGACGTCGAAGCCGCCGAGCAGCAGCAGGGGTTTGCCCGGCACGGGCTTGACGACGGGGGATTGGCTCATAGCGCCTCCGGCAGTCCGAACTTCGCGAACAACGATTCGTCGAGGAAGGCCACCACGTGCGACACGCGGCCCCGGCTGACGTCGAGCACCTGCAACTGGAACGGCAGGTGGACGTCGCCGGCGCGCATGTACATCGCCGCGGCCGGCTGGCCGTTGGCGGTCAACGGCACCAGGCGCATGTCGCCGGGATGTTCGGCGGGGCACTGCTGGCGAATGAGGGTGACGATGTCGCGCACCCCGCGGTACCAGCCGGCATACGGCGGCATTTCCCAGATCGCCTCGGCGGTGAACAGGTCCACCAGCCGTTCGATGTCGTAGGCCTCGAACGCGGCGATGTAGCGGTCCAGCAGGTCCTGCGCCTCGGGTGATTCGGGCGGCGTCAACCGGTCGCTGGAGGTGGGCTGCACGGCGCCCAGCTGGGCGCGGGCCCGCTGCAGCAGGCTGTTGACGGCGGTCGTGGTGGTGCCGATCGCGTGGGCGACCTCGGCGGCCTTCCACTGCAGCACGTCGCGCAGCAGCAGCACCGCCCGCTGCCGGGGCGAAAGGTGTTGCAGCGCAGCGACGAACGCCAATCGCACCGACTCGCGTGACCCGACGATCACCGACGGGTCCGCCGGGTCGTCCGCCAGCTCCGGGAGCGGCTCCAGCCAGTGCACCTCGCGGCGTTCCACCAACTCCGCCGTCGGGTCTGAGCTGGGCCCGCCCAAGCCGGTGGGCAACGGGCGGCGGGCGCGACCCTCCAGCGCGGTCAGGCAGGTGTTGGTGGCGATGCGGTGCAGCCAGGTCCGCATCGACGACTTGCCCTCGAAGCGGTCGTAGGCCTTCCAGGCCCGCAACAGCGTCTCCTGCACCAGGTCCTCGGCGTCGTGCAACGACCCGGTCATCCGGTAGCAGTGCGCGAGCAATTCGCGCCGGTAGGGCTCGGCATGGGCCGAGAAATCCCGGTCGGAGCTTTCTGCCAGCACGCTCACGCGAAAGAGCCTACGCACCGCCTCTGACGGCCGCGCCCGAT
Source organism: Mycobacterium sp. NGS63 (assembly GCF_059812295.1). Classification (NCBI taxonomy): domain Bacteria; kingdom Bacillati; phylum Actinomycetota; class Actinomycetes; order Mycobacteriales; family Mycobacteriaceae; genus Mycobacterium; species Mycobacterium sp. NGS63. Next base: position 20,304 of record NZ_JCALCJ010000010.1, read on the forward strand.
AAGCCACTACTCTGCCCATTGATGACTACGCGCACTGAACGGAGCTTCGACGGTGTCGGCGGCGTGCGCATCGTCTACGACGTCTGGACGCCGGACACCGCGCCGCGGGCGGTGGTCGTGCTGTCGCACGGCCTGGGCGAGTACGCCCGCCGCTACGACCACGTCGCGCAGTGCTTCGGCCGCGCGGGGCTGGTCACTTACGCGCTCGACCACCGCGGGCACGGCCGTTCCGGCGGCAAGCGGATGCTGGTGCGGGACATCTCCGAGTACACGGGAGATTTCGACGCGCTGGTCGGCATCGCCACCCGGGAACACCACGGCCTCAAGTGCATCGTGCTGGGGCACAGCATGGGCGGCGGGATCGTGTTCGCCTATGGCGTGGAACGCCCGGACAACTACGACATGATGGTGCTCTCGGCGCCGGCGGTGGCGGCCCAGGAGCTGGTATCGCCGCTGATGGTGCTCGCGGCCAAGGTGCTCGGCGTGCTCGTGCCGGGCCTGCCGGTGCAGGACCTCGACGTCGACGCGATCTCGCGGGATCCCGCAGTGGTGGCGGCTTACCAGGCCGATCCGCTGGTGTACCACGGAAAGGTGCCCGCCGGCGTCGGGCGCGCGCTGCTTCAGGTCGGCGAGACCATGCCCCAGCGGGCGCCGGCGCTGACCGCGCCGCTGCTGGTGGTGCACGGCTCCGACGACCGGCTCATCCCCGTCGACGGCAGCCGGCGCCTGGTCGAGTGCGTCGGCTCTGCCGACGTGCGGCTGAAGGTCTATCCCGGGCTCTACCACGAGGTCTTCAACGAGCCCGAGCGCGACGAGGTGCTGCGCGACGTGGTCTCGTGGATCACCGAACGGCTCTGAGTGTCGTGACCCTCCCGTAGGTTGGCGCACATGACCGACGACAAAATGCTGTCTCGCATCGCCGCGCTGCTGCGCCAGGCCGAGGGCACCGACAACCCGCACGAGGCGGAGGCCTTCATGAGCGCCGCGCAGCGCCTGGCGACGGCGGCCTCCATCGACCTGGCGGTCGCGCGGTCGCACGCGGCCAAGCGCTCGCCGGCGCAGGGGCCGACCCAGCGGACCATCACGATCGGCGCCGCGGGCAGCAAGGGCCTGCGGACCTATGTGCAGCTTTTCGTGCTGATCGCCGCCGCCAACGACGTGCGCTGTGACATCGCGTCCAATTCGACGTTCCTCTACGCGTACGGGTTCGCCGAGGACATCGACGCCACCCACGCCCTCTACGCCAGCCTGGTCGTCCAGATGGTGCGGGCGTCGGACGCCTACCTGGCCTCGGGTGCGCACCGGCCGACGCCGACGATCACCGCCCGGCTCAATTTCCAGCTCGCCTTCGGCGCGCGCGTCGGTCAGCGGCTGGCCGAGGCGCGCGACGAGGCCACCCGCGAGGCCACCGAGGACCGCCGCCGCCCGCCGGGCACCGCGATCGCGTTGCGGGACAAGGAACTCGAGCTGCGCGACTATTACAGCAGCACCTCGAAGGCGCGCGGCACCTGGCAGGCCCACCGGGCGTCGGCGGGGTATTCGTCCAAGGCGCGACGCGCGGGCGACCGGGCCGGCCGGCGGGCCCGGCTCTCCGACAGCCCCGAGCTGCCCGGCGCGCGGAGCGCATTGGGCCGGTGAGCGGTGCCCGGGACTCGCAGCGCGCCAAGGTTTATGCGGCCGAGGAGTTCGTCCGGACGTTGTTCGACCGCGCCGCCGAGCACGGATCGCCCGCCGTGGAGTTCTTCGGCACGCAGCTGACGCTGCCGCCGGAGGGGCGATTCGGGTCGGTCGCCTCGGTGCAGCGCTACGTCGACGACGTGCTGGCCCTGCCGTCGGTGCGGCAACGCTGGCCGGACGTGGCGCCGCTGCGCGTGCGGTCGCGGCGGGCCGCCACCGCGGCGCACTACGAAAACCGCGACGGCGCGGGCACTATCGCCGTCCCCGACACCGCCGGCTGGGCGCTGCGCGAGCTGGTGGTGCTCCATGAGGTGGCCCATCACCTGTGCCACGCCGAGCCGCCGCACGGCCCGGAGTTCGTCGCGACGCTGTGTGAGCTGACGCAGCGGGTGATGGGTCCCGAACTCGGGCACGTGCTGCGGGTGGTGTTCGCCAAAGAGGGTGTGCGGTGAACGATCCCGACGCGCGGGCGCGCGAGGTCGAGTCCCGGATGACCGACGACGAGCGGTTCACGTTGATCGTCGGGGTGATGGGTGCCGGCGAATTCTGGCCGCTGCGCGACGAGCGCATCCCGGCGGGCGTCCCGATGAGCGCCGGCTACGTGCCGGGGATTCCGCGGCTCGGGATCCCGGCGCTGCTGATGAGCGACGCCGGCCTGGGCGTCACCAACCCCGGCTACCGCCCGGGCGACACGGCCACCGCGCTGCCGGCCGGGCTGGCGCTGGCCGCCAGTTTCGACCCGGCGCTGGCCCGCGCCGCCGGCGGCCTGATCGGCCGGGAGGCGCGCAGCCGCGGGTTCAACGTGCAGCTCGCGGGGGCGATGAACCTCGCGCGCGACCCGCGCAACGGCCGCAACTTCGAATACCTTTCCGAGGACCCGCTGTTGACCGCGACGATCGCCGCCGAGTCGGTCAACGGGATACAGGAGCAGGGCGTCATCTCGACGGTCAAGCACTACTCGCTGAACTGCAACGAGACCAACCGGCACTGGCTAAACGCGGTCATCGATCCCGACGCGCACCGCGAATCCGACCTGCTGGCCTTCGAAATCGCCATCGAGCGCTCCCGGCCCGGCGCGGTGATGACGGCCTACAACAAGGTCAACGGCGACTACGCCGCTGCCAACGCCACCCTCATCAACGGGGTGCTGAAAGGCGCCTGGGGATACCGCGGCTGGGTCATGTCCGACTGGGGCGCCACACCCGGCTGGCAGTGCGCGCTCGCCGGCCTCGACCAGGAGTGCGGCGCGCAGATCGACGCCCTGCTGTGGCAATCCGAGGCGTTCGGCGACGGCCTGCGGGCCGCCCACGCCGACGGGCGGCTGCCCAAGGCGCGGCTGTCGGACATGGTGCGGCGAATCCTGCGGTCGATGTTCGCGGTCGGGATCGACCGCCCTGATCCCGCTCCGGAACCGGACCTTAACGCGCACAACGAGATTGCGTTGCGGGTCGCGCGGGAGGGGATCGTGCTGCTGGCCAACCGCGGGGTGCTGCCGCTGGCGCCCGAGTCGACCGCGCGCATCGCCGTCATCGGCGGCTACGCGCAGCTGGGCGTCGCGGCCGGCTACGGTTCCAGCGCCGTCGTCCCGCCGGGCGGCTACGCCGCGGTGATCCCGATCGGCGGCGCCGGCCTCGAGGCCGGGCTGCGCAACCTGTACCTGCTGCCGTCGCGCCCGCTCGACGAGCTGCGAAAGCAGTTGCCCCACGCGCACATCGACTTCGTCCCCGGGGCCAGCGTCGCGGAGGCGGCGCGGGCGGCGCGGCGGGCCGACGTCGCGATCGTGTTCGCGGTCCGCGCCGAGGGGGAAGGCTTCGACGGTGCCGACCTCGCGCTGCCCTGGGGGCAGGACGCGCTGATCGCCGCCGTGTCGGCGGCCAACCCGAACACCGTCGTGGTGCTTGAGACCGGCAACCCGGTGGCCATGCCCTGGCGCGACTCGGTGAACGCCATCGTGCAGGCCTGGTACCCCGGCCAGGCCGGGGGGCGTGCGATCGCGGAAATTCTTGCCGGACGGGTGAATCCGGCAGGCCGGCTGCCCCTTACCTTCCCGGTCGGCCTCGGCCAGACGCCGCGCCCGGAACTGCCCGACCCCGGCGCCGCGTGGGGGACCCCGAGCACGATCGACTACGTCGAGGGCGCCGACGTCGGCTACCGATGGTTCGCCAGGACCGGACGCGAACCGCTGTTCGCGTTCGGGCATGGCCTGTCCTACACCAGGTTTGAGTACCGCGATCTGGTGGTGCGCGGCGGTGAAACCGTCAGCGTCAGTTTCGATGTCACCAACGCCGGGGAACGCGGCGGCGCCGACGTGCCGCAGCTGTATCTGACGGCCGCGCCCGGCGGGAAATGCCTGCGGCTGCTGGGATTCCAGCGGGTCGAGCTGGAGCCGGGGGCGACCGGGCGGGTCACCCTTGCGGCCGACCCGCGCCTGCTCGCCCGGTACGACGGTGCCGCGGAATGCTGGCGCATCGAATCGGGCACTTACGCGGTGGCGGTGGGCGTCTCGGCGGTCGGGCCACGGCTCGAGGCCGTCGCCGAGTTGGCCGGCCGCACGTTCGGGCGGTAGGGCCGCGATCCGCGCGACCGGCCGGCGCGGCTACTTGACCGGCGTCAGCTCGTCGCCGCAGGTGCAGCGGTACGGCTCACCCGCCCCGGAGCAGTGGCATGGTGCCTCGATGCGAACGCGGCACCCGCAGCCCTCGTGGCCACAGGTCAGTACGGTTCCCGCCTCGTAGGTTGTCATAGCGAATCACCCTTCTCGGTTTCGTGGACGTCCTCACTGTATACCCCATACGGGTATGCCGTAAAGGGGTCGGCGCGGATCCGCCGCGACCCGCTAGCGTTGGCGGGATGACGGACAAACCCACCCCGCACGACGTCGACGCCTTCCTGGACGGCACGGTGCTCGTCGACGACCCCGCCCTGGCCGCGGCGGTGCAATCCAGCGACGCGGCCGGGCTGCCGCAGATCGCGGTGTCGGCCCAGCAGGGCAAATTCCTGTGCCTGCTCGCCGGCGCGATCGGAGCGCGCCGCATCCTCGAGATCGGCACGCTGGGCGGTTACAGCACCATCTGGCTGGCGCGCGGGGCGGGTCCGCAGGGGCGGGTGGTGACGCTGGAATATGAGCCCAGACACGCCGAGGTCGCGCGGGCCAACCTGGACCGGGCCGGCGTGGCCGACCGCGTCGAGGTGAAGGTCGGGGCGGCGCTCGACACGTTGCCGGCGCTGACCGGCGGCCCGTTCGACCTGGTGTTCATCGACGCCGACAAGGAGAACAACGTCGCCTATCTCGAGTGGGCGGTGCGGCTGGCCCGCCCGGGATCAGTCATCCTGCTGGACAACGTGATTCGGGAGGGCCAGATCCTCGATCCGGACTGCGACGACACCCGGGTGCGGGCGACGCGCGATGCGCTGCAGGCGATGGGCGAGCACCCGCGGCTGGACACGGCGGTGCTGCAGACCGTCGGGGCCAAGCACTGGGACGGCTTCGCGATGGCGTTGGTGCGCTAGGCGCCTCAGCGCGGCGTGAGGTCCCGCACGGCCTGCTCGGCGGAGGTGAGTTCGCCGATCCGCAGGGCGGTTTCACCCGCATAGAGGGCCGCGCTGTCCAGCCAGGAGTCGGGCACGCCGGCGACCGGCGCCAGCGGGGTGAAGAACGGCAGCCCCGGCGACTGCAGGCGCATGAGTGGGCCCGCGTCGAAATAGCCCAGCGCCGACAGCGGCCGGCTGGCCGCGTTGAGGGCGGTGGGCAGCGCGCGGGCCCTCCCGTCGTCGCGGCACCAGCGGCGGGTGGCCGCGTTGGGCACCACACGGTGGCGCAGCGGCCAGCTCAGGCCGAACAGGTTAGTCTCGATGGTCCTGTCCGCCCGCATGATTCGCCGCTGATACTCACGGCTGGCGTTGGCCTCGTGGGTGAGCAGGAACCGCGTGCCGGCGATGACACCGGTGGCGCCGGCGTCCAGCGCGGCGCGGGTGTCGGCGGCGGTGGCGATGCCGCCGGCCAGCAGCACCGGACGCCCCCCGGCCGCCGCCAGGGCGTGCGGCAGGAACTGCAGGGCCGGCATCGTCCCGACGAGGTGGCCGCCGGCCTGGCGGCCCTGCGCGATCAAACCGTCGGCGCCCGAAGCGATTGCGGCGCGCGCCTGCTCCCCGGTGCCCACCATCACGAACACGAAGATCCCGGCGTCCCGCAGGTGCTGTGCCAGCCGGCGCTTCTCGCCGAAGGCCAGCACGACGGCGTCGACGCGGGCCTCGACGCACACCGCGACGTGGCGGCGATGGACGAAGGGCAGCAACAGGTTTACCGCGACGGCGCGCCCCGGCGCCCGTTCGCGCACGGCGTCGATCGACGCGCTCAGCCGGCGCGGTGTGGTGATGCCCAGCGTCCCCAGGCCGCCCGCTCGGGCGACCGCGGCGGCCAGCTCCGCGCCGGCCAGCCCGCCGCCCATTCCCGCCTGTCCCACCGGGACGTCCAGCCGCAATCGGTCCGCGATGTCCATGCCTTACCACGCTACGGCAGGGCCGGTCGTTCGTTGCTGGCGTGCGGCGATCGAGCGTAATCTTGACGACAGATGGATGGGTGCAGCCGGCTCAAAAGGCTTGCTGCATAACAGAAAGGTCACAAAATGAGTACAGTCCATTCATCAATCGATCACCACCCCGACTTGTTGGCTCTGCGGGCGCGCTACGAACGCGTGGCCGAGTCGATGAGTGCGCATTTCACATTCGGGCTGACGCTGCTGGCGGGCCTGTACGTGGCCGCGTCACCGTGGATCGTGGGATTCAGCGGGACGGGATCGCTCGCCACCTCCGACCTGATCGTCGGGATTGCGGTGGCGTTCTTGGCATACGGGTGCGCGACGACGCTCGACCGCGCGCACGGCATGACCTGGACGCTGCCGGTGCTTGGGCTCTGGGTGGTCGTGTCGCTGTGGGTCCTGCCGCACGTCACGCTGACCTCCGGCATGATCTGGTCGAATGTCGTCGCCGGCGCGTTGCTGACCTTCCTGGGATTCAACGCCGCCTACTTCGGCATGCGCACGCGCGAGGCGGGCGCCCACGCCTAGCCGGGAGTCGTTGGGGCACAACGCGTCAGCGGGCTAGCCGCACACCGCGCCGTCCGCCGCCGAGCCGACCAGCTTGACGTACTTGGCCAGCACGCCGGTCTTGTAGCGCGGCGGCGGAGGGTTGAAATCCCTTCGTCGCGACTCGAATTCGGCCGGATCGGTCAGCACGTCGAGGCTGCGGCCGGCCACGTCCAGCCGGATCCGGTCGCCGTCGCGCAGGAGGGCGATGGGCCCGCCGTCGACCGCCTCGGGCGCGATGTGCCCCACGCACAGGCCGGTCGTGCCGCCGGAGAACCGGCCGTCGGTCAGCAGCAGGACGTCCTTGCCGAGTCCCGCGCCCTTGATCGCGCCGGTGATCGCGAGCATTTCGCGCATCCCGGGCCCGCCCTTGGGGCCCTCGTAGCGGATCACCACGGCGTCGCCGCCGGTGATCGTGCCGTCCTCGAGGGCGTCCAGGGCGGCCCGCTCGCCGTCGAAAACCCGTGCCGTGCCTTCGAACACGTCGGAGTCGAAGCCGGCGGACTTGACCACCGCCCCGTCGGGGGCCAGCGACCCGCGCAGGATGGTGATGCCCCCGGTCGGGTGGATCGGGTTGTCCAGCGCGCGTAGCACCTTGCCGTCCGGATCCGGCGGGGCGATGGCGGCCAGGTTCTCGGCCACGGTCGCACCGGTCACCGTGAGGCAGTCGCCGTGCAGCAGGCCCGCGTCCAGCAGCGCCTTCATCATCACCGGGACGCCGCCGATGTGGTCGACGTGCGACATCACATGCCGGCCGAACGGCTTGACGTCGGCCAGGTGCGGCACCTTGGACCCGATCCGGCTGAAGTCGTCGAGGGACAGCACCACGTCGGCCTCGTGGGCGATGGCCAGCAGGTGCAGCACCGCGTTGGTCGAGCCGCCGAACGCCATCACCACCGCGATCGCGTTCTCGAACGCCTCCTTGGTGAGGATGTCGCGGGCGGTGATGCCGCGCCGCAGCAGCTCGATGACGGCCTGGCCGCTGCGGCGGGCGAACCCGTCGCGGCGGCGGTCGGTCGCCGGCGGCGCCGCGCTGCCCGGCAGGGACATGCCCAGCGCCTCGGCGGCGCTGGCCATGGTGTTGGCGGTGTACATGCCGCCGCAGGCGCCCTCGCCGGGGCAGATCGCGCGCTCGATGGCGTCGACGTCCTCGCGGGGCATCAGCCCGCGCGCGCACGCCCCCACCGCCTCGAAGGCGTCGATGATGGTGACCTCGCGCTCGCTGCCGTCGGACAGCTTGGCCACCCCGGGCAGGATCGAGCCGGCGTAGAGGAACACCGCCGCCAGGTCCAGCCGCGCGGCGGCCATCAGCATCCCGGGCAGCGACTTGTCGCAGCCGGCCAGCAGCACCGAGCCGTCTAGGCGCTCGGCCTGCATGACCGTCTCGACGCTGTCGGCGATCACCTCGCGCGACACCAGCGAGAAGTGCATCCCCTCGTGGCCCATGGAGATGCCGTCGGAAACCGAGATGGTGCCGAACTCGAGCGGGTAGCCGCCGGCGGCGAACACGCCCTCCTTGACCGCCTTGGCGAGCCGGTCCAGCGACAGGTTGCACGGCGTGATCTCGTTCCAGGACGAGGCGACCCCGATCTGTGGCTTGGCGAAGTCCTCGTCGCCCATGCCTACCGCGCGCAGCATGCCCCGGGCGGCGGCCTTCTCCAGGCCGTCGGTGACGTCGCGGCTGCGGGGTTTGATGTCGGGTTCCATCGTGCAAGTATGCGCGGGCCTGGCACGGCGCATATGCGCGGGTTATACCCCGTCGGGGTATGGGGTAGACTGGGGCGGTGACCAGGACGTCGGAGCCGCACGGCTATTCGCAGCAAAAGGACAACTACGCCAAGCGGCTGCGGCGCATCGAGGGCCAGGTGCGCGGCATCGCGCGCATGATCGAGGACGACAAGTACTGCATCGACGTCCTGACCCAGATCAGCGCGGCCAACAGCGCGCTGCGGTCGGTGGCGCTGAACCTGCTCGACGAGCACCTGAACCACTGCGTGACCCGGGCGGTGGCCGAGGGCGGCAACGACGCCGACGAGAAGCTGGCCGAGGCCTCCGCCGCGATCGCGCGCCTGGTTCGTTCCTGACCGCCCAATTAGACGGGCGTGTTGAACCGCAAACCCGCGGGAACCTATTGTTGCGGTGCGTACGGTAGGTGCAGCGCAAAGTAGCCAGCAGCATTGACCGGCTGATTGCGTGCCCGACCGATGACCGCCATGACTGTGGATGCCGCCACCAACCCTGCCGCGCGAACGTGGACCCCACGCGTCGCCGCGCAGCTGGCTGTGCTGGCCGCCGCGGCGTTCACCTACGTCACGGCCGAAATCCTGCCGGTGGGCGCGCTCTCGGCGATCGCCCGCAACCTGCATGTCAGCGTGGTCGCGGTCGGCACGCTGCTGTCGTGGTACGCGCTGGTGGCGGCCCTGTCGACGTTCCCGCTGGTGCGCTGGACCGCGCACTGGCCGCGCCGCCGCGCGCTGGTGTTCAGCCTGGTCTGCCTGACCGTCTCGCAACTCATCTCGGCGCTGGCGCCCACCTTCGCGGTGCTGGCCGTCGGGCGGGTGCTGTGCGCGGTCACCCACGGCCTGCTGTGGTCGGTGATCGCCCCGATCGCCACCCGGCTGGTGCCGCCGAGCCATGCTGGGCGCGCCACCATGTCGATCTACATCGGGACCAGCCTCGCGCTGGTGATCGGCAGCCCGCTCACGGCCGCGATGAGCCTGATGTGGGGCTGGCGGCTGGCCGCGGTGTTCGTCACCGTCGCCGCGGCGGTGGTCACCGTGGCGGCCTTGGCGCTGCTGCCCGAGATGGTGCTGAGCGCCGACCAGCTCAGGTGGGTGGGCCCGCGGGCGCGGCACCACCGCAATCGGGCGCTGATCGTCGTCAGCCTCATCACGATGGTCGGCGTCACCGGCCATTTCGTGTCCTACACCTACATCGTGGTGGTCATCCGCGACGTGGTCGGCGTGCGCGGGCCGACCCTGGCCTGGGTGCTGGCCGCCTATGGCACCGCCGGGGTGATCGCCGTGGGCCTGGTGGCGCGGTCCATGGACCGCCGGCCGAAGAGCGCGGTCGTGCTGTGCATGGCGGGCCTGACGGCCGCGTTCCTGGTGCTGGCCGCGCTCGCGTTCGGTGGCGGACCGGTTGCGATGACGGCGCTGGTCGGGACGGGCGCGATCGTGTTGTGGGGCGCGATGGCCACCGCCGTGTCGCCGATGCTGCAGTCCGCGGCGATGCGCAACGGGGCCGACGATCCCGACGGCGCCTCGGGCCTGTATGTGACGGCGTTCCAGGTGGGCATCATGGCCGGGTCGCTGGCCGGCGGGTTGTTGTACGAGCGCAGCGTCGCGCTGATGCTCACCGCGTCGGCGGGGTTGATGGCGGCCGCGCTGGCCGGCATGGCGGCCAACCGGCGGATGCTGGACGTTGCCCCGGCAACTTCTCGCAATTCATAGCTGCGCAGGTCAGAGGTGCCGGGCGGGCAGCGTATCGGCCCGGCGCCGCCCGCGGAAAAGGTAGCTGGCGCGGACGCTATGCGACACTGTTGCGAGATAGCGACTGGAGGGATGCGTATGTCGGGCGGGACGATGGCCTGGACCAGGAGGGGCCTCTGCGGGGGTCTGAAGGCGGCCGGATTGGCTCTAGTGGGTGCGGCGCTGGTGTTCAGCGCGGGCCCCGCGGTGGCCGACCCCGAACCGGCCCCCGGCGACCCCGGTGTGGTCGCGCCCCCCGCGCCGCCCCCGCCGGGGCCCGACCCGCTGGCCGCGCCGCCGCCCCCGGCCGACCCGCTGGCGCCTCCGCCGTTGCCGTTCCCCGGCGCGCAGCCGGTGGCCGCCGGCCCGGCCGCCGGGCAGAATCCGGCGCCGTTCACCGGAACGCCGCCGTTCGGCCCGCCGACGTTCGTGCCGAAGAACGGCTCGACGGTGGGCGTGGGCCAGCCGATCATCATCAACTTCCCGGGTCGGGTCGACGACGCGGGCGCGGCCATCGACGCCGTCCACGTGTCCTCGGTCCCGCCGGTACCCGGCAAGTTCTACTGGATGACCCCGACGCAGCTGCGCTGGCGGCCGCTGAGCTTCTGGCCCGCGCACACCGCGGTGACCGTCGACGCCGGCGGCACCGTGTCGAGCTTCCAGACCGGCGACACGCTGATCGCGACGGCGGACGACGCCACCCACCAGCTGACCGTGACGCGCAACGGCACCGTGGAGAAGACGATCCCGATGTCGATGGGGATGACGTCCGGCAACCACCAGACCCCCAACGGCACCTACTACGTGCAGGAGAAGATGCCCTCGGTGGTGATGGATTCCTCCACCTACGGTGTCCCGGTCAACTCGACCTACGGCTACAAGGTGACGGTCGAGCTGGCCGTGCGTTTCGACAACGTCGGCGACTTCGTGCACAGCGCCCCCTGGTCGGTGGACGACCAGGGCAAGCGCGACGTGAGCCACGGCTGCATCAACATCAGCCCGGCCAACGCCCGGTGGTTCTTCGACAACTTCGGCGCGGGTGACCCGATCATCGTGAAGAACTCCAGCGGCGGCAATTACAAGAAGAACGACGGCTCGGCCGACTGGATGTCGTAGCGGTCTCACCGCGAGAAGACACAAAATCGCCCATTCCGGCCCGGAATCGGGCGATTTTGTGTCTGTTCGCCGGGGCTTTGTTTACTCGGCGATTATGTATAGCATCATACATATGCGAAGCCCCCGCGAACGAATGGTGGTCTCCGCCGCGCTGCTGATCAGGGAGCGCGGCGCGCACGCGACCGCGATCTCGGACGTGCTCGAACACAGCGGCGCGCCGCGCGGGTCGGCCTACCACTACTTCCCGGGCGGGCGGACCCAGCTGCTGTGCGAGGCGGTCGACTACGCCGGCGAGCACGTGGCCGCCATCATCGCCGAGGCGGGCGAAGGGCTCGAGCTGCTGGACACCCTGATCGACAAGTACCGCCGGCAGCTGCTCGACACCGATTTTCGCGCCGGCTGCCCGATCGTCGCGGTCTCCGTCGAAGCGGGCGACGAGCAGGACCGCGAGCGGATGGCTCCGGTCGTCGAGCGCGCCGCCGCGGTGTTCGACCGCTGGACCGACCTGATCGCGCAGCGCTTCACCGCCGACGGCATAGGGCGCGAGCGGGCCCGGGAGTTGGCGCTGCTGGCGACCTCGGCTATGGAGGGTGCCATCGTGCTGGCCCGGGTGCGGCGCGACCCGGCGCCGCTCGACGCGGTGCACCGCCAGCTGCGCCACCTGCTTACGACAGAAGGGAACCCCCGATGACCGGCGAATGGCAGTCCACGGCCTGCATCCTCTGCGAATGCAATTGCGGCATCGTCGTGCAGGTCGAAGACGGCCGGCTGGCCCGCATCCGGGGCGACAAGGCGCACCCGGGGTCGCAGGGCTACACCTGCAACAAGGCGCTGCGCCTGGACCACTACCAGAACAACCGCGCCCGGCTGACCTCCCCGCTGCGCCGCCGCCCCGACGGCAGCTTCGAGGAAATCGACTGGGACACCGCGATTGTCGAGATCGCCGAGGGGTTCAAGCACATCCGCGACGCCTACGGCGGGGACAAGATCTTCTACTACGGCGGCGGCGGGCAGGGCAATCACCTGGGCGGGGCGTACAGCGGCGCGTTCCTGAAGGCGCTGGGCGCCCGCTACCGGTCAAATGCGTTGGCGCAGGAGAAAACCGGCGAGGCGTGGATCGACGCGCAGCTCTACGGCGGCCACACCCGGGGCGAGTTCGAGCACGCCGAGGTTTCGGTCTTCGTCGGCAAGAACCCGTGGATGTCGCAGAGCTTCCCCCGCGCCCGGGTGGTGCTCAACGAGATCGCGAAGGACCCGCGCCGGTCGATGATCGTCATCGACCCCGTCGTCACCGATACCGCGAAGATGTCCGACTTCCACCTGCGGGTCCGGCCCGGCACCGACGCCTGGTGCCTGGCCGCGCTGGCCGCCGTCCTGGTGCAGGAAAACCTGTGCGACGACGCCTTTTTGGCCGAGCGTGTGCGCGGCGCCGATGCCGTCCGCGCCGCCCTGCGCGAGGTGCCGATCGCCGACTACGCGCAGCGCTGCGGGGTGGACGAGGAACTGCTGCGCACGGCCGCCCGGCGCATCGGCGCCGCCGCCAGCGTCGCGGTCTTCGAGGACCTCGGCATCCAGCAGGCGCCCAACAGCACCCTGTGCTCCTACCTGAACAAGTTGCTGTGGATCCTCACCGGCAACTTCGCGAAAAAGGGTGGCCAGCACCTGCATTCGTCGTTCGCCCCGCTGCTCGGCCTGGCCTCCGGCCGCACCCCGGTCACCGGCGCGCCCATCATCGCCGGGCTGGTGCCCAGCAACGTCGTGCCCGAGGAGATCCTGACCGACCACCCCGACCGGTTCCGGGCCATGATCGTCGAGAGCAGCAACCCCGCCCACTCGCTGGCCAACTCGGCCGCCTGCCGCGAGGCGTTCCAGGCGCTGGAACTGATGGTCGTCGTGGACGTCGCGATGACCGAGACCGCCCGGCTCGCGCACTACGTGCTGCCCGCAGCGTCCCAGTTCGAGAAGCCGGAAGCCACCTTCTTCAACTTCGAGTTCCCTTCCAACACCTTCCAATTGCGCCGCCCGCTGCTGCCGCCGCTGCCCGGCACCCTGCCCGAACCCGAGATCTGGGCGCGGCTGGTGCGCGCGCTCGGCGTGCTCGACGACGCCGACCTGCGCCCGTTACGCGAGGCCGCGCGCCGGGGGCGCCAGGCCTACGCCGAGGCGTTCCTGGGCGCCGTGGCCGCCAATCCCACTGTGGCCAAGCTGGTTCCGTACGTCCTCTACGAGACGCTGGGCCCGACCCTGCCCAACGGGCTGGCCGGCGCGGCAGCGGCGTGGGGGCTGGCCCAGAAGACCGCCATGACCTACCCGGAGGCGGTCGCGCGGGCCGGCCACGCCGACGGCAACGCCCTGTTCGACGCGATCCTCGACAACCCGTCCGGCGTCACGTTCACCCGGCACCTATACGAGGACGACTTCGCGCTGATCGGCCACGCCGACCACAAGATCGCCCTGGAAATCCCCGAAATGCTGGACGACCTCAGGGCTTTGGCCGCCGCGCCGCCCGAGCTGACCACCGCGGAGTTTCCCATCGTGCTGTCGGTGGGCGAGCGGCGCGCCTACACCGCCAACGACATCTTCCGCGACCCGTCCTGGCGCAAGCGCGACGCCGACGGGGCGCTGCGCGTCAGCGTCGAGGACGCCCAGGCCCTCGGGCTCGTCGACGGGGCACGGGCGCTCGTCAGCACCGCGGCCGGCAGCGCGGAGGCCACCATCGAGATCACCGAGACGATGCTGGCCGGACATGCGGCCCTGCCCAACGGTTTCGGGCTCGACTACGTCGCCGACGACGGGGCGACCGTCGTACCGGGCGTCGCCCCGAACGCGCTCACCTCCACCGAGTGGCGCGACCCCTACGCCGGCACGCCGTGGCACAAGCACGTGCCGGCCCGCATCGAAGCCTGCCGAGCAGTCGCAAAAGCACCTATCTGACGGCGTGTCGCGGTGCTTTTGCGTCTGCTCGCGGGGGAGGGTGACCCTAGTTCCAGATCCTGACCCGGCTCGCCGGCGCGAGATACAGTTCGTCGCCCTCGGCCACGCCGAAGGCCTCGTAGAAGGCGTCCACGTTGCGGATGACGCCGTTGCACCGGAACTCCGGCGGCGAATGCGGATCCACCGCCAGACGCCGGATCGCTTCGGCCTCACGTGATTTGGTGCGCCAGACCTGGGCCCAGCCGTAGAACACGCGCTGCACGCCGGTGAGGCCGTCGATGACCGGGGCCGGTTGGCCGTTCAGCGACAGCTGGTAGGCCAGCAGCGCGATGGACAACCCGCCCAGGTCGCCGATGTTCTCGCCGACGGTGAACGCGCCGTTCACGTGATGGCCCCCGTCGAGGCCGCGCGGCGTGTAGGCCTCGTACTGCTCGATCAGCGCCTTGGTGCGGGCGCCGAACTCGGTGCGGTCGTCGTCGGTCCACCAGTCGACCAGGTTGCCGTCGCCGTCGTACTTGGCGCCCTGGTCGTCGAAGCCGTGCCCGATCTCGTGGCCGATGACCGCGCCGATCCCGCCGTAGTTGGCGGCGTCGTCGGCGTCGGCATCGAAGAAGGGCGGCTGCAGAATGGCTGCGGGGAAGACGATTTCGTTCATCCCCGGGTTGTAGTAGGCGTTGACGGTCTGCGGCGTCATGAACCACTCGTCGCGGTCCACCGGCCCGCCGAGCTTGGCCAGCTCGCGGTCGTGGTTGACCGCGTACCCGCGCCGGTAGTTGCCGTACAGGTCGTCGCGGTCGATCACCAGCGCGGAGTAGTCGCGCCACTTCGCCGGGTAGCCCACCTTGGCGGTGAACTTCTCCAGCTTGGTCAGCGCGCGCTCGCGGGTCTGCGGCGTCATCCAGTCCAGCTCACTGATCGACTGTCGGTACGCCGCCTTGAGGTTGTCCACCAGGGTGTCGATGCGGGCCTTGGCGCCGGGCGGGAAATGCCGCTCCACGTACAGCCTTCCGACCGCGTCACCCATCAGGCTCTCCACCAGCGACACCGCCCGCTTCCAGCGTTCGCGGATCTGCTCGGCGCCGGTCAGCAGGCGGCCGTAGAACTCGAAGTCCGCGGCGACGACGTCGTCGGTCAGCCACGCGGCGCGGGCGCGGATCAACCGCCACCGCGCCCAGCGCTTCCAGTCCTCGAAGTCCTCGCCGGCCCACAGCGCGGCGAAGGCGGCCAGGTAATCCGGTTGCCGCACAACCACTTCCGCGAGCGCCTCCGGTGTGCTGCCCAGCGCGGTCGCCCAGCCGGCCCAGTCGAACCCGGTCGCGTCGTCGCGCAGCTCGGCGAAGGTGCGCAGGTTGTAGGTGAGGTCGGCGTCGCGGCGCTTGACCACATCCCAGTGCGCGGCGGCGAGCTTGGTCTCCAGCGCCAGGATCCGGGCCGCGGTGTCCGCGTGGTCTTCGGCACCGCCGCCGTAGACGAGGCCGAACATCCGCGCGATGTGGCCCGGATACGCGGCCAGCACCGCCGCGTGCCGCTCGTCGCGGAAATACGACTCGTCGGGCAACCCGATGCCCGACTGGCTGAAGTGCACCAGGTAGCGCGCGGAGTTCTTGGCGTCGGTGTCGACGTACATCGCGACGCCGCCGCCGACGCCCGTGCGCTGCAGCGCGCCCAGCACGGCGGCCAATGCGGCGCGGTCCGTGGCGCCGTCTATTTCCGCGAGCTCGTCGAGCAGCGGTTGCAGGCCCCTGCGTTCGACGGCGCCCTCGTCGAGGAAGCTGGCGTAGAGGTCACCGATGCGTTGCTGGTCGGTGCCTGCGGCGGCGCCCCGCTCGCTGGCCTCGGTGATCAGGTCGCGCACCTGCTCCTCGGCGCGGTCGTACAGGTGGCGGAAGGCGCCGTCGGTCGCGCGGTCCGGCGGAATCTCGTAGTCGTCCAGCCAGCGGCCGTTGACATGGCCGAAAAGGTCGTCTTGGGGGCGGGCGTTCGCGTCGACAAAGCTCAGGTCGACGCCCGATCGGATGGCCTCTACAGTCACCCCGCCATCCTTCCATCTTCTTTTGGATGCAACGATCGGGCCATGTCCGACGCTGACGACGACTCCGGCGCCGCCGACGACTCGGGCCCTGAGGCCGCCGAGCCCGAACCGTCGGGCGGCCAGGTCTTTTCCCTCTACGGCGTCGCCTCGACCGTACTCGGCCTCCTGGGGGTCGCCGCCGTCGTGCTCGGCTACCTCATCTGGTCCGGGCACCGCGACGCGGAGGGCGAACGCGCCTACCTGACCCGCGTCATGCAGACCGCCGCGGAGTGGACGGGCGTGCTGATCAACATGAACAGCGGCAACGTCGACGCCAGCCTGCAGAAGCTGCACGACGGGACGGTCGGCGACCTCAACACCGACTTCGACGCGGCCATCGACCCCTACCGGCAGGTGGTGCAGAAGCTGCAGTCCAAGAGCGCCGGGCGCATCGAGTCGGTGGCGGTCGAGACCGTGCGCCGCGACCTGGACACCCGGCCCGGCGAATCCCACCCGGTGGTGACCACCAAGCTGCCGCCGTTCGCCACCCGGTTGGACTCGGTGATGGTGGTGGCCACGTCGATCAGCGAGAACGCCGGCGCCAAGCCGCAGACGGTGCACTGGAATCTGCGGCTCGACGTCTGCGACGTGGACGGCAAGCTGATGATCTCCGGGCTGGGATCCATCCGATGAGGAACGTCTGGCGGCTGCTGGCCTTCGACATCGTGGCGCCGCTGGCCGCCGTCGCCGCGCTGCTGGCGATCGGGGTGGTGCTGGACTGGCCGCTGTGGTGGGTGTCGGCGTGCTCGGTCTTGGTGCTGCTGATCATGGAAGCGGTGGCGGTGGACTTCTGGCTGCTGCGCCGCGATTCGGTGAGCGTCGGCACCGACGACGACGCGCCGGGGCTGCGGCTGGCCGTGGTGTTCCTGTGCGTGGCCGCCCTGTGCGCGGCGGTGCTGACCGGGTTCACCCACTGGACGCGGCCGGATCGCGCCTTCGCCAACGATTCCCGCGAGGTGGTGCGGATCGCCTCGGGGATGGCCGAGGCGATGGCGTCGTTCACCCCCAGCGCCCCGACGAGCTCGATCGACCGGGCCGCGGCGATGATGGTGCCCGAGCAGGTGAACGCGTTCAAGGAGCAATACCAAAAGTCCAGCGCCGACCTGGCCCAGCACAACGTCACGGCCCAGGCCGCCACGCTGTCGGCCGGGGTCGAGGCCCTGGGTCCGGCGGCGGCCAGTGTGGCCGTCATCCTGCGGGTGACCCAGAACGCGCCCGGCCAGCCACCCAGCCATGCGGCGCCCGCGTTGCGGGTGGGGCTGGACAAACGCGGCGACACCTGGCTGGTGGCCGACGTGCGGCCGATCAACTCCCGCTGAAGCTCAGTTCGACTCCGGTGCGCGCTTCACCTTGACGAAGCGGTCCGAGAGGCGACGCATCCGGATCATCAGCGCCGACGTGGGGCTGACGCTGCCGTCGAGGTAGGTGCCCAGCTCCTCGGGCGCGACCCCGATGCGCGACGCGAATTCCTGCTCGTCCAGGCCCGACCGGTCGATCAGCAGCCGGATGTGGCGGGCGACCTCCGCGCGTTCGTTGGCCTCCAGGTGGGTGCGGGCGCGCTCCAGCACCTCCCACAGCGCTTTGGAGATGCCGTAGGGGCGGGTCCCCTCGAGGACCTCTTCAACCTGGCGCGCGGTCCGCCCGTAGGGGTCGCGTTTCAGTGCGGCGGCGATGCGCTTCCAGGTGGCGATGTCGCCGCCCTGCAGCGCCGAGCGGATCGCGGACGTCGGCCAGAACTCCACCGGCTGCTCGGAATCCTGGAAGGACGCGGGCGAGCCGGCGTCGGGCCCGCGCTCTTCGCCGGCGGGCCGCTGGGGTGGCGGTGCGGGGCGCCGGTCGGGTGCCAACGTCACCTCGCCTCCTCCAGCATCGCTACGGCCACCGACAGGCAGCGCGCTCTGACCTCGTCCCAGTCCGCCTTGACGTCGGGCTCCGACGACTGGTCGTCACTGAAATCGGAAGGATGCGGATCCGCGAGCTGCCGGACCAACTGGGTGGCCATCCATTCCTGCCTGGGTGTTTGACAACAGTAATACCTGTCCATGCCCGCCAGCACCACAGCGGCGGTCTCCGGCTCCACCGTTTCCACCATGTCAGCAAAGTCGGCGTAATCGCGGCTGCTGTTACGGCACATGATCAGGTAGCCCTTGAGGCGCAACGCCTCCGCGCCCGTTGGGACCAGCAGCCGATCACCCGTCGGCAACTGCACGTGGGTGGTCTCCACCGGGCTGCGCCGCTCGTAGGCCGGACCCGCCCCGGTCTTCGAGGCCCCCGTCTGCAGCGCGTCGATGGCGACCGACAACCGCCCCCGCCACAGCGTGACCGGGTGCACCGGCCGGTCGCCGGCGATGGCGCGGGCGATGCCGTTGCGCGACGCCAGACCGCCCACCAGCTTCTTGGCGGCCGAGTGGCCGTTGGTGGCGGTCTTGGCCGCGGCTCCCACGGCCACCGGGCTCGTCGGGACCCCCGCGCTGTCGTCGTCGATGTTGACCTGGTGGGGGATCTGCCCGGGGCCCAGGCCGCGGCTTCCCGTAATGCCTTGCGTCACTTTGCCATTGCGCCCGCACCCGGTGAAGGCGAGCGGGTCGGCCACACAGATGGCGTCGGGCGCCAAATGCTTGAGCTTGGCCGCGGACTTGAGCACCATTCGCAGGTCGGCGCTGGGCGCCGTCAGCGCCGAGATGTCGTCGGGGATCACCACGACGTCGCCGAGGTCGACCTCCGGCAGCGGGCGGTCGAAGTCGACCGACGGCAGCACGCGGCGCAGCCAGCCGGGCAGCCACCAGTTCCACTGGGCGAACATCGCCATCAAAGCGGGCACCAGGACCAGCCGCACCACCGTCGCGTCGACGGCGATCGCGACGGCGCACGCCACCCCGATCTCCGCGACCAGCGGCATGCCGGCGAACGCGAAGCCGATGAACACCGCGATCATGATCAGCGCGGCGCTGGTGATGGTGCGGGCGCTGGTGCTCACGCCGTGGGCGACCGCGTCGCGGGTGTTGCCGGAGTGCAGGAAGCGTTCCCGGATGCGGGCGAGCAGGAAGATTTCGTAGTCCATCGACAGCCCGAACGTCATCGCCAGCACCAGCGGCGGAACCGTGCTGTCGATCGAGCTGATGTGGCTGAACCCGAGGTCCTGCAACCAGCCCCACTGGAAGACCATCACCAGGCTGCCGTAGGCCGCGGCGACCGACAGCAACGTCATCAGCACGCCCTTGAACGCCAGGAACACCGAGTGCACGGAGATCAGCAGCATCACGAACGCGATCAGCGCCACGAACAGCAGCACCAGCGGCTCGGTCCGCGACACCCGGTCGTCGAAGTCCTTGATCAGCGCCGTCGGGCCGCCGACGTCCACCCGCGCCGTCCCCAAACCGGGAACCTGGGGCAGTTGGGTGCGCATCCAACCGACGGTGTCGCGGGCCTTCATGTCCTCGGGGTCGACGGTCAGCACCGCCGACACCAGGGCGCTGTTGTTGTCCTCGGCGAACTGCGGCGGCGACACCGACACGATGTTGGGGGCCTGCGTCATCCGCTCGCGGACCGCGGCGACGGTCCGGCTGTGCTCGGGTGAGGATGCGCCGCCGTCGGGGAAGCTGACCAGCACGCTGACCGGGCCCAGCGCGCCGGGCCCGAGCGCCTGGGCGGCCGCGCCGACCCCGGCGCGGATTTCGTGGGACGAGTCGAACTGGCGCAGCAGGCTGTTGCCCAGCACCATCGACGCCGCCGGCGCGGCCATGACGATGAGCACCAGCGACGCCGCCATCGCCGCGGCCCACGGGCGGCGCATGACGAAGCCGATCCACCGGTTCCAGAACCGCGACTGCGTGCCTTCCGGCTGCCGGGACCAGTGCAGCAAGGCCGACCGCTTGGCCGCGGCCCGGCCGAAGGTCGCCAGCGCCGCCGGGGTCAGGGTGGCCGAGGTCAGCATCGCCACCGCGACGGCCAGGATCGCCCCGGTGGCCATCGACTTCAGCGCCGGGGTGTTGATGATGTAAATGCCGGTGAGCGACGCGATCACCGTCATCCCGGACAGCACCACCGCCAGACCCGAGGTGGCCATCGCCGCGTCGACGGCCTCGTTCGGCTGGCGGCCCGTGCGCAGTTCCTCGCGGAAGCGCATGAGGATGAACAGCGAATAGTCGACGGCGAGCGCGATGCCGAACATCGAGACCGTCGACGTCACGAACACCGACATCGTCGTGTACGCCGACAGCAAATAGACCAGCCCCATCGTCACGACCACCGTGCAGACGCCCAGGGCGAGCGGGATCGTCGCGGCGGCCAGCGAGCCGAACACGGCCAGCAGGACGATCAGGATGATCGGCAGGTTCCACTTTTCGGCGGCGGCGATGTCGTGCTTGGTGTTGGCCGCGGCGGCGGCGGACAGCGCGCCCTGCCCGATGACGTAGAGCCGCACCCGGCCGTCGGCGGTCTGGCCGGACTGGTCGTCCTTGATGCCCACCTTGTGGCGCAGCTGCTTGGCGAGGTCGCTGGTGCCGGCGTTGCGGGCGTCCAGCCGCAGCGACACCACGTACGGCCGGTCGGGCTGCGGCGGCCGCTGCGTGGGGTTGGGCACCTCCGTCACGCCGGGGAACTCGCCGGCGATCCGGCGCAGCAGCGCGACGGCGTCGTTGATGTCGGAGTAACTCGCGTCCGGGCGGGGGGCCGCCACCAGCGCCAGCGAGGATGCGCCCTGGTCGTGGTAGAGGTCCTCGAGCTGGTCGTGGACCGCCAGCGACTGGGAGCCGGCCACTTCGAAACCGCCGCCGGTGAGGTTTCCCGACTGCGTCATCGCGAGATAGACCGCGGGCACCAATGCCAGCAGCCAGCCTGTGAAGACCAACCAGCGGTACTTACGCAGGCTGCGGCTGAGGCGCATCATGAACTGCTGGATTTCTTGCTCCCCGGGTTCTCGCGCAGTGCGGTCAGGCGAGAATACCGCAGGAGGCTGTGGATTATGTCGGCTTATCTGGTTCCTGAGCTGCAAAGACACCGTTGTTGCCAAGATGCTGCGCAGTCGTTGTGAACCGGTGATCAAGCGGGATCTATGGCAATATGGCGGATGGCCGCGCGTGGGGCGGGGGATTTCGCCGCGAAAGAGCCGTCTATTGCAACCGAATTGCGAGGCGTCCCGCAGTGCGCGCGAACTTTGAGGAGAGATCCATGACGATCGCAATCAGGCGCCGCCTCCTGGCGGGGGTGATCGCCACCGCCGCGCCCGCCGCCGCCATCGCTCTGCTGGCCGGACCGCCCGCGACGGGTGCCAACGACCCGTGCGCGGCCAGTGAGGTCGCGCGGACGATCGGCTCGGTCTCCAAGTCGATGGGCGACTACCTGGACTCGCACCCGGAGACCAACCAGGCGATGACCACGATGCTGCAGCAGCAGGCGGGGCCGCAGTCGTTCACCGGGCTGAAGTCCTACTTCGAGGCCAATCCCAAGGTCGCCGGCGACATGACGTCGATCGCGCAGCCGCTGACCAACCTGTCGATGCAGTGCAAGCTGCCGATCACCATTCCGCAGGCGATGGGCATGATGCAGCAGGCGCAGGGCGCCGCGGGCGCGCTGCCGATGGGCGGCACCGGTTCCCCGGCGGGCGCTCCGCCGGCGGCGGGTGCATCGCCGGCCGCGGGCGGCGCGCTGCTGCCCGGAGTCACCGTGGGCGGTGCGCCGAAGCCGAATAACGCCGGCTGATAACTGTCTGCGCCTCGACTCGGCGTTGAGTGTGAAGCCTGGGCTTCGATTGTGAGTCGTGGGCGGCCAAACGCGCCCGGATGCCGCCCTGCGCTCACACCGAAAGCCGTGCGTTCACAATCGACGGGCCGACGAGCCGAAAGGGCCGACGAGCCCCGGGTCGCGGCTCGTCGTCGGGTGTGAAGCTGGGCTTCGATTGTGAATCGTGGGCGGCGAAACGCGCCCGGGTGCCGCCCTACGCTCACACCGAAAGCCGTGCGTTCACAATCGACGGGCCGAACGGGCCGACAAGGGCGAAAGCCGGCCCCGCGCTTACGGATTCGGCTCGGGCGGTAGCGGGCCCTGCAGGGCGGTTTCGGTCGGGTCGGCGGACGGTTCGGTTCCGGGGCCGTCGCGCATGACGGGCAGCGGGCCGGTGATGGGTTCGTCGTCAGAGCCCGAGCCGGAGTCGGCGTTTTCGGTGCGGAACACGAAGAAGAACACCACCCAGCCGACGGCCGCGATGAACAACCAGCTGATCAGCCGGTAGATGAGCATGGCCGAAATCGCGCTGGGCAACGACATCCCGCTGGAGACGAGGCCGGGCACCAGCACCGCCTCGACGACCAGCAGTCCACCCGGCATCAGCGGTATCGTGCCCACGGCGCGGGCGGCCGCGTACGCGACCGTCAATCCGGCGACCGACGCGTGGTCGCCGGCGGCGTAGGCCGCGAACCCGAGGCAGGCCACGTCGGCGATCCAGTTGAACATCGACCAGCCGAACGCCACCCCCAGGTCGCGACGGCCCAGGCTCACCGACTCGAGTTGCATGAGCGTCTCGCGCCACTTGTCCAGGCCGGTGTCCGTCGGCTTGCCGCGAATCGAGTTGGCCCAGGCCAAAACCCGGCTGCCGATGCCCTCGATCAGCTCCGGGCGCGACGCCACCGCCTGGGCCAGCAGCAGCAACGCGACGAAGCCGCCGAGCGTGAACAGCAGGGAGAACGGGTTGTTCTTGGCGCCCAGGAAGAAGGCCCCGCCCAGGCCGAGCAGCGCCAGCCCGACGGCCTGTAGCACGCCCGACATCACCAACTGCCACGAGGCCACCACCGCGGAGGCGCCCCAGAGCCGCTGCTGACGGAACAGGAACGTCGCCGACAGCACCGGCCCGCCGGGCAGCGTGGTGCTCAGCGAGTTGGCGGCGTAGAACGCCGCCTCCGAGCGCAACTGCTTGACGTTGACCCCGGCCGATCTCAGCAGGGTCCGCTGGATCTGGGCGAAGCTGTGCATCGACGCGGCCGCCGCCAGCACAGACGCGATCAGCCACCACCAGTTGGCCGAGTTCAGACTCATCCACGCCTTGGCCAGCTGGTCCCAGCCGAGCGCGATCTCGACAGCAAGCACGATCGCGACGATGCCGAGGATCACCCAGCGGACCCACCAGTACTTGCCGCGCGGGGTGCGCCCGGGCGTCAAGTCCAGCTTGGAAAGGGGTGCGTCGTGCGACACGTGCTTTAGGGTAACCGCGCAGGTGGCGCGGGCAGCGGGGTGCGGCTCCGACCGTGTCTGGGACGTTCTGGGGTCGTAACCGGATCGTGCCGACCGCCGGGCTGAAACGGCGCCCGCGTGAGGCCGCGACGCGCACCGGCGCCGGATAGGCTGACCAGATGCCGGCAAACCTTGGCCACACCGTCGGGGCCTCAGATGACGCAGCGGTCGAACCCCTGGTCCGCAAGGCCGCTGCGTGGTCGTGGCGTTTGCTGGTCATCCTGGCCGCGGCGGTCGCGCTGCTCTGGGTCGTGAAGAAGCTCGAAGTCATCGTCGTCCCGGTGTTGCTGGCGCTGATGATCAGCGCTTTGCTGGTCCCGGCGGTCGACTGGATCGACAAAAGGGGCCTGCCGCGCGGGGCCGCCGTGACCCTGGTGCTGCTGAGCGGGTTCGCGATCCTGGGCGGCATCCTGACATTCGTCATCCTGCAGTTCGTCTACGGCCTGCCGGACCTGACCGACCAGGTGACCCGCAGCATCGACTCCACCCGGCGATGGCTGATCGAGGGGCCGCTACACCTGCGCGGCGAACAGATCTCCAGCGCGGGCGACGCCGCGATCCAGGCGCTGCACAACAACCAGTCCAAGCTGACCAGCGGCGCGCTGTCCACGGCGGCGACGATCACCGAACTGGTCACCGCCGCGGTGTTGACGCTGTTCACCCTGATTTTCTTTCTCTACGGCGGGCGCAACATCTGGCAATACGTCACCAAGATCTTCCCCACCCACGCGCGTGACCGGGTGCGCGAGGCCGGCTCCGCCGGGTACGCGTCGCTGATCGGTTACGTGCGGGCCACCTTCCTGGTCGCCCTGACCGACGCGGCCGGCGTCGGGACCGGGCTGGCGATCATGGGCATCCCGCTGGCGCTGCCGCTGGCCTCGCTGGTGTTTCTGGGCGCCTTCATCCCACTGATCGGTGCGCTGATTTCGGGCCTGCTGGCCGTGGTGGTGGCCCTGCTGGCCAAGGGCATCGTCTACGCGCTGATCACGCTGGGTTTGCTGATTGCGGTGAACCAAATGGAGGCTCATTTGCTGCAGCCGCTCGTGATGGGCCGCGCGGTCTCCATCCATCCGCTCGCGGTGGTGCTGGCCATCTCGACGGGCGGCGTGCTCGCCGGCATCGTCGGCGCCCTCCTGGCCGTCCCGACGGTCGCGTTCCTGAACAACGCGATACAGGTGCTGCTGGCCCGGAATCCGGAAGCGGAGGCCGAAAAACAGGCCGAGGAAGATGAGGACGACGAGGTCGGGGTGGTCGTCCAGGCCAAACCGGACCGTCCGGAAACCGAAACCGACTGAGCGCTACAGCCGTCCCTCGCGGCGCAGCAGATCCTGCGCGCTGACGGCCCCGCCGCCCCCGCCGCCACGGCGGCGCTGACGCGGGTTGTCGCCGTTCTCGCCACCGTCGCCGTTATCGCCTTGACCGCGCGCGTTGAGCTGCTGGGAGGCCGCCTCGGAGTCCCCGGCGTCGGACCGCATGACCGGAAGCGCCGCGGTCGGGTCGGCCGGGTCGTTGCCGGGAACCGGGATGGCCCGGGTCTGGCCACTGGACGGGGTCGGGGGCGCCGGAGGTCGCGGCGCGGGCTGGGCCGGGCCCGTCCCGCGCGCGTCGGCGGGCGGCGCGTTGCCCGGCGTCGCGAGTCGCGAAGTGGTGGCTTCCGTCGGCTGGCGCGGCGCGGCCTGCAGGCGTGCGGTGCTGGCGCCGGAGGGCGCGCCGGCGGCCGGTTCCCGCGCGGGCCTGGGCTCCGGTGGGCCGGCCGGCCGCGCGGGCCGCGGCGGTTCCAGCGCGCCGGGGTGGGTGGGGTCGTGCGGCGCGCGCGACGGCGCGGCCACCAGGCTGGCCGCCGAGACCGGGGGCCGGGCGGGCCGCCCGTTGAGGTTGGGCCGCTTGCGCTCGTCGGGCAGGTCGATCTCGCCCAGCCCGAGCTTGTTCTGCAGGCGCCGGGCCCAGCGCGGGGCCCACCAGCAGTCGTCGCCGAGCAGCTTCATCACCGAGGGCACCAGGAACATGCGGACCACGGTCGCGTCCAGCAGCAGCGCCGCCATCAAGCCGAACGCGAGGTACTTCATCAGCACCAGGTCGGAGAACACGAACGACGCGG
This sequence comes from Mycobacterium sp. NGS63, assembly GCF_059812295.1. Lineage (NCBI taxonomy): Bacteria > Bacillati > Actinomycetota > Actinomycetes > Mycobacteriales > Mycobacteriaceae > Mycobacterium > Mycobacterium sp. NGS63. The sequence goes on from NZ_JCALCJ010000010.1 coordinate 45,978, forward strand.
CGACCACGGCGAGCACCAGCGCGGCGGCCGTGATCAGGCGCCCGGTGGTCGCGGTGCCGATCCGGATGGCCTCCGCGGTGGACATGCCGCGCTCGCGGGCCTCGACCATGCGGGACACCAGGAACACCTCGTAGTCGGTGGCCAGGCCGAAACCGACCGCGACCACCAGCGCGATGAGGACCACCATCAACGGTGTCGGGGTGAAGTTCAGCAGGGTCGCGAAGTGCCCGTCGACGAAAATCCACGTCAGGATCCCCAGCGTGGACCCGAGCGTCAGTGCGCTCATCACCACGGCCTTGATCGGCAGGACGAACGAGCCGAAGGCCAGGAACATCAGCACCGTCGTGGCGCCGAGCAGCAACACCAGCATCAGCGGCGCCTGGTCGAACAGGCTGTGGATGCTGTCCTGCTCTAGGGCGGGCGTGCCGCCGACCAGGAGCTTGAGTCCCTTCGGCGGGTTTATCGCCCGCAGTTCGTCGATCTTTTTGGCGGCGTCATTGCGGTTGGACAACCCGTTCTGGATCACCCGCACCGAGTCGTCCTTGGGCTGCGTCGTCCCGTTCGGGCCGTTGACGCAGGGGTTGCCGGCGATGGTCGGGCACGCCCGCTCCTGCCAGGTCTTGTCGGTGAACCCCGTGATCGGCGCGAGCCTGTTGCGGATGTCGGCGACCTGCTGATCGGTGACCTTGGTGTGGTTGTCGCTCTGGATCACGACCGTCAGCTGCTCGGTGCGGTAGCCGGGGAACAGCTTGTCGAAGTGCTCCTGCGCCAGGCGCACCGAATTGTCCGGCGGCAGGTATTTCTCGCTCATGCCGCCGAACGACAGGTTGCCCAGGGGGATGACCAGCAGGATCATGCCGACGGCGATCGGGATGGCGAAGGCCAGCGGGCGCTTCATCACGAAGTTGACCAGCTTGCCCCAGAAGCCGGCCTCGACCTCTTCGCGGGTCTTGGTCTTCTGCAGCCGGTCGGCGAGCCAGTTGAGGTAGGCGCGCGAGTACTTCCAGTTGCGCAGGAAGGGCACACGGAACGCGGTGCGCACCCCGAGGGCGTCGACGTGGCGGCCGAGGATGCCCAGGCAGGCCGGCAGCAGGGTGATCGACAGCAGCGCCGCGAGTCCCACCGCGGCGAAGATCGCGTAGGTCAACGACTTCACGAAGCCCTGCGGCAACACCAGCAGGCTGGCGCTGGAGGCGATGATCAGCACCGCCGAGAAGGTGACGGTGCGCCCGGCCGTCATGACCGTGCGTCGCACCGCGGCCTCGGTGTCGTAGCCCTCGGCGATCTCCTCCCGGAACCGGCTCACCACGAAAAGCCCATAGTCGATGGCGATACCGAGACCGATCAGCGAGACCACCGGCTGGGCGAAAAAGTGCACCGGCCCGAACATCGCGGCGAACCGCAGGATGCCCAGCGCGCCCGCGATGCTCAGTCCGCCCACGATGGCCGGCAGACCCGCCGCGATCGCCCCCCCGAACACCAGGAACAGCACCACGGTCACCGCCGGCAGCGCCAGCACCTCCATGCGGCGCTGGTCGGTGGCGATCGTGCCGGTCAACGCGTTGGCGATAGGCTCGAGGCCCGCCAATTCGACCTTGCCGCCGTTGAGCTTTTGCAGGTCGGGTTCGACGTCCTTGTAGTTGTTGAGGATGGTGTCGTCGTCGTCTCCCTTGAGCGGGATGGACACGAACGTGTGCTTCTTGTCCTCGGTCGCCATCCCCTTGATCAGCGGGGGCGCGTCGGCGGGATTGGACACCGCCAGCCAGCCGGCCCAGCCGACGACCTGGTCGGGGTGGTCGTTCTTGAACTTGTTGAGCTCGTCGACGATCTTCTGATGCCACGCCGGGTCGTCGACCGTCGTTCCGTCGGGGGGAGTGAAGGTGGCGACGATGTGGCTGGTGCGGTCGCGGCCGTAGGTCTGGTCGCCCAACACCGAGGCCTTGACCGACTGGCTGCCTGCGTCGTAGTAACCGCTCTGCGTGACGTGCTTACCCAGGCTCATCCCGAAGATGCCGCCCCCGAGGCACAGGGCCACCATGACCCCGATCACGATGTACCGGTAGCGGTACACGGTTCGACCCCACCAGGCGAACACGTAAGCTCCTTACTGGATCAGTAGCGACCCGCGGATTGGTTTCCCAGTCTCACACACGCGTGGTCAACAAGGCGGACAGCGGCCGGAACGGCTGCAGCCATGCCCCCTGGTCAGGCAGCGAATCCAGGCCGATCCGCGGCAATGGCTCCCGGAACACACCCGCGATGTCTTCCAGGTCGACGAAGTCCAAGGTATCCGACGCTAGCGCCCAACTCGCATGTTCGCGAAATCCGATCACTTGCACGGACACCCCGGAGCGTGCGATTTCCTCCAGCGGTTGGCGGAAGGCCTGGCCGTCGGCCGAAGCCACCACCAGCGCCGCGAGCCCCTCCCGGTGCCGCTGCGCGATGTGGGCGAGCATGTCGCGGTCGACGTCGCTGTCCTCGTCGATCTTCGGCTTGGCGAACACCGCGAAACCCACGTTGCGCAATGCGTCCACCCACGGCCGGACGACGTCGGCGCTGCCCGGGGCGATGTTGGTGAAGACGGTGGCCTCGGGCTCGATCACGACGCCCGGGCGGGCGGAGCTGACCTCCGCGGTGCGGGCCAGCAGCCAGCGGCCCAGGGCGTCGAACCGCGGGCGTTCCAGGGCGGTGGGGCGGCGGCCCAGGATGGAGCCGAGTCCCATGTCCAGGTTGGGGGCGTCCCAGACGAGCAAGACGCGTCCGGCCGGTGGCGCAAAGCTACTCAGGCCTTCGGCCGACAGCACCGCCGGCGAAGCTGGCGCGTGCATGGGTGCTGCTTCTGATGTCGCGGCTTCTTCCGTCAGGCTCATCCTTTTGCCTTTTCCAGCTTTTGCCAGATGAATTCGTTCACAACACTGCCCGCGTCGCGGGCCTTGGACTCGTACTTGGTGGTGGGGCGCGCGACGGAGATCGGCAGTCGGCTATCCGGGTCGACCCGGTGCAGCCGCGGTTCGCCCATGCCGACCTCGCCGATGTGCTCGGCGTAACCGGGATGGTCCGTCGCCGCGTGCAGGACACCACCGGGGAGTAGCCGGTCGGCGATCAGACCAATCGTGCCCGGTTGCAGGAAGCGGCGCTTGTGGTGACGGGCCTTGGGCCAGGGATCGGGAAAGAAGACGCGGACGCCGGTGAGTGAGCCCGGCGCGATCAGGTCCAGCACGTCGATGGCGTTCCCCCGGATCAACCGGATGTTGCCGACCCCCTCGCGCTCGATCGCGCTGAGCAGCTGCGCCAGGCCGCGCCGGTAGATCTCCACCGCGATGACGTCGACGTGAGGCTCGTCCTTGGCCATTGCCAGCGTGGATGTGCCGCTGCCGCAACCAATTTCGAGCACGACGGGTGCCTCACGACCGAACCACGCGCGGGTGTCCAGTTGCTGCGGTCGTTCGTCGGGCCCGACGGTGAGACCCAGCTCGGGCCACAGTCGCTCCCAGGTCTCGCGCTGCGCGCCCGACAACGCGGACCGCCGCGAGCGGAAGCTCGAGGCGGGCAGGTGGCGCGGTTCGGGGGCGGGGACCATGGCCCCTCCAGTGTCCAGGCCCGTGTCGTGGTCCCCCTCCGCCGGCGCGTCGGGACACGTCCCGACCCCGGGTAGCGCATGCATTTGTCCATCGTGGCGCATGAATCGCCGATGTAGCCGCCCCAGGTCCAGATTGATACCCAACAGTTGCCTTGGACTGATAGCGGGCGAACGGTGGCTCGCATCTCGGTGACGCAGATGCCACCATTCGATAGGTTTCGCCTCCGGCGGGCGGACCGGACGGTGACCGACAGCGACGGCAGGAGGCCAGGCATTTTCGTCGACGAGCTGGCGCGCTTTGCCGCCGACCGCGCCGACCCGCGGGTGACCGCGGTCGCCGAGCGGGCGGGCGCGCCGTTGCGGCTGGCCGTCCGCGGACGCCGCGGCGTGGGCCGCGCCACCGTCGCGCGCGCCCTGGGCCACGCGCCGGGGGTCTCGGTGTGCGATGACGCCGGGGCGGTCGACGTGGTCGTTTACGTCCTCACCGAGGTCGTCAAGCCCGAAGATGCCGCGGACGTCGAGGCGATCCGCGCGGCCGGGCGTCCCGTCCTGGCGGTGCTGAACAAGGCGGACCTGGCCATGCTGAACTCCGCGCACACGCGCCGCGCGGAGTTCGCCGCGCGCCTGCGGGCGCCCGTCGAGCCGATGAGCGGATTGCTCGCGGTCGCCGCGCACGACGGCCTGGACGCGGGGCATTGGGCGGCGCTGCGCGCCATCGTTGCCGATCCGGGCGGCGCCACCTGCCTCGACGGCTCGTTCGCCGGCTTCCTGGCCGCCGGCCTTCCGGTGCCCACCGACGCGCGGCTGCGCCTGCTGGACAGCCTGGACGTGTTCGGCGCCGCCCTGTGCGTCGCCGCGCTGCGGCGCGGCGCGACGCCCGCGCAGGTCCGCGCGCTGCTGCGCCGGATCAGCGGGGTGGACGCCGTCCTGGACAGGATCGCGGTCGTCGGCGCGGAGGCGCGCTACCGCCGGGTGCTGCGGGCCGTCGCGGAACTGGAGGCCCTGGCGGTCTCGCACGACGAAACCATCGGCGACTTCCTGGCCCGCGACGACACCGTGGTCGCCCGCATGGCGGCCGCCGTCGACCTCGCCGAGGCCGCGGGGCTCGAGCCCGTCGGCGACGACGATCCGGCCGCGCACCTTCCCCGCGCGCGGCGCTGGCGGCGCTACGGTTCGGGCCCGGTCAGCGCGCTGCACCGCGCCGGCGCCGCGGACATCACCCGGGGATCGCTGCGGCTGTGGTCGCAGGCCCAGGCACCGGGAGGGGCTCGATGAGCGCCGAGGATCCGGTCGTCGAGGTGGACGCGCTGGTCGCCGCGATCGGGCCGCGGCTGGACGCGCCCGCCGTCAACCGCCGCGACGTGGTGTTGGTGACCGGTCCGTGGCTGGCCGGCGTCACCGCGGTGGTCGCGGCGCTGCGCGAACGGGTGCCGCAGCACAAGTTCGTCGAGTCCACGGACCTGGGACCGGGCGACGGGCCGATGGCGGTGGTGTTCGTGGTGTCGGCGGCCGCGGAGCTGACCGGATCGGACTGTGCGCTGCTGGACGCCGCCGCCGACCACACCGACGTGGTGGTCGGGGTGGTGTCCAAGATCGACGTGCACCGCAACTGGCGCGAGGTCCTCACCGCCAACCGCGAAACCCTGGCCGCGCACGCGCCGCGCTACGGCCGGGTGGCCTGGGTCGGTGCGGCGGCCCGGCCCGACCTCGGCGCGCCGGACATCGACGACCTGGTGCAGACCGTCGCGACGCAACTCGACGATCCCGGCATTCCGCGGCGAAATCGGTTGCGCGCGTGGGAATCCCGTTTGAAGAACGTCGCACAGCGGTTCGACCGTGACGCCGAGGGCGCCGGCCGGCGGGCGCGGGTCGACGCACTGCGCGAGGAGCGCAGCGCGGCCCTGCGGCAGCGGCGCCAGGCCAAAACCGAGCGGACGATCACGCTGCGCGGCCAGATCCAGCAGGCCCGGGTCCAGCTGTCCTACTTCGCGCGCAACCGGTGTTCGTCGGTGCGCAGCGAGCTGCAAGAGGACGCCGCCGGACTGTCGCGGCGGAAGATGGCCGGCTTCGAGGAGCATGCCCGCGCCCGGGTCGACGAGGTGGTGACCGAGGTGAGCGAGGGAACCGCCACCCACCTCGCCGACGTCGCGCAGGTGCTGGGGGTGCCGGTGGCGCTGCCCGACGCGGAGCAGCTGCCCACGGTCGAGGTCCCGCCGCCGCCGCTGAAATCCCGGCGGCACGAAACCTGGCTGATGCTGTTGCTGGGCGCCGGGTTCGGGCTCGGCGTGGCCCTGACGCTCAGCCGGCTGGTCGGCGGGCTGACCTCCCGGCTGAGCCCCGCGCTGGCGATCGTCGGGGCCGTGGGATGCGTGGCGATCGGGCTGGCCGTCACGTTCGTGGTCGTCCACATCCGCGGCCTGCTGCACGACCGCGCGTTGCTGGACCGGTGGGCCGGCGAGGTGACCTCGTCGCTGCGCTCGGCGGTGGAGGAGCTGGTGGCCACCCGGGTGCTGGTCGCCGAGTCGGTGCTCAGCACCGCGCTGATCGCCCGGGACGAGGCCGAGAACACCCAGGTGTCCGATCAGGTCTCCGCCATCGACAGCGAACTTCGCGAGCACGCGATCGCCGCGGCACGGGCCGCGGCGGCGCGGGACCGGGAGATGCCGACGGTGCAGGCGGCGCTGGATGCGGTGCGTGCAGAACTGGGAGAACCGGGTATACCTCCACCCGACGACTCTGCCGAGGACGCGGGCGGGGACGAAACGGAAAAACCGGCTTCAAGGAGCGCGGATGGCGATGCCGACTGACGCTCGGCGCGGGCTTCTGAATCGTTGTTGTGAGAAGGCTTATACCCGCCCGAGACCTCCCCGACAAGGCGATCACGATAACCTGTAGTTAACGCCACCATGTAAACAGTTGTGTGGGCGCAGCCATAGCAAGACACCAAGGCAGTCACGTAAAGGCAACACCGCAACCACGAGCCGAGTTAGCAGGCAGAAGAAACCAGGAGAGTTCGATGACTTCAGCGACCGTTCCGGGTCTGGACACCGCGCCGACGAAACACCAGGGGCTGTTGTCATGGGTGGAGGAGGTCGCCGAGCTCACCCAGCCGGACCGGGTGGTCTTCGCTGACGGTTCCGACGAGGAATTCGAGCGGCTGTGCACGCAACTGGTCGAGGCGGGCACGTTCACCAAGCTGAACGAGAAAAAGCACCCCAATTCCTACCTGGCGTTGTCCGACCCGTCCGACGTGGCGCGGGTCGAGTCGCGGACCTTCATCTGCTCCGAGCGCGAGATCGACGCCGGCCCCACCAACAACTGGATGGACCCCGCCGAGATGCGATCCACCCTGAACGACCTCTACCGCGGCTGCATGCGCGGCCGCACGATGTACGTGGTGCCGTTCTGCATGGGCCCGCTGGGCGCCGAGGACCCGAAGCTGGGCGTGGAGATCACCGACTCCGCCTACGTCGTCGTCTCCATGCGCACCATGACCCGGATGGGCAAGGCCGCGCTGGACAAGATGGGCACCGACGGATTCTTCGTCAAGGCGCTGCACTCGGTGGGGGCGCCGCTCGAGGACGGCCAGGCTGACGTGCCGTGGCCGTGCAACGACACCAAATACATCACGCACTTCCCGGAGACCCGGGAGATCATGAGCTACGGCTCGGGCTACGGCGGCAACGCGCTGTTGGGCAAGAAGTGCTACTCGCTGCGCATCGCCTCGGCGATGGCCCACGACGAGGGCTGGCTGGCCGAGCACATGCTGATCCTCAAGCTGATCTCCCCGGAGAACAAGGCGTACTACTTCGCCGCCGCGTTCCCGTCGGCGTGCGGCAAGACCAACCTGGCCATGCTGCAGCCGACCATCCCCGGCTGGCGCGCCGAGACCCTGGGCGACGACATCGCCTGGATGCGGTTCGGCAAGGACGGCCGGCTGTACGCGGTCAACCCCGAGTTCGGTTTCTTCGGGGTCGCGCCGGGCACCAACTGGAAGTCCAACCCCAACGCGATGCGCACCATCGAGGCGGGCAACACCGTGTTCACCAACGTGGCGCTCACCGACGACAACGACGTGTGGTGGGAAGGCCTGGAGGGCGAGCCCGACCACCTGATCGACTGGAAGGGCAACGACTGGATCCTGCGCGAGACGGACACCAAAGCGGCGCACCCGAACTCGCGGTACTGCACCCCGATGTCGCAGTGCCCGATCCTGGCGCCGGAGTGGGACGACCCGCAGGGCGTGCCGATCTCGGGGATCCTGTTCGGCGCGCGCCGCAAGACGACGGTGCCGCTGGTGACCGAGGCCCGCGACTGGCAGCACGGCGTGTTCATGGGCGCCACCATGGGCAGCGAGCAGACCGCCGCCGCCGAGGGCAAAGTCGGCACCGTGCGCCGCGACCCGATGGCCATGCTGCCGTTCCTGGGCTACCACGTCGGTGACTACTTCCAGCACTGGCTCGACCTGGGCAAGAACTCCGACGAGTCCAAGATGCCGAAGGTGTTCTTCGTCAACTGGTTCCGCCGCGGCGACAAGGGCGAGTTCCTGTGGCCGGGCTTCGGCGAGAACAGCCGGGTGCTGAAGTGGATCGTCGACCGCATCGAGCACCAGGCCGGCGGCCAGGACACCCCGATCGGCGTCGTGCCTACCGCGGGGGATCTGGACCTGGACGGCCTCGACGTCGAGGCCGAGGACGTCAACCGGGCGCTGGCGGTCAACGCCGCCGAGTGGCGCGAAGAGCTGCCGTTGATCGAGGAGTGGTTCGAGTTCATCGGCGAGAAGCTGCCCACCGGCGTGCGCGACGAGTTCGAGGCGCTCAAGCAGCGCCTGGCCGAGGCCGACTAGCGCCACGCTTTTGGGTGTGAACTCACGGCTTTGATTGTGAGCTGGTGGCGGCCGTTCGGCGATTTCGCCGCCCAGGATTCACACCCAAAGCCCAGGATTCACACCCAAACCTGAACGTCTGCCCCAACACGGGGAGCGCCAGCTCTTTGTAGGCCATTTCATGGCCGTCGGTGCACCGCCCATTTTGTACGGGGTTGTACAATCTCGCCATGGCTTCGGGCAGCATTCCGGTATCTGAACTGCGAGAGCAGTTGGCGGCGGTGGTCGACAACCTCGCCGCGCACGGCAAGGCCGTCAAGCTCACGCGACACGGTCAACCGATCGCCGTGCTGATGGGCTACGACGCATTCGAGAAGCTACTCGACGATCTCGACGACGCAGACGATTACCGGGCGCTGGCCGAACACGACGAGGCCGAAGACCGCGACACGATTCCCTGGGAACTGGTCAAGCACGATCTCGGCATCGCGTGACTTGTCAGGTCCGTAAGACCTGCCGTGTTCAACGGGCCATCGACGCGATTGAGAAGCGGGACCGTCTTCGCATCGAAGGTGTCGTCACTCTGCTCGCCGACATCCCTCGGCCACCGAAGGCGACAAAACTGGTCGGTTATCGCAATCGCTGGCGAGTGCGCGCGGGCGATTACCGCATTCTGTACGAAATTGAAGACGACATCCTAACCATTCTTGTCATCCGCGTAGCACATCGGCGCGAGGTGTACCGCGACCCTTAACCCCGACACCTTGACACCCGTCAACTTCGCACATCGTAGAGTTCTGCGCATGCAGATTCGCGAGCACGCCGTCGCTCACCCCGACAAACCCGTCGTCATACTCCACCCGTCGGGGACGGTGGTCACCTTCGGCGACATGGAAGCGCGCGCCAACCGGCTGGCGCACTACTTCCGGCGGGCCGGCCTGGTCGAGGGCGACGCCATCGCGATCCTCATGGAGAACAACGAGCACATCCACGCGGTGATGTGGGCGGCGCGGCGCAGCGGCCTGTACTTCGTGCCGATCAACACCCATCTGACCGCGGCGGAGGCCGCCTACATCGTCGACAACAGCGCCGCCAAGGCGATCATCGGCTCGGCGGCGCTGCGCAAGACGTGCGAGAACCTGGGCGAGCACTCCCCCGCAAGCGGGAGGTGCCCCCAGCCCGGCGGCCTGCCCGACCTGTTGCTGATCGCCGACGACGATCTCGACGGCTGGGCGCGCTACCCGGAATGCGTTGCCGATCAACCCGATACGCCGATCGCCGACGAGGTCGAGGGCGACCTGCTGCAGTATTCGTCGGGTACCACCGGGCGGCCCAAGGGCATCAAGCGCGAACTGCCGCACGTCCCGCCGGCCGACGCGCCGGGCATGATGTCGGCGCTGGTGCAGTTCTGGATGAACCCCGAGGCGATCTACCTGAGCCCGGCCCCGTTGTATCACACCGCGCCGTCGGTGTGGTCGATGACCACACAGGCGGGCGGGATCACCACGGTGGTGCTGGAGAAGTTCGACGCCGAGGGCTGCCTGGACGCCATCCAGCGCTACCGGGTCACCCACGCCCAGTTCGTCCCGGCCCACTTCACCCGCATGCTGAAATTGCCTGCGGCCGTGCGCAATTCGTACGACGTGTCGTCGCTGCAGCGGGTGATGCACGCGGCGGCGCCCTGCCCGGTGGAGATCAAGCAGCAGATGATCGAGTGGTGGGGACCGATCGTCGACGAGTACTACGCCTCCTCCGAGGCGCACGGGTCGACGCTGATCAGCGCCGAGGAGTGGTTGGCCCACCCGGGTTCGGTCGGCAAGCCGATGGCGTGCGTGGTGCACATCCTCGACGAGAACGGCAACGAACTGCCCCCGGGCCAACCCGGCGAGATCTACTTCGAGGGCGGCAACGCGTTCGAGTACCTCAACGACCCGGACAAGACGGCCTCCTCGCGCGACACGCACGGCTGGGCGACCGTCGGCGACGTCGGCTACCTCGACGAGGAGGGCTACCTCTACCTCACCGACCGCCGCCACCACATGATCATCTCCGGCGGGGTGAACATTTACCCGCAGGAAGCCGAGAACCTGCTCGTCACCCACCCGAAGGTGCTGGACGCGGCCGTGTTCGGCATCCCCGACGACGAAATGGGCCAGAGCGTCAAGGCCGTCGTGCAGACCGTCGACCCGGCCGACGCGACGGACGAGTTCGCCGACGAGATGCTGGTGTGGCTGCGGGATCGCCTGTCGCACTACAAGTGTCCGCGGTCGATCTCCTTCGAGGCGCAGCTGCCGCGCACCGACACCGGCAAGCTCTACAAGGGCGAGCTGGTGAAGAAGTATTCCGGGTGACCCTGCGCGTCGTCGACCTGACGGAGCCGCCCCCGGCGGGCGAGACTACGCCGACCGGCGTGGTGATCGCGGCGGGCCCGGTTGCCGGAGCGCCCGAATACTGGCTGCAGCACGCAACTTTCACGATCACCGAAGAATCCACCGGCGACCGCCGGGCGATCACGGTGGACTCGGTCCCCGAGGCCCTGGCCGAGCTGGTGCGGCGCTGTGAGCGCTGGCCGCACGCCAGCACCGTGTGCGACGACGTGCTGCGGTCGGTCGATCCCGACGGCCCGACGCCGGCGGGGGTGGTGACCGAGTCCCTGGCCTACTCGACGTTGCAGGCCGGCCCGGAGTTTGCGCGCTGGCTGGCCGAACGCGGCCCGGCGCGCGTGCCGGAGATCGCCGACCCGGTGCTGGCCCGGCGCGACGGCGACACGCTGCGCATCGAATTCAACCGCCCGCAACGGCACAACGCGTTCTCCACCGATGCGCGGGCCGCGCTACTCGAGGCGTTGGCCGTCGCGCAGCTGGACCCGTCGGTGACTGCGATCGTGTTGAGCGGCAACGGCCCGTCGTTCTGCAGCGGCGGCGACCTCGCGGAGTTCGGCACCTTCGCCGACCCGGCGAGCGCGCACCTCGCCCGCACCCGCCACAGCCCCGCCCTGGCGCTCGACGCGCTGACGTCAAGGCTTGGAAGGTCGTGCCGCGCCGAGGTGCACGGCAGGGTGCTGGGCAGCGGGCTCGAGATGGCGGCGTTCTGCGGATGGGTTGTGGCACACGAGGATTCGGTGTTCGGACTACCGGAGCTGGGCCTCGGGCTGATCCCCGGCGCCGGCGGCACCGTGAGCGTCACCCGCCGGATCGGGCGGTGGCGCACCGCGTACCTGGTGCTGTCCGGGCGCACGATCGGCGCCGACACCGCGCGGGCGTGGGGGCTGGTGGACGCGACTTACGTTGGCGCCCAACCGGATACTCAGTAGCCCGAGAACGTGGTGCTCGTCGTGGACGGGATGCTCGAGACGATCGCCGCGAACATCGCGAACCACAGGATGACGCCGATGACATAGGCGGCCACGCCGACGACCGCGCCGATGATGGCCCATTTCTTGGCGTTGTCGGCCGCGGCCTGCGCCTCGCCGTAGCGCCCTTGGACCCACAGCCCGGAGACCTTCGTGGAGTAGACGATCGAGACGATCCCGAACGGCAGGCAGCACAGGACCGTGACCAGGATCGCCCAGACGAGGTAGTTGTCCGGCTCGTCGGGCGGCGGCCAACCCGGCTGCGGGGCCGGATAACCCGGCTGCGGGGGCGGGTAGCCGGGCGGCGGTTGCTGCCAGGCCGGTGGCTGGGGTTGTTGCCATTCGGGGGAACCCTCGTACGGCCCTGGGGGATAACTCATGGCCACCGCCCTTCCGTGGTTCCCATGGGGTCCGGCAAATATACAGCAGGACACCGGCGCCGGGCGGGCTATTCGCGGCTACACGCCGCCCCGGGCGACCAGCTGCTCGGCGATCACGTTGCGCTGGATCTCGTTTGTGCCCTCGCCGACGATCATCAGCGGCGCGTCGCGGAAGTAGCGTTCGACGTCGTACTCGGTGGAGTAGCCGTAGCCGCCATGGATGCGCACGGCGTTCAGCGCGATCTCCATCGCGGTCTCGGAGGCGAACAGCTTGGCCATCCCGGCCTCCATGTCGCAGCGCTCGCCGCTGTCGTAGCGCTCGGCGGCATACCGGGTGAGCTGACGCGCGGCGGTGAGCTTGGTCGCCATGTCGGCCAGGTAGTTACCGACGGACTGATGTTTCCAGATCGGCTTCCCGAAGCTCTCCCGCTGCCGGGCGTAGGTCAACGCGTCCTCGAGCGCCGCCGTCGCCACCCCCAGCGCCCGCGCGGCCACCTGGATGCGGCCCGTCTCGAGGCCCTTCATCATCTGCGCGAAGCCTTCGCCCACCCGGCCGCCCAGCACGGCCGACGCCGGGACGCGGAAGTCGTCGAAGGACAGCTCGCAGGACTCGACGCCCTTGTAGCCCAGCTTGGGCAGGTCCCGCGAGACCGTCAGCCCCGGGCCGTGTTCGACGAGCACGATCGAGATGCCCTTGTGCCGCGGCGTGGCGTTGGGGTCCGTCTTGCACAGCAGCGCAATCAATCCCGAGCGGCGCGCGTTGGAAATCCACGTCTTGGAACCGTTGATCACCAAACTGTCGCCGTCTGGTGCGGCGGTCGTCGTCATGCTCTGCAGGTCCGAACCGCCGCCGGGCTCCGTCAGCGCCATCGTCGCGCGCACCTCGCCCGTGGCCATCGACGGCAGGTAGGCCCGCTTCTGCTCCTCGGTGCCGAACAGTGCCAGCAGCTTGGCCACCACGGTGTGCCCGCCCATGGCGCCCGCCAGGCTCATCCAGCCGCGGGCCAACTCCTCGGTGACGCGCACGTAGCAGGGCATCGACACCGGCGACCCGCCGTACTCCTCGGGAACGGCCAGCCCGTAGATGCCGATCCGCTTCATCTGGTCGATCCACGCCTCGGGGTAGGCGTTGGCGTGCTCGATCTCGCGCACGGCGGGCTTGACGTCGCGGTCGATGAAGGCCCGCACCGTGGCGATCAGCATGTCTTCTTCTTCGTTCACGTGTGCCATATTGGCCCCGTGACTTTTGCGCGCGTACGCGAGGGCGGCCCTTACTTCGACGACCTGTCGACCGGGCAGGTCTTCGACTGGGCACCGGCGATGACGCTGTCGGCCGGAATGGCCGCCGGGCACCAGGCCATCGTGGGCGATCGGCTGCGGCTGTCCCTGGACGCCGACCTGTGTGCCGCGGTGACCGGGGCGCCGGGTCCGCTGGCCCATCCCGCCCTGGTGTGCGACGTGGCGATCGGGCAGTCGACGCTGGCCACCCAGCGGGTCAGGGCCAACCTGTTCTACCGCGGCCTGACGTTTCACCGCTTCCCGGTCATCGGCGACTCCCTGTACACCCGCACCGAAGTGGTTGGGCTGCGGGCGAATTCGCCCAAGCCGGGGCGGGCGCCGACGGGACTGGCGGCGCTGCGGATGATCACCATCGACCAGGCCGACCGGTTGGTGCTCGACTTCTACCGGTGCGCCATGCTGCCGGCCGGCCCGGACTGGGATCCCGACGGGGCGCCCGGCGACGACCTGTCGGCGATCGGCGCCGACGTGCCCGGCCCGGCCCACGATCCCACCGAGCACTGGGACGCCGACGCGTTCCGAAACAAGGTGCCGGGGCCGCATTTCGACCCAGGCCTGGCCGGCGCGGTGCTGCGCAGCACCGGGGACGTGGTCACCAGCGCACCCGAGCTCGCGCGGCTCACGCTGAACATCGCTGCGGTGCACCATGATTCGCGCGTCAGCGGGCGCCGGCTCGTCTACGGCGGCCACACCATCGGGCTGGCGCTCGCGCAGGCCAGCCGGCTGTTGCCGAACCTGGTGACGGTGCTGGGGTGGGAGTCCTGCGATCACACCGGCCCGGTGCACGAGGGCGACACCGTGTACAGCGAGTTGCACGTGGAGACGGCCCGGGCGAGCGACCGCGGGGGCGTGCTGGGGCTGCGGTCGGTGGTCTACGCGGCCGGCGAATTCGATGGCCAGCCCGACCGGCCGGTGCTGGACTGGCGGTTCAGCGCGCTGCAGTTCTAGCCACGCGCACAATGGTGGGCGTGAGCTCGGCCGTGTCGAAGTGGGGTAGCAGCGGGCTGGCGTATCTGACCGGGCCGCCCGACGGCCCGCCCGACTTCTCCCGCGCCAACGTGCTGGCCCGCGCCGACGAGGTGGCCGCGGCCGCCGGGCGCGCGCTGGGCATCGCCGTCGACGCGGCCGAGCTGCTGGCCGGGCGGGCCGGGTTGCTCGCCCTGGCGCGGGGCGGCCGGGTGTCGGCCGGCGGCGCCACCCGGTTGCTGGCGGCCTCCGACAGCTGGTGCGCGATCACGCTCTCGCGCCCCGACGACGTCGCCGCCGTCCCCGCGCTGCTGGAGGCCGACGACGTCCCCGCCGACCCCTGGCCGGCGCTGCAGCGGTGGGCGGCAACGCGTTCGGTGCCCGCGATCGTCGAGCGCGCGGTCCTGCTGGACATCCCGGCGGCGGGCCTCGGCGAGGCCGCGCCCCGCCCGCCGCGGATCGACCGGCTCGGCCCGACCGCGTCCGCGCGCGAGCCGGCCGGCCTGCTGGTGGCCGACCTGTCATCGATGTGGGCCGGGCCGCTGTGCGGGCAGCTTTTGGCCCGCGCCGGGGCCCGGGTCGTCAAGGTCGAAAGCCCACGCCGGCCGGACGGCACCCGGGGCGGCGACCCCGCCTTCGTCGACTGGATCAACGGGCAAA
Organism: Mycobacterium sp. NGS63; assembly: GCF_059812295.1. Classification (NCBI taxonomy): domain Bacteria; kingdom Bacillati; phylum Actinomycetota; class Actinomycetes; order Mycobacteriales; family Mycobacteriaceae; genus Mycobacterium; species Mycobacterium sp. NGS63. The sequence goes on from NZ_JCALCJ010000010.1 coordinate 61,040, forward strand.
AGCTTTCCTACTGCGTGGATTTCGACGAACGGGCCGGCGCGGTGCGCGAGCTGCTCGCGGTCGCCGACGTCGTGATCGAGGGGTCGCGCCCCGCCGCGCTACCGCGGCGCGGCCTGGGACCGCGCGACATCGCGCCCCGGGCGGGCCGGGTCTGGCTGCAAATCACCGGCCACGACGACCCCAGGCCGGCGTTCGGGGACGACGCCGCCGTGGCCGGCGGGCTTGTCGGTACGGGGCCGGTGTTCTGCGGCGACGCCATCGCCGACCCGCTGACGGGGCTGGAGGCGGCCCTGGCCGTGGCCGGCTCGCTCGGGCGCGGCGGCGGCGAACTGATCCACCTGTCGATGGCGGCCGTCGCCGCGAGCTACGCGGCGCTGCCGACGGTGGCGCCGGTCTCGGGCATCGCGGCGAGGCCGCCGCGGGCGCCGTCGCCCTCGCGGCCGGCCCCCGGCCTGGGCGCCGACAACGACGCGGTGCGCCGGCTGGTCTCCGAAAGGAGTTGCCTGCCGTGCTGATTCACCGCGCCGCCCTGTTGGACGGCCGGACGGTGGACATCCGGGTCGGCGCCCAGATCGAGGAGGTGGGTGACGATCTGGTGGCCAGGCCCGGGGAGGGTGTGCTCTACGCCGGCGGCGGGGCGGTGCTGCCGGGGCTGCACGACCACCACGTGCACCTGCGTTCGGCGGCGTCGGCGCTGAACTCGTTCTTCGTCGGCCCGCCCGGCGTCACCACCAAAGACCAACTGGCCCAACTACTCTCGAACGCCACCCCGGGGCCCGACGGGTGGATCCGCGCCGTCGGCTATCACGAGTCGGTGGCCGGGGAGCTGGACCGCACCGCCCTCGACGCCGTCGTGCGCAACGTCCCGGTGCGCATCCAGCACCGCAGCGGTGCGTTGTGGATGCTCAACTCCGAGGCGCTGGGCCGCGTCGGCCTGGCCGAGCACCCCGACGGGCGGCTGCGCAGCGCCGACCGCGGCTGGTCGGACGCCCTGCAGCAGCGCGAGACCGACCTGGCCGAACTCGGCCGCTGCATCACCGCGACCGGCGTCACCGGCGTCACCGACGCCACCCCCGATCTCGGCGCCGACGACATGGTGTCGCTCATGGTGGCCCACCGCCGCGGCGAGTTCCGGCCGCGGCCAAGCTTTTTGGCGCCGGGCAAGAAGATCCTGCACGACGACCGCCTCGACCTGGACGCCCTGACGGCCTGGATCGCCGGCCAGCACGGCGACGGCCGCCCGGTCGCGGTGCACTGCGTGACCGCGGCCCAGCTCGTGGTGACCATCGCGGCCCTGCGCGCGGCCGGCAGCCACCCGCGGGACCGCATCGAACACGCCGCCGTGGTGCCCGACGACAACGTCGGCGACCTCGCCGAGCTCGGGGCCACGGTGGTGACCCAGCCCAACTTCGTCGCCGAGCGCGGCGACCAGTACCTCGCCGACGTCCCCGCCGCGGAGCACGGCGAGCTGTGGCGGGTCGCCTCGCTGCTGGACGCGGCGGTGCCGGTGGCGCTGTCCACCGACATGCCGTTCGGCCACGGCGACCCGTGGACGGCGATGCGCGCCGCGGTCTACCGCACCACGCCCAGCGGCGCCGTCCTCGGCAAGCGCGAATGCGTCTCGGCGGCAAAGGCTTTGACGATGTTTTTGGGATGGCCGGATGACCCGGCGCGCCCGCGGACCGTCGCAATCGGGCAGCCGGGGGACCTCTGCGTGCTGACGGAGCCACCGGCGACGGCGCTGGCCGAGCTGGACGCCGGCATGGTGGCGGCCACCGTCATCGGCGGCGAGCTCGTCTACTTCGCGATGTGACCCAGCGCGGCGCGCAAGCCGTCGCATTGGCTGTCGAAAAACCCCTGTGACACTCGGGCTTTGGGGGCCACCGCGTCGAAGCCGTGAAAGGCGCCCGGAATCACCTCCACCTGGCACGGCACCCCGGCCTCGGTCAGCCGCCGGGCGTAGGCCAGGTCCTCGTCGTGGAACAGGTCGTGCGTCCCGACACCGATCCAGGCCGGCGGCAGCCCGCCCAGGTCGTCGCGGCGGCCCGGAACGGCGACCCGCGGGTCGGCGCCGCCGAGGTAGGCCGCCCACCCGAACCGGTTGCTGCGGGTGCTCCACAACCGGTGGTTCGGGTCGGCGGCGGCGGCCGAGCTACGGTCGTCCAGCATCGGGTACGCCAGCACCTGGAACACCGGGCTGACCTCGCCGCGGTCCCGGGCCAGCAGCGCCAGCGCCGCCGCCAGGCCGCCGCCGGCGCTGGCGCCGCCGATCGCCACCCGGTCACGATCCACCGCGGGCAAACCGGTCAGCCAGGTGAGCACCGAGTAGCAGTCCTCCAGCGGCACGGGATACGGATGTTCGGGCGCCAGGCGGTATTCCACCGACGCGACCGTCACTCCCAGCCTCGAGCTGAACCGGCGGCACAGCCGGTCGTCCTGGCGGGCGGTGCCCATCACGTAGCCGCCGCCGTGAATCCACACCAGCGCGGGGCCGGGCTCGGCCACGCCGGCGGGCCGGAACAGCCGCACGCCGGCCCCCGACTCCAGGGTGATCACCTCGACGCCGGGTGCGTCGCGGTCGCGGTTGCGCTTCTCGCCGACCGCGCTGAGGGCCCGCAGCACCGGCAGGCTCCGGGGCCCGATCAAATGCCGCGGGGCGAGGCGGGCGGTGCGGCGCAGGTCGGGGTGGACGGTGTCGTTCGGCATCGGGCCAGTATCCATCCGGTGCGGCCCGGGCCCGGGCGGGGTTAGCCGATCGCCGATCGGGGTATCGATCGGGTTGATCGAAATGCTGGTCAATCCCGTGGACATCAGCGTGCGGGCCAACATCCCCGACCGATGCGAGAGGCGTGACATGCTGGGGCATCTCTACGATCGGGCGCTGAAAGGCGAGAGATGTTGGGTCCGCCACGACGACGGCGAGCTTCGGCCCCTGCCGGCCCACCGGTGGCTGGGCGATCGATGTCCCGACCCACGCGACGCTTCCGACGATGCCTTCGACGACGCCGTCACCGGGATGTGCACCGGACCGACGATCGAGCTCGGCTGTGGGCCAGGACGGTTGGTCGCCAGGCTGACCCGGCGGGGGATACCCGCGCTCGGCATCGACCGGTCGGCGACGGCCATCCGCCTGGCGGGCCGCGGCGGTGCGCCGGCGCTGCTGGGCGACGTGTTCGAGCCGCTGCCCGGCACCGGCCTCTGGCAGACGGTTCTGCTGGTCGACGGCAACGTCGGCCTGGGCGGCGACCCCCGGCGGATCCTGGGGCGCGCCGCCGAGCTGCTGGTCAGCGGGGGGCGCTGCATCGCCGAGTTCGACACGGAGGTCATCGGCGTGCACGCCCGCTGGGTACGGCTGGAGACCGCCGGCGACGTGGGGCCCTGGTTCCGCTGGGCGTCGGTTGGGGTGGACAGCGCCGCGGCGCTGGCCGCGCAGGTGGGCCTGACGCTGACCGGCGTGTGGCTGATCTGCGGCCGGGTGATTGCGAGCCTCGCGGCCTTGTGAGCCGCCGATGAAATTTCGCAGCCCCCTGCGCGGCCCCTGGCTGACGTCGGTGTTCGCGCTGGTGTTGCTGGCCGCGCTGCCGATCGTGGCCCTCACCGGGCTGCTGTCCTACATCGCCTACGGACCGCAACTCGGCCAGGCCATCCCCGCCGACGTCGGCTGGTTGCGCCTGCCCGCCTTCACCTGGCCGGTCCGCCCGTCGTGGTTATACCGGCTGACCCAAGGCGTGCACGTGGGCCTGGACCTGGTGATCGTGCCGGTGGTGCTGGCCAAGCTGTGGTCGGTGATCCCGCGGCTGTTCGTGTTTCCCCCGGCCCGCTCGGTCGCCCAGTTGCTGGAGCGATTGTCGTTGCTGGCGCTGGTCGGTGGGGTGCTCTTCGAAATCGTCACCGGGGTGCTGAACATCCAGTACGACTACGTCTTCGGGTTCAGCTTCTACACCGCCCACTACTTCGGGGCCTGGGTGTTCATCGCCGGCTTCTTGATGCACATCGCGCTCAAGCTTCCGCGCATGGTCGCCGGGCTGCGGTCGCTGCCGTTGCGAGAAGTGTTGCGCACCAACCGGACCGACACCCGTCCGCAGCCGCCCGATCCCGACGGCCTGGTGGCCGCCGATCCGGCCGAGCCGACCATGAGCCGGCGCGGCGCGCTGGCGCTGGTCGGTTCGGGCGTGCTGCTCGTCGCCGCGCTGACCGTGGGTCAGACGCTCGGCGGCGCGGCGCGCGAAGCCGCCCTGCTGCTACCCCGGGGCAGGGGCCGGGGCGACTTCCCGGTCAACAAGACCGCCGCCGCCGCGGGCATCGCACCCGAAACAGTCGGCGCGAGTTGGCGTTTGACCCTGCGCGGCGGGCCGACGGAGGTGGTGTTGGACCGCGCGGCGCTGGCCGGTCTGCCGCAGGCCGGCGCGCGGCTGCCGATCGCGTGCGTCGAGGGGTGGTCGACCGTGCAGAGCTGGAGCGGGGTCCGGTTGGCCGAGCTGGCCCGGCTGGCGGGGGTGCCGGCGCCGCGGGTGGCGCGGGTGGCGTCGCTGCAGCGGGGCGGGGCGTTCGGCGCGGCGACGCTGCAGGCCAACCAGATTCACGACCCCGACGCGTTGTTGGCGCTGCGGGTCAACGGCGCCGACCTGCCGCTGGATCACGGGTACCCGGCTCGCATCATCGTCCCGGCACTACCCGGCGTGCACAACACCAAATGGGTGTCGTCCATCGAATTCGAGGCCAGCTGAGATGCCGTCGTTCTCAACGCGTTTCGCGGCGATCTACGGCTCGCGCCCGCTGCACCTGCTGACGATGCTGTCTGGTTTCGCGCTGTTGGGCTACCTGCTGGCCACCTTCGGGCCGGCGACGCTGTGGAACTTCGGCACCTGGTGGCAGTCGATCGCCGTCTGGTTGGCCGCCGCGGTGATCGCCCACGACCTGGTGCTCTTCCCGCTCTACGCGCTGGCCGACCGGATGCTGTCCCGGCTAAAAGTGAGCGCCCGCAACCACATTCGGGTGCCCGCCCTCGGGGCCGGGCTGACGCTGTTGCTCTTTCTGCCGGGCATCATCCGGCAGGGCGCCCCGACGTACCAGGCCGCCACCGGGCAGACCCAGCAGCCGTTTCTGGGCAGGTGGCTGCTGCTCGCCGCGGCGATGTTCGCGGTGAGCGCTATCTGCTACGCCGCGCGACTCGCCGTGGCCCATCGCCACGCCGCGCGTCAGCCGCAAGGCAAACGGCCAAAGCCGCCCAATCACGAAATAGGCGAGACATAGCAAACCACGCTTCCGAACACCTGCTACGAAGCCGATCGCCACTAACGCAATCGTCAGTTTTGCCCATCCCTCCGGGGGTACAGTCCCGTACATGACTGCGAGGCGACCCCGCATGACGCCGTGCGTGAGATGGTTGCTGCGGGCCGGCCCCGCCGACTACATGCTGGCCCTGAGCGAGGTCGGCGCTTCGCTACCGGTCTTCGGAAAGAGCCTCGAGCCGCTCGGCGCGCTGACCGCGATGGGCGTCTGGGGTGCGCGGCACGCGCCGGTGGCCCTGTCCGCGATGACCAAGGACTGGCTGACCCCCGGCGTCAACGACACCCGCCGCCAGGATCGGGAAGGAACCCGGGAGGCCTCCCTCGCCGCGCTGCGCGGCGTCGTGTCCGCGGCCGACCTCGACGCCGACTGGCCCGTCGCCGAACGGACCCCGCCGATCTGGGATGCGCTGCGCCAGCGCCGCTACCTCTACCGCCGCGGCGTGCACTACGGCGACAACCCCGCGCAGGTGCTCGATGTCTGGCGGCGCAAGGACCTGCCCGCGCAACCGGCGCCGGTGCTCATTTTCGTCCCGGGCGGCGCCTGGGTGCACGGCCGCTGCATGGGGCAGGGATCCGCGCTGATGTCCCGGCTGGCCGAGCAGGGCTGGGTGTGCCTGGCGATCGACTACCGCGTCGCGCCGCACCACCGCTGGCCGCGCCACATCACCGACGTCAAGACCGCCATCGCGTGGGCCCGCGCCAACGTCGACAAGTTCGGCGGCGACCGCAATTTCGTTGCGGTGGCGGGCTGTTCGGCCGGCGGGCACCTGTCCGCGCTGGCCGGGTTGACCCCCGACGACCCGGCGCACCGCGCCGAGCTGCCCGAGGGCGCCGACACGTCGGTGGATGCGGTGGTCGGCATCTACGGCCGCTACGACTGGGAGGACCGTTCCACGCCCGAGCGCGCCCGGTTCGTCGACTTCCTGGAGCGGGTGGTGGTCAAGAAATCGATCGCCCGTCACCCCCAGGTCTTCCGCGACGCGTCCCCGATCGCGCGGGTGCACCGGAATGCGCCGCCGTTCTTGGTGATTCACGGCAGCAAGGACAGCGTCATCCCGGTCGAGCAGGCGCGCGGCTTCGTCGACCGGTTGCGGGCCGTGTCGCATTCGACGGTCGGCTACCTGGAGCTGCCCGGCGCGGGGCACGGCTACGACCTGGTCGACGGCGAGCGCGCCGGCGCGGCCGCGCACGCCGCGTCGCTGTTCCTCAACCAGGTCTACCGGACCAAATCGCAGATCGGCGCGAAAGAGGTTATCTGAGCTCGCGCCGCTGAGTATGGTCCCTCTATGGGTAAGGCGCAGCGGTGAAAAGGCTTAGCGGCTGGGACGCGGTACTGCTGTACAGCGAGGCCCCCAACGTGCACATGCACACCATCAAGGCCGCCGTCATCGAACTGGCGGAGGACCGGCGCGACTTCGGCATCGACGCGTTCCGCCAGGTGATCGGCGGCCGGCTGAACAAGCTCGAGCCGTTCTGCTATCAGCTCGTCGAGATCCCGTTCAAGTTCCACCACCCGATGTGGCGCGAACACTGCGACCTCGACCTCGAGTACCACATCCGCCCGTGGCGGCTGCCCGCGCCCGGCGGCCGGCGCGAACTGGACGAGGCGATCGGGCGGATCGCCAGCACCCCGCTGGACCGCGCACGCCCGCTCTGGGAGATGTACTTCATCGAGGGCCTGGCCAATCACCGGATCGCGGTGGTCGCCAAGATCCACCACGCGCTGGCCGACGGCGTCGCCTCGGCCAACCTGATGGCCCGCGGCATGGACCTGCAGGCCGGGCCCGAGGACGCCCCCTACCTGTGCGACCCCGCGCCCACCCGCCGGCAGCTGATGGGCTCGGCCTTCGCCGACCACCTGCGCCACATCGGGCGCATTCCCGGCACGATCCGCTACACCGCGCAGGGGCTGGGCCGGGTGCGCCGCAGCGCGCGCAAGCTCTCCCCGGAGCTGACCCGGCCGTTCACGCCGCCGCCCACCTTCATGAACCACATGATCACCCCGGAGCGCAGGTTCGCCACCGCCACGCTGGCGCTGGCCGACGTCAAGGAGACCGGCAAGCGGCTCGGGGCGACCATCAACGACATGGTGCTGGCCATGTCGAGCGGCGCCCTGCGCACGCTGCTGCTGCGCTACGACGGCCAGGCCGAACCGCTGCTGGCGTCGGTGCCGATGAGTTTCGACTTCTCCCCCGAACGAATCTCCGGCAACCGCTTCACCGGGGTGCTGGTGGGTCTGCCCACCGACTCCGACGACCCGCTGGAACGCGTGCGGTGCTGCCACGAGAACGCGATCGCCGCCAAGGAGAGCAACCAGCTGATGGGCCCGGAGCTGGTCAGCCGATGGGCGGCCTACATGCCACCCGCGGGAACGGAGGCCTTCTTCCGCTGGGCGTCCGGCCGCGACGGGCACAACAAGATCCTGAACCTGAACATCTCCAACGTGCCCGGCCCCCGCGAGCGCGGCCGGGTGGGCGGGGCGCTGGTCACCGAGATCTACTCGGTGGGGCCCCTGACCGCGGGCAGCGGCCTCAACATCACCGTGTGGAGCTACGTCGACCAGCTCAACATCTCGGTGCTGTCCGACGGCGCCACCCTCAAGGACCCGCACGAGGTGACCGAGGCGATGGTCTCCGATTTCATCGAAATACGCAGGGCCGCAGGGCTTTCCGAGGACCTGACCGTCGTCGAGACCGCCATGGCGCCGGCCTGACCGGTCGCGGCGGGCAATTACGGTAACGGCACTCTCGGCTGGTGCTAATGCCATTCTGGTCGGCCGTTACCATCTGGTCCTATGAGCAATGGGAGCGAAGACGCCAACGAACCCGAAGTTCTCGTCGAGCAACGGGACCGCATTCTGATCATCACCATCAACCGGCCGAAGGCCAAGAACGCGGTCAACGCCGCGGTGGCCCAGGGGCTGGCCGACGCGATGGACCGGCTCGACGGCGACCCGGGCCTGTCGGTGGGCATCCTGACCGGCGCGGGCGGCTCGTTCTGCGCGGGCATGGACCTCAAGGCGTTCGCCCGCGGCGAGGTTCCCATCGTCGAGGGCCGCGGCATGGGCTTCACCGAGCGGCCGCCGGCCAAGCCGCTGATCGCGGCGGTCGAAGGCTTCGCCCTGGCCGGCGGGACGGAGCTGGCGCTGGCCACCGACCTCATCGTGGCGTCGAAGGACTCGGCCTTCGGCATCCCCGAGGTCAAGCGCGGCCTGGTGGCCGGCGGCGGGGGACTGCTGCGGCTGCCCGAGCGCATCCCGCCCGCCATCGCCATGGAGCTGGCGCTGACGGGCGAGAACTTCAGCGCCGAGCGGGCGCACGCCCTGGGCATGGTCAACGTGCTCGCCGAACCCGGCGGCGCGCTGGACGCCGCGATCGAGCTGGCGGAGAAGATCACCGCCAACGGGCCGCTGGCCGTCGCCGCCACCAAACGCATCATCGTGGAATCCCGCAGCTGGAGCCCCGACACGATGTTCGCCGAGCAGGGCAAGATCCTGATGCCGGTGTTCTCGTCCAACGACGCCAAGGAGGGCGCGATCGCGTTCGCCGAGAAGCGGCCGGCGCGCTGGACCGGCACCTGAGCGGGTTACACTACGGACGAGATTTGTAACGGGCTGGGTTCCAGGAAGATCAGGGATGAGCATTTCACTGCTGCTCGAGATGGCCGCGTCGAGCAACCCCGATCGCACGGCCGTCGTCGACGGCGAGCTGCGGCTGACGACGCAGCAGCTCAGCGACCTGGCCGACGGCGGCGCCGGCGTCATCGCGGCGTCGGGCGCCAAGCACGTGGCCTACGTCGGCACCGGCGGCGCGCTGCTGCCGGCGCTGATCTTCGCCTCCGCGCGCGCCGGTCTGCCGTTCACCCCGCTCAACTACCGGCTCTCCGCCGACGGGCTGCAGGGGCTGATCGAGCGGCTGCCCGAACCGCTGGTGATCGTCGACGCCCGCTACCGCGACATGCTGGGGGACGCGCCGGATCGGGTCATGGTCTCCGACGAGTTCCTGACGGCGGCGCGCGACGCCGAGCCCGCGAGCGAATTCCCCGACCCGGAGTCCGTCGCGATCGTGTTGTTCACGTCGGGCACCACGTCGCAGCCCAAGGCCGTCGAGCTCTCGCACAACAACCTGACCAGCTACGTCACCGGGACGGTGGAGTTCGAGTCGGCGGACGAGAGCGACGCCGCGCTGATCTGCGTGCCGCCCTATCACATCGCCGGGGTGGGCGCCGCGCTGTCGAACCTGTATGCGGGCCGAAAGATGGTGTACCTGCCCAACTTCGACGCCCAGGAATGGGTGCGGCTGGTCAACGCCGAGCGGGTGACCACCGCGACGGTGGTGCCGACCATGCTGGACCGCATCGTCACCGCGCTGCAGAGCGGCGACGGGGCGGCGATCGAGCTGCCGTCGCTGCGCAACCTGGCCTACGGCGGCTCGAAGGTGGGGCTGCCGCTGGTGCGACGGGCGCTCGAACTGCTGCCGCAGGTCGGCTTCGTCAACGCCTACGGCCTGACCGAGACGAGCTCGACCATCGCGGTGCTGACGCCCGACGATCACCGCGAGGCGCAGGCCGCGCCAGCGCCGCACGTGGCCAAGCGGCTGGGATCGGTCGGGCGCCCCGTCCCCGGCGTCGAGCTGCAGATCCGCGACGACGAGGGCAGGGTGCTCGGTCCCGGCGAGACGGGCGAGTTGTTCGTGCGTGGTGAGCAGGTCTCCGGCCGCTACACCGGGATCGGCTCGGTGCTCGACGAAAACGGTTGGTTCCCAACCAAAGACATCGCGACGCTCGACGACGAGGGCTACCTGTTCATCGGCGGGCGCAGCGACGACACCATCATCCGCGGCGGCGAGAACATCGCGCCCGCCGAGCTGGAGGAGGTGCTCATCGAGCACGCCGGAGTCCGCGACGTCGCCGTGGTCGGCGTGGAGGATCCCCAGTGGGGCCAGGCGATCGTGGCCGTGGTGGTGCCGGCCGACGGGACCGATCCCGACCCCGAGGAACTGCGCGAGCATGTCCGAAAGAGTTTGCGCGGCTCGCGCACCCCCGACCGGGTAGTGTTTCGCGACGAGCTGCCGACGACGCCGACGGGCAAAGTGCTTCGCCGGGAAATCATCGAAACGCTAAAGGGATTGAGTGCATGATCAAGAACGGAACCCGCCTCGCCAGCCAGGTGTGCGACACCCAGGTCATCGTGGTTCGCAGCGCCGACAGCCTCGACGATCTGCGTTGCGGCGGCGCCCCGATGGTGCCGATCGGCGGCGAGCGCTCCGGCGATCTGGACCCGGCGTTCTCCGACGGCACGGTGATGGGCAAGCGCTACGTCGACGAGACCGGCGCCGAGGTGCTGGTCACCAAGCCCGGCGCCGGCAGCCTGAGCGTCGGCGCGACCAAGCTGTCACTCAAAGAGGTCAAGCCGCTGCCGGCCAGCGACTGACCGCCGCCTAGAACCCCTGCCCCCCGTCGGCCCCGGGCACGCCGAGCAGCAGCCCGCCGGTGCCGCCGATCCCGCCGAATTGGCTTGAGCTGGGGCCGAATCCGGTGCCGCCGGCCCCGCCGTTGCCGATCAACTGCGCGTTGCCCCCGTTGCCGCCCACCGATCCGCCGAAGGGGTTGCTGCCGAACCCGGCGTCGCCGCCGCGGCCGCCACCGCCGGTGAGGCCGGCGTTGCCGCCGCGGCCGCCGGCGCCGCCGTTGCCGAAGCCCTGGCCGCCCTGCCCGCCGGCCCCGCCGTCGCCGTACAGCCCGATCGCGTTGCCGCCGGCGCCGCCGGCACCGCCGGCGCTGTAGGCGGATTGGCCGCCCGCGCCGCCGTGACCGCCGTTGCCCAACAGGGTGCCGCCGGCGCCCCCGGCGCCGCCGGCGCCGCCCGCTTCGAAGGCAATCGAGTTATCGGCGGCGCCGCCGGTGCCGCCGGCGCCGCCGTCGCCGATCAGACCCGCGGACCCGCCGCCGCCGCCGACCTTGCCGCCCGAGCCGTTGCCGCCGTCGCCGCCGCTGCCGCTGAACATCCCACCGGCACCGCCGTTGCCACCCACGTTGCCGCGGGTGGCGAATCCGGCATTGCCGCCGCGGCCGCCGTCGCCGTGCAGCAGGCCGCCATGGCCGCCCTGGCCGCCGGCGCCGGCGATGCTGTTCTGCAAATCGCCGAGCTGGCCGGAGCCGCCGTCGCCGCCGGCGCCCCCGCTGCCGAACAGCCCGACGGCGTCCCCGCCCCTGCCGCCGGTGCCTCCCGTGGTGGGGGTGAGGGCAAACCCGCCCGGCCCGCCGGGGCCGCCGTTGCCGAACAGCATCCCGCCGGCGCCTCCGGCGCCGCCGTTGCCGGCGGACTGGGAGCCGACCGCGGGCCCGCCGGCGCCGCCCGCGCCGCCGTTGCCCCACAGCCCGGCGGCCCCGCCGTTACCGCCGGGCCCGCCGGGGCCGAAATTGGTTGCGGGTGTGCCCGACCCGCCATTGCCGCCGTTGCCCCACAACAGCCCGCCAGCGCCGCCGTTCTGCCCGGTCCCGGGCAGTCCGTCGACGCCGTTGCCGATCAGCGGTCGGCCCAACAGCAGCTCGGTGGGCGTGTTGACCGCGTTGAGCACTTCCTGCTGCAGGGCCTGCCACGGGTTGGCCACCGCCGCGGCGTTGGCCGCCTCGGCGCCGGCATAGGCGCCCGCGCCCGCGTTCAGGGCCTGGACGAATTGGTCGTGGAAGGACGCCACCTGGGCGCTGAGCGTCTGATACCCCTGGCCGTGCGCGGCGAAGAACGCAGCCACCGCCGCCGACACTTCGTCGGCGCCCGCGGCCAGCACCCGCGTGGTTTGGGTCGCCGCCGCGGAGTTCGCCTGGGTGAGCGTCGACCCGATCCTCGCCAGATCCGTGGCGGCGACGGACACCAGGTCGGGTTGTGCGATCATGAACGACATCTCGGTACCTCCGGCGAAATCGGGCTCGCTCGCCGGGACCAAGCGATTGTCGAGCAGCGTTTGCGGAGCAAATGGTATCGCGACGTTCGCCGCGCCACACGGTTTTGCCGGACTAGCCGGGAATTCCGTTGCGAATGACGAATTCCCTTGCCTTGATCAGGAATTCGAGCTGCTCGCCCACCTGGCGCAACGGGCCGGTGCTGCGGGTCGAGCGGGACAGCACGACGGCGCCTTCCAGCGCGGCGATTGCCATCACCGCCAGCGACGCGGCGTCGGCGTCGTCGAAGCCGTCGTTGGCGAACGCCCGCGTCAGCGCGGTGCACCAGCGGCCCAGGATCCCGCCGGCCTCGGCGGACAGCTTGGGGTCGGCGTCGTCGGACCCGATCGCCGCGGCGACCACCGGACATCCGGCGGCGAAGTCACCCTCGGTCAGCACGCGCACCCAGAACTCGACGAACTCGCGCAGCAGCGCCCGGGCGCCCCACCCGGCGGCGTCGTCGATCATCGTGGTGATGGAGTCGCCCGAATACCGCAACGCCTCGGCGAGAATCTGATTGCGCCCCTCGGGAAAGTGGTAGTACACCGAGCCGCGGGGTGCGCCGCTGCGGGCGAGCACCTCGTCGATGGTCACCCCGGCCGCACCGCGCTCGCGCATCACCTCGGCGGCGCTGACCAGCATCTTCGTGCGGGTGTCGCAGCGTTTCGTTCGCGGGGTGGCCGCCTTGGCGTCGGTGCGAGTCGGCACTGTCGTACCTCCCGTGGCTGGCGTCATGCAGCGTGCGAGTGCCGCACTATGGGCCAGTGCATATTACGGCTGAACCGGAACGGCCGCCGCTTGAAGTCGGGCATCTGCCGAGTGAACTGGTAGCCGGCGACGTTGAGCTCGATGATCCACATTATTCTCTCCCGGCCTGTGTTAGGCCCATGATTATGCTGAGAAGCATATAAGACAGCAGTCCAGTAAGCAACTTTTATTCCCTAAGCAACCCGCACAGCACGGCAAACGGCGTGCGGAGGGCACAGCGATCGCGATCAGCACGGGCGTGGCGGACCGGTTTATATGCCGTATTGCATAATCTGTCCGGCCACCGCCGTAACGCCGAACGTGCAGTCAGGGCGGAAAAAACGCGAAAACCCCGCCATGTCGTCACGCTCGGCGGGGTCTTCGGCGCGGGCTAAAAGCTACTCGACCGTGTAGCCCATCGGCATCAGCACGCTCTTGTGCTGGGTGAAGTGCTCCACGCCCTCCGGGCCGTTCTCGCGGCCGATGCCGGAGTTCTTGTAGCCGCCGAACGGACAGCACGGGTCGAAGGCGTACCAGTTGATCGCGTACGTGCCGGTGCGGATCTTCTCCGAGATCTCGATGCCCTTCGGCACGTCGGAGGTCCACACGCTGCCGGCCAGGCCATACACCGAGTCGTTGGCGATCTTGATCGCGTCCTCCTCGGTGTCGTAGGGGATGATGGACAGCACCGGCCCGAAGATCTCCTCCTGGGCGATGGTCATCTTGTTGTCGACGTCGGCGAATACCGTTGGCTGCACGAAGAACCCGTTGTCCAGACCCTCGGGGCGCCCGCCGCCGCACACCAGCCGGGCGCCCTCCTCGATGCCCTTGGCGATGTAGCCCTCGACCCGGGCGCGCTGCTTCTCGCTGATCAGCGACCCGATCTGGGCGGCCGGGTCCGACGGCGGTCCGACCGGCAGTGCCTGCACGAAAGCGCTTACCGCGTCGACGATTTCGTCGTACCGCGACCGCGGCGCCAGGATGCGGGTCTGGCCCACACAGGCCTGCCCGGTGTTCATGATCCCGGCGAACACCATCATCGGGACCGCGGCGGCCAGGTCGACGTCCTCGAGGACGATGGCCGCCGATTTCCCGCCGAGCTCCAGCGTGCACGGCTTGAGCATCTCCGCGGCGCGCCGGCCGATCTCCTTGCCGACGCCCGAGCTGCCGGTGAAGGTGAACAGGTCGACGTCGCGGTTGGAGGTCAGCGCCTGCCCGGTCTCGATCCCACCGGGCACCACCGACAGCACCCCCTCGGGCAGGCCCGCATCGGCGAACACCTCCGCCAAAGCGTTTGCCGTCAACGGGGTTTCGGCGGCCGGCTTGAGCACCACCGTGCAGCCGGCCAGCAGCGCCGGGCCCAGCTTGTTGACCGCCAAGAACAGCGGCACGTTCCATGCGATGATCGCGCCCACTACGCCGATCGGCTCGCGGTGCACGATGGTCTGCCCGTAGGAGCCGTTGCGGATCTCCCGCCACTTGACCTGGTCGACGGCGGGGCCGGCGAAGAAGCTCATCGCCCCCATCGAGCCCATCCAGTGCATCGTCTCGATGGTCATCGGCGGCTGGCCGGTCTCGTCGGCGAGCAGCTTGGCGAACAGCTCCTTGCGCTCGTCGAGCAGCTGGTTGGCCTTGGCGATGACGGCCGCGCGCTCCTTGGGCGGCGTCGCGGGCCACGGCCCGCTGTCGAACGCGGCGCGCGCCGCGGCGACCGCGGCGTCGACGTCGGCGGCGGCGGCCATCGGCACCCTGCCGACGTACTCGCCGGTCGCCGGGCAGTGCACCTCGATGACCTCGTCGGTCGACGGTTCGGTCCACTTGCCGCCGATGAAAAGCTTGTCGTATTCGGTCGTAACGTCACCCATGCGCGCCACCCTACCCAAGCCGAAGCAAAACGAGAACATGTTTCATTCTCGGGGCGAGAGCACCAGCACCAGATTGCTCACCGCGAACTCGCGCAGCCCCCGCGCCGAGGTCAGCCACCACGCCCATCGGGGGTGGTAGCGAGGAAATGCGGCCACCGCGGCGCCCGTGCTCGTCGCCCAGCTCAGCCCGTCGGCGACCGACACCGCGAATAACGACGACCCGTAGTTGTTTTTGGCCGGGTGGCCGTGCTTGCGGGAGTAGCGCGCGGCGGCCCGGGCGCCGCCGAGGTAGTGGGTCAGGCCCATCTCGTGACCGCCGAACGGGCCCAGCCACACGGTGTAGGAGAGCACGACCAGCCCACCGGGCCGGGTCACCCGCAGCATCTCGCCGCCGAGCTGCCAGGGCCGCGGGACGTGTTCGGCCACGTTGGAGGACAGGCAGATGTCCACCGAGTCGTCGGCGAACGGCAGCGCCATGCCCGACGCCCGGACGAATTGCGCGGATGAGCGCGCGAAAGCCGGTTCCGCCGCGTGCATCTCGTCGGGATCCGGTTCCACGCCGACGTACCGCAGGCCGGCATCGCCGAACGCCGCCGCGAAATATCCGGGGCCGCCGCCGACGTCGAGCAGCGTGCGGCCGGCCGGCGGCGCGCCGTGGGTTGCGCGCCACAGGTCGCCGACCATCGCCGCGGTGTCGGCGGCGAGTTCGGTATAGAAGCGGGCCGGGTCGGAGCGCTCGTAGCGAAAGGCCGCCAGCAGCCGCAGCGACCGGCGCAACGTCGCCCGCCGCGCGAAAACGTCAGTCATGGCCACCGGCCAACCCTACGCAGCACCGGCGAGTTTCCCCGCCGGTAGGCTGACCGGTAATGTCTGCTCTCCGCTCGGTCCTGCTGCTGTGCTGGCGCGACACCGGGCACCCGCAGGGCGGCGGCAGCGAAACCTACTTGCAGCGCGTCGGCGCGCAGCTGGCCGCCTCGGGGATCGCCGTCACGCTGCGCACCGCCCGCTATCCGCGCGCGCCGCGCCGCGAAGTCGTCGACGGCGTGCGCATCCACCGCGCCGGCGGCCGGTACTCCGTCTACGTGTGGGCGCTGCTGGCCATGGGCGCGGCGCGCATCGGTCTGGGGCCGCTGCGCGCGGTGCGCCCCGACGTGGTCGTCGACACCCAGAACGGCCTGCCGTTCTTGGCCCGGCTGGTGTACGGCCGGCGGGTGGCCGTGCTGGTCCACCACTGCCACCGCGAGCAATGGCCGGTGGCCGGGCCGGTGCTCGGCCGGATCGGCTGGTTCGTGGAGTCGTGGTTGTCGCCGCGGCTCAACCGGCGCAACCAGTACGTGACGGTGTCGCTGCCGTCGGCGCGCGACCTCGTCGCGCTCGGCGTGGCCAACGAACAGATCGCGGTGGTGCGCAACGGCCTCGACGAGGCGCCCGCGCGGTCGCTGTCCGGTCCGCGCTCGGCCGTGCCGAGGGTCGTGGTGCTCTCGCGGCTGGTGCCGCACAAGCAGATCGAGGACGCGCTGGAAGCCGTCGCCGCGCTGCGGCAAAGAAACCCCAACATGGCCGGTCTGCACCTCGACATCGTCGGCGACGGCTGGTGGCGCCGGCGGCTCGTCGACCACGCGCAACGGCTCGGCATGTCCGGCGCGGTGACCTTCCACGGCCACGTCGACCACGTGACCAAACACCATGTGCTGCAAGGCTCCTGGGTGCACGTGCTGCCGTCGCGCAAGGAGGGCTGGGGCCTGGCGGTGGTCGAGGCGGCCCAGCATCGGGTGCCCACCATCGGCTACCGCTCCTCGGGCGGGCTGTCCGACTCCATCGTCGACGGGGTGACCGGGATCTTGGTGGACAGCCGCGCCGAACTGGAGGACCGCCTCGAAGAACTGCTCGCGGACCCGGTGCTGCGCGATCAGCTCGGCGCGAAGGCGCAGACGCGCAGCGGCGAGTTCTCCTGGACCCAGAGCGCCGACGCGATGCGCGGCGTGCTGCAGGCGGTCCAAACCGGCGAGTTCGTCAGCGGCGTCGTTTAGCAGCCAGAGCGCCGACAGCCCCCACGACCAGCATCGCCAGCCACGCGAGGTGCGCGATCAGCGTGGCGGTGCGCCGCGCCCCGGCGACACCGGGGCTGTCGCCCCCGAGCCGGTAAAGCGTCAGCCGGCCGTCGCGGTGGACCGGCGTCAGCGCGTCGAGCGTGCGGGCGGCGGCGCCTGTGTCGCCGGCGCTGTCGGATTCGACGACGAGCCAGCCCACGCCGGCCCGGGCCAGCGTCGCCGGGTCGGCCCCCGCCAGCAGCAGGCCCTGCACGGCGCGGGCGTGATCGCCCTCCCCGGGCACGACGACCCCGGAGACGGCCAGGTCGCCGGTGGTCAGCACGTCGGCGCGCACCCAGCGCGGCAGCGGGTCGAGCACCGGCGACGGGCCCGCCCAACCAAACAGCCGCATGGTGCCGGCCGGCAGCACCGCGACCGTGCGCGGGTCGCCGTTGATCGCCGCCGCCACCGCCGACCACCCCGCCGGGTAGCGCACCGGCGTGACCTTGCCCCACACCCCCCACGCCAGGTCCGGCAGCGCCAGGAGCAGCGCGAGGCAGCAGACCAGCGCCGCCGCCGGGGCCCGCACCCAGCGCCGCAGCGTCACGACGGCGCCGGGGCCCGCCAGCGTGTATCCGGGCACCGCCAGCGCCACCCACTTCTGCCCGTCGCGCAGCACCCCGAACCCGGGCGCGGCGTCCACCAGCGCGCGCAGCGCGTGCAGCCCCGGGCCGGTCGCCAACAGGGCCGGCGCCAGCACGGACACCGCGGCCAGCACGAGCAGCGGCACCGCCGGGCGGCGGCGCGCCACCACCGGCAGCCCGGCGGCCACCACCCCGAGCAGCACCACGGCGGACGACACCGCGAAAAGCGTTGCCCGCGAAGCCGGTACGGCCTCGCCGTTCCAGATGCCGCCCAGGCTGGCCAGGCTGGCCAGCGTGCCCAGGCCGGGCTCGGCGCGCGGCGCGAACGCGCCCACCCCGAGCGCCGCGCCCGCGCGCAACGACGAGCCCAGCAGCGCCGCGGTCAGCCAGGGCGCCGCGGCCACCAGCGCGGCGCCCAGCGTCACCGCTGCGCACCACACGCGCGAGCGCCCCGCACCCGGGGCCGTGACGCACACCAGCCCCGCCGCCGCCGCCAGCAGCAGACCGGTCGGGGTCAGCCCGGCCAACGCGATCCAGAACACCAACCCGGAAAACGAGCCGGATCCCGCGCGCAGCCGCAGCACCGCGGCCGCGACCCAGGGCAGGCAGCCGTAGCCGACCAGCAGGCTCCAGTGCCCCTGCAGAAGTCGTTCGGCGACATAGGGATTCCAGATCGCCAGGGTGCACGCGACGAACTCGCCGGGCGTGCCCGCGTCGGGCAGCGCGACGGCGACCAGCCGGGCCGCGCCCCACCCCGCCAGCCACAGCCCCGCCACCAGCAGCGCCTTCACCACGACGCCGCCGTCGAGCACGTGCGAGGCGAGCGCCACCGCGAAGTCCTGGGGCGTCGCCCGCGGCGCCGCCGTCAGGCCCAGGGCGGCATCGGACAGATACGAGCGCGGCGTCGACACCGCGTCGCGCAGCAGCAGATACCCGGGCGCCAGGAGCGGCCCGACCACCAGGAGCGCCAGCAGCAGCGCGTACCCCGGCCGGGTCCAGCGCATCCGAGGCAGCTAGGGCCGTTCGGGCGGGCCGGGTGACTCCGGCGGTCCCGCGGCGGGCGGCCCGGGCTCGGGGGGTTCCACCGGCTCGCCGGCGCCCAGCGTGGGTGCGTCGGGGGCGGGCGCGGCCGGATCATCGCGCGGGGCGGGACGCTGCGTGGGCAGCTTCTCGGTCTCGGCCTCGGCGCCGGGCACCGGTTCCTCGAGGCCGCTGCGGCCGAAGAATTCCTGGTCGGTGCGGTCCAGCCCCGGGTCGGTCAGCGCGCTCTCGGTGCGCAGGCTGAAGGAGGCGAGCACCGCTCCGCCGATCAGCGCGATCAGGCCGACCGCCGTGAACGTAATGGGCAGCACCCGCGACCACAGCGCCAGGCGGTCGCGCTCGTCACGGGCCGCGTTGACCTGCGACTCGACGGTGTCTTCGTTGGTCTTGACCTTGTACTCGACCAGCGTCATCTCCGGCTTGAGCGGGTCGCGGGCGAAGTAGTGGTTGGCGTGCTCGGTCTCCTTGACGATGGTGCCCGACACCGGGTCCACCCAGAAGGTCCGCTGCGCGGCGTAGTAGCGGGTCATGGTGATCTGCTCGGCCGGATCGCCGCCCTGGACCCCCCACATCCCCGCCGACGTGGTCTGCTTGGCGTCCTCCTGGCCGGCCAGCAGCGACTGGTACGCGACCGGGGCCACCAGCTTGCCGTCGGCGTTGTAGCCGACGTTCTGCGTGAAGCGGTACGTGGTCAGGCCGTTGACGTCCTCCTCGGTGTCGTAGTTGACGTCAAACGGCTTCTGCGCGATGGGGTCGAAGTAGGGGTAGGTCTTCTTCTCGGTGTGGAAGGGGAACCGGTAGGACAGCCCGTCGTGGCGCAGTGGCTGGGCGGTGGGCGGGTTCTCGTCGTTGTACGCGCGCGGCTTCTGCAGCGAGCCGCCGGGGTGGGTGTCGTCGGAGACGGCCATCGCCGTCTTGCGGTTGAGGGTGACGGTGTCGACGATCGCCAGCAACAGCCCGCTGTCTTTTTGCTTGTCGGTGCGCCGGACCGACGTGCCGGCCTGCAGGGTGACGACGTCGGCGTTGGCGGGGGATTCGACGCTGATCTGCCGCTGGGACACCAGTGGCACGTTCTGGTTGACCACGAGGTGGTCGGTGGCCAACGACGCCGAGTCGAGGGCCTGCATGGCGGTGCCGTCGCTGACCAGCGTCGCGTCGATGTTCAGCGGCACCTTGGTGATCCTGCTGCTGGTGTATGTCGACAGCAGCAGCGCGGCGATCAGCAGGGCGGCCCCGAGTCCGATGATCGCGCATGCGGCAAACCGCAACATGACTGCTCGGTTCACGTGGCTGTGCCCTCCTCGTGGATCCCTCGTGGCCGCTGGAACCTGACCAAGCAGCGTGGCAAGCCCGTTCGACCCTAACAGCAGAATTTAAGGCCCCGGCTTACGAGGCCCGCCGAAATGACGCGCCCCGCGCCGGATACCCAATCCGTCCGATACCACACGAGGGCACACTGTTGAACGTGACGGATGGCCAGCGGGTGGGCGGGATCCGCAGCTTCCTGCCCGCCGTCGAGGGCATGCGCGCGTGCGCGGCCATGGGCGTGGTGGTCACCCACGTCGCGTTTCAGACGGGACATTCCAGCGGCGGCGCGGGCCGGCTGTTCGGCCGCTTCGACCTCGCGGTGGCCGTTTTCTTCGCGCTGTCGGGGTTCCTGCTGTGGCGCGGGCACGCGGCGGCCGCGCGGGGGGTGGGCTCGCGCCCGCGCACCGGTCACTACCTGCGCTCGCGGGTGGTCCGCATCATGCCCGCCTACGTGGTGGCGGTGGTGGTGATCCTGACCCTGCTGCCCGACGCGGATCACGCGAGCCCGATGGTGTGGCTGGCCAACCTGACGCTCACCCAGATCTATGTGCCGCTCACCCTGACCGGCGGGCTGACCCAGATGTGGAGCCTGTCCGTCGAGGTCACCTTCTACCTGGCGTTGCCGGTGCTGGCGTTGCTGGCCCGCCGGCTTCCGGTCGGCGCCCGGGTGCCCGCGATCGCCGCGCTGGCGGCGCTCAGCTGGGCCTGGGGCTGGGTGCCGGTGCACTCGGGATCGGGCATCAATCCGCTCAACTGGCCGCCGGCCTTCTTCTCGTGGTTCGCCGCCGGCATGCTGCTGGCCGAATGGGTGCACAGCGGGATCGGCCTGCCGCACCGGCTGGCCCGCCGCCGGGTGGTGATGGCCGCGGTGGCCGTGGCGGCCTACCTGGTGGCGGCGTCGCCGCTGGCCGGCCCGGAGGGCCTGGTGCCCGGCACCGCCGCGCAGTTCGCGGTCAAGACGGCGGCGGGCTCGGTGGTGGCGTTCGCGTTGGTCGCCCCGCTGGTGCTGGACCGCCCCGACACCCCGCACCGGGTGCTGGGCACCACCGCCATGGTGACGCTGGGGCGCTGGTCCTACGGACTGTTCGTGTGGCACCTGGCCGCGTTGGCGATGGTGTTCCCGGTGCTCGGGATATTCCCGTTCACCGGCCGCATGCCGCAGGTGCTGGTGTTCACGCTGATCTTCGGCTGGGCGATCGCCGCGGTCAGCTACGGCTTGGTCGAATCCCCCTGCCGGGAAGCGTTGCGCCGCTGGGAGAACCGCCACGAACCGCCCCAAGAGCGGGTCACAGACGTTGAGGCGGACGCAATCGCGCCATGATCTCGTCGCGGACCGCCGATCGCCGCGCCTTGCCGGCGTCGTCGCGCAGCGGCGAGTCGACGAATTCCACCGTGTGCGGCACCTTGTAGCCCGAGATGCGTTCGCGCAGAAACGCGTTCACGCCCTCGGCGTCCAGTGCCGACCCGTCGGCGGCGTGCACCAGCGCGTAGGGCACCTGGCCGAGGTCCTCGTGCGGTACGCCGACGACCAGGCAGGACATCACCTCCGGGTGCGCCGACAGCGCGTTCTCGATCTCGGCGGGGTAGACGTTGCGGCCGCCGACGGTGAACATGTCGACCCGGCGGTCCGACAGGTACAGGAACCCGTCGGCGTCGAAGTAGCCCAGATCGCCCAGCGAGTCCCAGCCGTCGCGGCTCTTCGCGGTGACGCCGACGTAGCGGTAGGTCGGCGCGCTGCCGGGCGCGGGGCGCATGTAGATCTCGCCGACCACCCCGGGCGGGCACTCGGTGCCGTCGTCGTCGAGCACCTTCATCTCCCCGGCGACCACGACGCCGACCGACCCGCGATGCGTCAGCCACTGGTCGCCGGAGATGAACGTCAGCGCCTGTAATTCGGTGCCGCCGTAGAGTTCCCAGACCTTCTCCGGGCCCAGCAGGTCGATCCACGCCTGCTTGATGGCCGGCGGGCAGGGCGCCCCCATGTGCCAGAAGCGGCGCAGCGACGACAGGTCGTAGGACCCGGGATCGCCGTGGTAGACGGGCAGCGCCCGCTGCATGATCGTCGGCACCGTCGTCAGGAACGTCACGCGATGATCGGTGATCAGCCGGAGGAACTGCTGCGGGTCGAAGCGGCTCATCACCACCAGGTGATGGCGCATCAGCAGCGCGATCGTCGCGGTGGTGAAGCCGGTGTTGTGGGACAGCGGGATCGGCACCAGGGTGGTGTCGCCCTCCTGCGCGCCCAGCGGATAGCCGATGGCGGCCGGGATCCGGCTGTCGCCACCGGACTCGATGAGCTTGGGCCGGCCGGTGCTGCCGCCGGACCCCATCGCCTTCCACACCGGCGAGACGGCCTCGGGCAGCGCGGCGTCCGAGGTCGCCGGGTCGGGCACGAAACCCGCTGGCACACTTGGCATTTCGGAATGGTCGCGACCGACCAGCAGCGCCGGTGGCCGCAGCTCCAGCAGCCCTTGCAGCTCCGCGTCCGGCAGCCGCGCCGACAGCGGCTGCGGCACCGCGCCCAGCTTCCAGCACGCCACCGCCGCCTGAATCCACTCCACGGAATTGGGCAGCACCATCGTCACGTAGTCGCCCACCTGGACGCCGCGCTCGGCGTAGGCGCGGGCCAGCCGGTTGGTCGACGCATCGAACTCGGCGCGGGTGAGGGTCAGCCCGTCGCAGGTGACGGCGGGCTCGTCGGGAGCGAGTTGGGCAAGCTGGGAGATCTGGGTGCCGATCGGCGGGACCGGCTCACTCATAAGCGCCCTGACGCTCGAAGATCCGCCGCGGGTTGTCGACGAGCATGGTGTGCAACTGCTCGTCGGTGACGCCGCGCTCCTTGAGGGCGGGGATCACGTCGTTGTGGATGTGCAGGTAGTGCCAGTTCGGCGCGATCTGCGGCACCAAGTCTTCGGGCAGCGCGTCGAAGTAGCAGTTGGCGTCGTGCGAGAGCACCATCTTGTCGGCGTGCCCGCGCTCGCACATCGTCGCCACGATGCCGACCCGTTCCTCGAACGGAAGTATCACGTCGATGCCGAACCGGTCCATGCCGAGGTACGAGCCGGCGGAGATCAGCTCCTCGAGGTAGCCGACGTCCGTGGAATCGCCGGAATGCCCGATCACCACGCGGCTCAGGTCGACGCCCTCCTCCTCGAATATGCGCTGCTGCTCCAGCCCGCGGCGCAGCCCGGCGTGGGTGTGGGTGGAGATCGGGACCCCGGTGCGCTTGTGCGCCTGGGCGACGGCGCGCAGCACCCGCTCGACGCCCGGGGTGATGCCCGGCTCGTCGGTGGCGCACTTGAGAATGCCGGCCTTGATGCCGGTGTCGGCGATGCCCTGCTCGATGTCGCGCACGAACATCTCGGTCATGATCTCCGGGCCGTCCAGCAGCCCGCCCGGGCCCTCGTAGTGGAACCGGAACGGGACGTCGTTGTAGGTGTAAAGCCCGGTCGCCACAACGATATTCAGCTCGGTGGCCGCGGCGACGCGCGCGATGCGCGGGATGTAGCGGCCCAGCCCGATCACGGTGAGGTCGACGATGGTGTCCACGCCGCGCGACTTGAGCTCGTTGAGCCGGTCGATCGCGTCGGCCACCCGCTTTTCCTCGTCGCCCCAGGCTTCGGGATAGTTCAGGGCGATCTCGGTGGTCATGATGAACACGTGCTCGTGCATGAGGGTCACGCCGAGGTCGCCGGTGTCGATGGGGCCGCGGGCGGTATTGAGTTCTGACACGGCCTCGATGCTAGGTCGAATGGCGGTTCACCGACAGGGCCCTTTGCGCTACGTTGCCCCCATGTTGCTCAATCCCAACCGCTTGCAACGCCGCTACCCCGATCGCCGCTCGGGCGAGATCATGGCCGCGACGGTGGACTTCTTCGAGTCCCGCGGCAAGGCCCGGCTGAAGGCTGAGGACCACAACCGGGTGTGGTACTCCGACTTCCTGGACCATGTCGGGCGCGAGCGCATCTTCGCCTCCCTGCTCACGCCCGCGGAGTACGGGGCGAGCGATTGCCGCTGGGACACCTACCGGATCAGCGAGTTCGCCGAGATCGTGGGCTTCTACGGGCTGAGCTACTGGTACCCGTTCCAGGTCACCGCCCTGGGCCTGGGCCCGATTTGGATGAGCGACAACGAGGACGCCAAGCGCAAGGCCGCCGCGCAGCTGGAGGCCGGCGAGGTGTTCGGCTTCGGCCTTTCCGAGCAGACCCACGGCGCCGACGTCTACCAGACCGACATGATCCTGACGCCCGCCGAACACGGCTGGGTCGCCAACGGCGAGAAGTACTACATCGGCAACGCCAACGTGGCGCGGATGGTGTCCACGTTCGGCAAGATCGGCGGCTCTGACGAGTACGTCTTCTTCGCCGCCGACTCGCGCCACGACCGCTACGAGCTGATCAAGAACGTGGTGAACTCGCAGAACTTCGTCGCCAACTACGCGCTGCGTGACTACCCGGTCACCGAGGCCGACCTGTTGCACCGCGGCCCCGGCGCCTTCCACGCCGCCCTCAACACCGTCAACGTCTGCAAGTACAACCTGGGCTGGGGCGCGATCGGCATGTGCACCCACGCCATGTACGAGGCGGTCACCCACGCGGCCAACCGCTCGCTGTACGGGACGCTGGTCACCGACTTCTCCCACGTGCGTCGGCTGCTCACCGACGCCTACGTGCGCCTGGCCGCGATGAAGCTGGTCGCCACCCGGGCCTGCGACTACATGCGCAGCGCCTCGGCGGCCGACCGCCGCTACCTGCTCTACAGCCCGCTCACCAAGGCGAAGATCACCAGCGAGGGCGAGCGGGTCGTCATTGCGCTGTGGGATGTCATCGCCGCCAAGGGCGTCGAGAAGGACACCTTCTTCGAGGCCGTCACCCGCGAGATCGGCCTGCTGCCCCGGCTGGAGGGCACGGTGCACATCAACATCGGGCTGCTGGGCAAGTTCATGCCCAACTTCCTGTTCGCGCCGACCGCCGAGCTGCCCGTGATCGACCGCCGCGACGACGCCGCCGACGACACGTTCCTGTTCGCCCAGGGGCCCACCGGGGGGCTGGGCAAGGTGCGGTTTCACGACTGGCGCGCGCCGTTCGCGGGCCTCGGGCACCTGCCTAACGTCGCGCTGCTGCGCGAGCAGATCGACGTGCTCACCGAGATGCTGGCCAGCGCCACCCCGGATGCGGTGCAGCAGAAGGACATTGACTTCGCGTTCGCGGTGGGTCAGCTGTTCGCGACGGTGCCCTACGCGCAGCTCATCCTGGAGGAGGCGCTGCTGTCGGACGTGGACGAGGCGTTGATCGACGCGATCTTCGCCGTGCTGGTGCGCGACTTCAACAGCTACGCAGTGGAACTCGGCGACAAGCCGTCGACGACGGACGAGCAGGCCCGCCTGGCGATGCGGATGATCCGGCGCCCGGTCCACGACCGCGCGCGCGACGACCAGATCTGGAAGGAGCGCGTGCTGCCGCTCAACGGCGCGTATTCGATGCGCCCGTGATCCTTGATCCGTGCCGAGCGTGCGCTTGTCCGCACGCTCGGCTACGGGGGTGCGGCTAGACGCACACTCGAGCCCCGGCAAACGCATTGACTATGACGCAGCTCACAGTAGAATGACCAGTGGTCATCGACGCGAGGGAGGCCGCCAATGCCGACAGTGACCTGGGCGAGAGTGGATCCCGCGCGCCGTGCGGCGGTGATCGAAGCGGCGGAGGCCGAGTTCGGCGCGCACGGGTTTTCCGGCGGCAGCCTCAACGTCATCGCCCGCCGGGCCGGGGTGGCCAAGGGCAGCCTCTTCCAGTACTTCGCGGACAAGCGCGACCTGTACGCCTTCATCGCCGACATCGGCAGCCAGCGGGTGCGCGCCTACATGGAGGACCTGATCGTCGAGCTCGACCCGACCCGCCCCTTCTTCGACCACCTCACCGACCTGCTCGACGGCTGGGTGGCCTACTACGCCGAACACCCGCACGAACGCGCGCTGCACGCCGCGGCGACCCTCGAGGTCGACACCGAGGCCCGCGTCAGCGTGCGCAACGTCATCCACCGGCACTATCTGGAGGTGCTGCGTCCGCTGGTGCACGCCGCGCAGACGCGCGGAGATCTGCGCCACGACGCGGACACCGACGTGCTGCTGTCGCTGTTGCTGTTGATCTTCCCGCACCTGGCGCTCGCTCCCTACATGCGCGGCCTGGACCCGATCCTGGGCCTCGACGAGCCCACGCCGGAACAGCCGGCGCTGGCCGTGCGCCGGCTCGTCGCGGCGTTGAAGGCGGCGTTCGCCCGCGTGCCGCAACCGGCCGAGGCCGGCCGCCAACCCAGCCCCGAAATGATCTGAAGGAGGTCACCATGACACGGACGAGTATGGGTTCGATGGTCAAGGGCGGACTCAACTGGGACAGCTTGCCGCTCAAGCTTTTTGCCGGCGGCAACGCGAAGTTCTGGAACCCGGCCGACATCGACTTCTCCCGCGATCGCGCGGACTGGGAGCGGCTGACCGACGACGAACGCCACTACGCGACCCGCCTGTGCGCCGAGTTCATCGCCGGTGAGGAGGCGGTGACCGAGGACATCCAGCCGTTCATGGCCGCGATGCGCGCCGAGGGGCGGCTGGGCGACGAGATGTACCTGACGCAGTTCGCGTTCGAGGAAGCCAAGCACGTGCAGGTGTTCCGGATGTGGCTCGACGCCGTCGGCGTCACCGACGACCTGCACGCCTACCTCGACGACATCCCCACCTACCGCACGATCTTCTGCGAGGAGTTGCCGAACTGCCTCAACGCGTTGACCGACGATCCGTCACCGGCCGCCCAGGTCCGTGCGTCGGTCACCTACAACCACATGGTCGAGGGCATGCTCGCGCTGACCGGCTACTTCGGCTGGCACAAGATCTGCGTGGAACGCGGCATCCTGCCCGGCATGCAGGAACTGGTGCGGCGCATCGGCGACGACGAGCGGCGCCACATGGCGTGGGGCACCTTCACCTGCCGGCGTCACGTCGCCGCCGACGACGCCAATTGGGGCGTGTTCGAGGGGCGGATGAACGAACTGATGCCGCTGGGGCTGCGCCTCATCGAGGAGGGCTTCTCCCTGTACGACCCGATGCCCTTCGGCCTCTCTGTCGACGAGTTCATGCAGTACGCCGCCGACAAGGGGATGCGGCGCTTCGGCACCATCAACAGCGCACGCGGGCGCCCGGTCGAAGAGATCGACCTCGACTACTCGCCGGTGCAGCTGGAGGACACCTTCGCCGACGAGGACGAGAAGGCGCTGGCGACCGCGTCGGCTTAGCGCGTCACTCGACCTTCTTGCCGCCGCCGGAGTCGCCCTGGTCGGACGACCCGATCCAGACCGTCTTGGCGTTGCAGAACTCGCGGATGCCGAGGCCGGCGAGTTCGCGGCCGTAGCCGGAGCGCTTCACGCCGCCGAACGGCAGTTCGGGGTAGGAGACGGTCATCCCGTTGATGAAGACCTGCCCGGCCTCGATGCCGTCGATGAAGCGTTGCTGCTCGGCCTCGTCGTCGGTCCAGGCGTTGGACCCCAGCCCGAAGGTCGTGGCGTTGGCGATCTCTATGGCCTCGTCGATGTCGGCGGCTTTGTACACCGAGGCGACCGGGCCGAACACCTCTTCGGAGTACAGGGCCATGTCCTTGGTGATGTCGGTGACGACCGTCGGCGGGTAGTACCACCCCGGCCGGTCGAGACGCTCACCGCCGCAACGGATCACCGCGCCGGCCGCGGCGGCGTCCTCCACCTGCTTGGCGACTTCGTCGCGGCCCGACTCGGTGGCCAGCGGGCCCACGTCGGTGTCGGGATCGGTCGGGTCGCCGACCTTGAGCGCCTTGACCCGCTCGACGAACTTCTCGACGAACGCGTCGTAGATGTCGGCGTGGGCGATGAACCGCTTGGCCGCGATGCAGGACTGGCCGTTGTTCTGCACCCGGGCGGTCACCGCGGTCTTGACCGCCTCGTCCAGGTTCGCCGACGGCATCACGATGAACGGGTCGCTGCCGCCGAGTTCGAGCACGGTGGGTTTGATCTCGTCGCCGGCGATGGCGGCCACCGACTGGCCGGCCGGCTCACTGCCGGTCAGGGTGGCCGCCGCGACGCGAGGGTCGCGCAGGATGGTCTCTACGGCGCTGGACGGCACCAGCAGCGTCTGGAAGCAGCCCTCGGGGAAGCCGCCGCGGGCGATGACGTCGGCGAGGTACAGCGCGCACTGCGGCACGTTCGACGCGTGCTTGAGGATGCCGACGTTGCCGGCCATCAGCGCCGGCGCGGCGAACCGCACGGCCTGCCACAGCGGGAAGTTCCACGGCATCACCGCCAGCACCACCCCGAGCGGCTGGTAGCGGGTGTAGGCCTTGGCCGCGCCCACCTTGCCGGCATCGGCGGGCTCGTCGGCCAGCAGCTGCTCGGCGTTCTCGGCGTAGTAGCGAAAACCCTTGGCGCACTTGATCGCCTCGGCCTTGGCCGAGGCCAGCGTCTTGCCCATCTCCAGGGTCATCAGGGCGGCGGTCTCCTCCGCCTCGGCCTCGAGCAGGTCGGCCGTCGCGTTGGCCCACTGCGCGCGCTGGGCGTAGGTGGTGGAGTGGCGGTAGTCGAGGAAGCGCTCGTAGGCGCGGGCGATCGCCGCCTGGACCTCGTCGTCGGTGGCGGGGGTGAAGGTCTTGACTGTCTCGCCGGTGGCCGGGTTGATCGTGGCGATGGGCACGGTGAATCCTTCGGTTTGTTGTGGAACGTCCGCTGTCCAGCCTGCCACTACTGTGGCGAGAAGGAGGTGCGAGGATGAGCAAAGCCGCCGAGCTGATGGTCAAGTGCCTGGAAAACGAGGGCGTTGCCGTGGTCTTCGGGTTGCCCGGCGAGGAGAACATCCGCTTCGTGCAGGCGCTGGCCTCCTCCGACATCCGCTACGTGCTCACCCGCCACGAGCAGGCGGCGGCGTTCATGGCCGAGATGTACGGGCGCGTCACGGGCCGGGCGGCGGTGGTGTCGGCCACCCTGGGCCCCGGCGCCATCAACATGCAGCTCGGCGTCGCCGACGCCACCACCAACAGCACCCCGATGGTCGCGATCTCCGCGCAGGTGGGGCAGGACCGCGAATACAAGGAATCGCACCAGTACGTCGACCTGGTGTCGATGTTCGCCCCGATCACGCGGTGGGCCGCCGGCGTCCCCACCCCGCGCGCCATCCCCGAGATGTTCCGCAAGGCGTTCAAGCTCGCCGAGAGCGAACGCCCGGCCGCGGTCTATCTGGCGGTGCCGGAACACATAGATGCAGATGACACCGACTACGACCTTGCGCCGTTGCCGCGCAACGTCGTCCGCGCCGAGGCGCCCGCGGCCCGCCAGGTCGCGCGGGCCGTGGATATCCTGCGCGACGCGCGGCGGCCGGTGGTGCTGGCCGGCCACGGCGCCGCCCGCGGCGACGCGACGGCGGCGCTGGTGCGGTTCTCCGACGAGTTCGGCATCCCGGTGGCCAACACGTTCCACGGCAAGGGCGTCATGCCGGACGACCACGCCAACAGCATCGGCACGCTGGGGTTCATGCGGCACGACTACGTCAACTTCGGGTTCGACCACGCCGACGTGGTGATCGCGGTCGGCTACGAGTTGCAGGAGTTCGACCCCATCCGGATCAACCCGCAGGCCGACAAGAAGATCATTCACATCCACCGGTTCCCCGCCGAGGTCGACGCGCACTACTCGGTCGACGTCGGCATCGTCGGCGACATCAGCGCCTCGCTCGACGCGCTCACCGACGCGCTCGAGGGCCAGGCCTTCGCGGCCGAGCCGGAGGTTCCCGGCTGCGGCCTGCTGGCCGAGGAATTCGCCCGGGGACAACAGGATTCGCGTTTCCCGCTGGCCCCGGCGCGGGTGGTCGCCGACACCCGCGAGGCGCTGGGCCGCAGCGACGTCGTCCTGGTCGACACCGGGGCCACCAAGATGTGGATGGCCCGGCTGTATCCGACCTACGAGCGCAACACCTGCCTGATCTCAAACGGCTTGTCCACCATGAGTTTTGCGCTACCCGGGGCGCTCGGCGTCAAGCTGGCGCGCCCCGAGGCCCGGGTGCTGGCCGTCGTCGGCGACGGCGCGTTCCTGATGAACTCCCAGGAAATCGAGACCGCCGTGCGGGAGCGGATCCCGCTGGTGGTGCTGATCTGGGAGGACGGCGGCTACGGCCTCATCGAGTGGAAGATGGACCTCGAACTCGGCGAGCACTACTACGTGAAGTTCTCCAACCCAGACATCGTGGGCTACGCGGAAAGCTTCGGCGCCAAGGGATATCGGATCAACAGCGCCGAGGAGCTATTGCCCACGCTGAAGGCCGCGCTCGACGACGACGGCGTCTCGCTGATCAGCTGCCCGGTGGACTACTCGGAGAACCTGCGGCTGACCGATCGGCTCGGCGAGCTGGACGAGACCTTGTAATTCCGAGATGACGCAGCGTGATCGCGACGAATCGGGCCGGCCGCGGAGCGCCCGACCGCGCGACGCCCTGGGGCGGCCCCTGCCGGCGGGGAGCGCAGGGGTTCCTCGGGTTCCGGATGACCTGGTGCTGGCGCCGGCCGAAACCCTCGCCTATGCCCAGCGTTTGCTGGATCGAGGCCTCGCGTTCAACGCTCACGAGGTGCTCGAGGCCGCGTGGAAGAACGGTCCGGCCGACGAGAAGGCGCTCTGGCAAGGCCTGACACAGCTCGCGGTAGGGATCACCCACGCCCAGCGGGGCAACGCCACGGGTGCGACGGCGCTGCTACGCCGCGCTCGCGACCATCTCGCCCACGCCGACCGGCCGGCACCGCACGCGATCGACGCCGCCGGGTTGGTGGAGTACGCCGATGCGCTGATCGACGACCTCGCCGCCGGGGTCGATATCGCGCCGCCGCGGCTACGGCCCCGCCTGGTGGTCGGGGGCGGCGAGTAGCCCCGTCAGTCGATCTTCTCCAGGGCGTCGCCCTTGTGCATCGCGACGTGGTCGGTCTTGTCGCTCCTGATCTCGTATTGCGGGTCGTCTTTCGTGCAATGCCGCTTGTGGCCTTTGTACTCGGTGTCACTGGTGTGCTTCTTGACGATGACCCCGCTGACGTGACCCGCTTCCGAATTCCACCTGACGTGGTCTCCGACCTCGAAGTGCTTCGGCACCCTGCGCCTCCTTCGTGCGTCGTACGTCGTTTCATCCATCATGGCGCGGACGTGGTCGAATAAACCCGTGCAGTTCCGGCAGCTCGAGTACTTCGTGGCGCTGGCCCGGGAGCGTCACTTCGCCCGCGCCGCCAGCGCCTGTTACGTGTCGCAGCCGGCGTTGTCGGAGGCCATCCGCAAGCTCGAACACGAGCTGAAGGTGCCGCTGGTGCGGCGCGGCAAGAAATTCGAGGGCCTGACCCCCGAGGGTGAGCGGCTGGTGCACTGGGCGCGGCGCATCCTGGCCGACCACGACGCGCTCATCCACGAAGTCACCGCGCTGCAGACCGGCCTCACCGGCGAGCTGCGGCTGGGGGTGGTGCCGGCCGCCGCCACTACCGTTGCGCTGCTTACGGATCCGTTCTGCGCGGCGCACCCGTTGGTGCGCGTTCAGCTGGAGACGAACCTGCGATCGGCCGAGATCGTCGAACGCATCGGACAATTCGAGCTGGATGCGGGGATACTTTATCCGGATCGACAGGACACCCGCGATCTGCTGGTCATCCCCCTGTATCAAGAACAACAGGCGCTCATCGTCGGCGGTGAGCTGCTCACCGGCCAATCGGACACCATGAGTTGGGCGGAGGCGCTGGAGTTGCCGCTGTGTCTGCTGACCGAGGGAATGCGCGGCCGCCGGATCATCGACGACGCGCTGACCGCCCGGGGTCTCACCGTGCAGCCCCAACTTGAAACCGACTCCATTGCAACGCTTTTAGCGCATGTGGGGGCGGGACGGTGGGCCAGCATCGTCCCCCAGACGTGGATTCGGGCCCTCGGGGTGCCCGCCGGAGTCGCCGTGCTGCGGCTGCACGACCCGACCGTCACCGCCCCGATGGCGCTCGTCACCAGCGCTGCGGAGCCGGGATCGGTGATTGCCCGGGCGCTGGTGCAGGCCGCGCACGAGGCCGCTGACCGCCTCGACCAGGCCTGATCGGCCGGGCCTATCGCCCGGTCGGAACTGCATCTTGGACGCCGCCCGCGCGGCCGGCCAACACTGGAAGGAGCCTAGCGAGGAGGAACCGATGGCCAAGTGTGTGATGGTGCTCTACCCCGACCCCGTCGACGGGTACCCGCCGAAGTACGCCCGTGATGGCGTCCCGACGATCCACAACTATCCCGACGGAAGCACCGTCCCCAGCCCGTCGGGGATCGACTTCACTCCAGGCGAGCTGCTCGGCTGTGTCTCGGGCGCGCTGGGATTGCGTGAGTTCTTCGCAGACGGCGGACACGAACTGGTGGTGACGTCGGACAAGGAGGGCCCGGACTCCGAGTTCGAACGCGAGCTTCCCGACACCGATATCGTGATCTCCCAGCCGTTTTGGCCGGCATACCTGACCAAGGAGCGCATCGCCAAGGCTCCCAAACTCAAGCTGGCGCTGACCGCGGGCATCGGCTCGGATCATGTGGATCTCGAGGCGGCCAAAGAGCGCGGCATCACTGTCGCCGAGGTGACCTATAGCAACAGCATCAGCGTTGCCGAGCACGCGGTGATGCAGATCCTGACGCTGGTACGCAATTTCGTCCCGTCACACCGGTGGGCCGCCGAGGGCGGGTGGAACATCGCGGATTGCGTGGAGCGTGCCTACGACCTGGAGGGCATGGACGTCGGAGTGATCGCCGCGGGCCGGATCGGCCGCGCCGTCTTGCGCCGCCTGGCGCCGTTCGACGTCAACCTGCACTACACGGACACGCGTCGGCTGTCGCCGGACGTCGAAAAGGAGTTGAACGTCAGGTTCCATCCCGACGTCGAGTCACTGGTGCGCGCGGTCGACGTGGTCTCCGTCCACTCGCCGCTGTACGACGCGACCCGCCGGATGTTCGACGAGAGGCTGCTGAGCACGATGCGGCGGGGCTCCTACATCGTCAACACTGCCCGCGCCGAAGAAACCGTCCCCGAGGCCATCGCGGCCGCGCTCCGCAGCGGCCAGCTCGCGGGTTACGCCGGCGACGTGTGGTATCCGCAACCACCTCCCGCCGACCACCCGTGGCGCACCATGCCCAGTAACGCGATGACCCCGCATGTTTCGGGCACCACGCTTTCGGCCCAAGCCCGCTACGCCGCCGGTACCCGCGAAATCCTGGAATGCTGGTTCGCCGGCAAGCCGATTCGCCCCGAGTACCTGATCGTCGAGGGCGGAAAGCTCGCCGGCACCGGAGCGGTGTCCTACCAAAAGTAGCCGCGCCCGTCAGTGC
Organism: Mycobacterium sp. NGS63; assembly: GCF_059812295.1. Classification (NCBI taxonomy): domain Bacteria; kingdom Bacillati; phylum Actinomycetota; class Actinomycetes; order Mycobacteriales; family Mycobacteriaceae; genus Mycobacterium; species Mycobacterium sp. NGS63. The sequence continues at coordinate 94,273 of NZ_JCALCJ010000010.1, forward strand.
TGCTTGACGATCGAGCGCGGCGCGGTGCGCCACACGCGCCGACCGTCCGGGCCGTCGATGGGCGGATCGAGCAGCAGGACGGTTTGACCGTCGAGCCACACGGGGTGCACCCACTCGCCCAGCGCGATGCGCTCGCCGGGTCCCGGCTGGCGGTGCTCGCCATCGCGGGCGTGATCGAGGGGGATGAGCCCGCGTAGCTCGTCGAGGGTGGCCTCGCCCGGCAGCTCATACAGGCCCGGCAGCGTGATGAACAGGCCGTCGTTGCCCGACAGGTGCAGCCCCACCGCGGCCAGCGCGCCCAGCACCCCGTCCTGGGTGCCGCCGTGCCCGGACAGGTGCACGCCGAGCGATGCCGCGAGCTCCCGGGCCTCGTTGGTGCGCAACACCTCTCGCTTGGCGCGACGGCCGAAATCCACCAGCGCCGGGGTCGCGCCGTCCAGGTCAGCCGGGATAACGACGACGAGGCCCGGGTCGGCGTCGGGCGGGCAGACGCGCTCGAGGTATCGCGCGCACAGCTCGATGACCTGGTCGAGCACGGCCCGCGGGTCTCCGCCGGCGCTGCGCCAGGCCAGGCACGCGCTGGAATTATGTGACGTGTAGGGGATTCGGTCGTCGACGAGGAGCTGGTGGCGGGTGGCCCCGGCCGCGGCGCCCAGGCCGGCCTCGGCGAGCTCGACCAGCAGCGCCCGCGCGCGGCGGCCCGTGCCGGGGCTGCGCAGGTCGTCGGTGTCGTCGATGCCGATCAGCAGGTCCACGCCGTCCAGCGCCCGCTTTTCGGTCATGGGTTGACGACCAGCGTCGTGACGTCGCGCACCCAGCGGTCGGTGCCGAGCTGGGTTCCGGTGAGCTTGAGCGTGTTTCGCTTGGTCACGTTCAGGATGACCTGGTCGGTGAGCTCGGCGGCCGTCAGCGTTTGCGCGGGGTCGCGGCCCTCCACGCGCAGCCGGTCGACTCCGCCGGCATGTGCGGATTGCAGGACCGAGCGCACGGTGGGTCCCCGCTGCACCTGGGCGCCGCGCGATTGCGGTGTGGCGATCTGCACCTGAGGGAGGTCACGCAATTGCGGCAACGTGAATTGGCCGAGGACACGCCCGCCCTGTCGCACGACGAGCGGCCCCGCGCCGTCCGTCGCCGGGCCCGCACACGACGCGACCCCGCCGCCGACCACCGCCGAGGCCAAAACCGCGCCGAGCAACCGGTGGTTTCTGGACCGCATGTACACAAATTAGTGCGGGAAAACCTCCTCATACAAGGCGGCGATGCGGGTAATGTTCCGCAGGTGATGCCTTCGGTCCTCGCCCGTCCGGTCAACCGCGTTTTCCCTCGTGAGGTCGTTTTTCCCGCGCTGGCGGCGGTGGCGATCGTGGCGTACGCGGACGTCCGCATCCCGATGAGCCTGCCCGGGCACCGGGGCTTGATCTGGCTCAGCCTGTTGGTGGCGGTCGCCTTGGTCACCCACCGGCGCGCGACGGTGGTTGCGGTGGGCGCGGCCTCGACGGTGGCGACCCTCGCGCTGCACCTGTCCGGCGCGGGCGGCAGCGTGCGCTACGTGGCCGCCGCCGTCTTGCTGCACGCGGTGGCCGCGACGCCCGCGGCGCGGGCGCATCGGTGGCTGGTGGTGCTCGCCGCCGCGCCGATTCACCTCGTCGCGCTGCTCGACTCGGGCGAGAGCCTGTTCTCCGCATGGATGACCGAAAAAGCATTGTTCCACTTGGGTTTCGGGCTGGTCGCGGGACTGCTGGGCTGGGCGATCGCCTGCGCGACGGACAAGGGGTGCGGGCGATGAGTTTGCGAGTCGTTCCCGAGGGCCTGGCCGCGACCGGCGCCGCGGTGCAGGCGATCACCGCCCGACTGGCCGCCGCGCATGCGGCTGCGGCCCCGGTGATCTCGGCGGTGCTCCCACCCGGGGCCGACCCGGTCTCGGTGCAGGCGGCGCTGCAGCTCAGTGCGGAGGGCGGCCAACACGAGACGGCGGCGGCCCGGGGCGTCGAGGTGCTGGGCCGGGCGCGCGTGGGAGTCGAACAGGCCGGCGCCGGCTACGCCGTCGGCGACGCGGCGGCCGCCTCGACATACCTCGTCGCCGACGGCTGATCATGCTCGCGCCGGTCTGGATGGCGTTCCCGCCGGAGGTGCATTCGGCGCTGCTGAGCTCCGGCCCGGGGCCGGGCCCGCTGCTGGCGGCCGCGCAGACGTGGACCGGGCTGAGCATCGAATACCATTCCGCCGCAACCGAACTCGGGGCGGTGCTGGCCGGGGCGCAACAGGTGTGGGAGGGACCCACGGCGGCGGTCTACGTCGCCGCCCATGGGCCCTATTTGCAGTGGCTGGAGCTGGCCGGCGCCGTCAGCACCGAGGCGGCCGCGCGGCACGAGGTCGTGGCTGGGGCGTATTCGGCCGCGCTGGCGGCGATGCCGACGCTGGCCGAGCTGGCCGCCAACCACGCGATCCATGCCGTGTTGGTCGCCACGAACTTCTTTGGCGTCAACACCATTCCGATCGCGGTCAACGAGGCCGACTACGCGCGGATGTGGACGCAGGCCGCCACGACGATGAGCATCTACCAGGCCACCACCGAAACCGCGGCGGCCGGTGGCGGTGGCGGTGGCGGTGGCGGCGGAGGAGGGGGAGGTGGTGGCGGCGGCGGATTCCAGTTGCCGACGCCGGCCGAGATCTGGGCGATGATCTTCGGCGCCGACGGCGAGCGGTTTCCCGGCCAGGGCCAACCCAATTGGAGCGCCCTAGAATACCTGCAGAACCTGCCCAACTTCATCAGCGGCAATGAGCAAGCTGCGGCCTACCTGCAAACCAGCCTGCCTCAAGTCCTGACCAATCCGTACCAGCTTCCCGCCCTGCTCTCGTATTTCGTTGCCTGGCAGACCTTTCGGGTCGTCAACTGGACGCTGCGCACGCTGCGCTTCATCGTCCAGATCGCGCCGCTGCTGCTGCCGGCCGTCCTCAACCTCGCCGTCGCCAACCTGGGCGGCCTGGCCGGTTTTTCGGCCCTGGCGGCGGTGGGCCAGCCCGCCGCGCCCGCCCCGGTGGTTCCCGCCCCCGCGGTGTCGCCGCAGTTGCCGCCGGTCGCGTTCCTGGCCGCGCCCGCCCTGGCGCCGGCCCCCGCGCCGACGCCGGCGGCCGCGCCCGCCCCAGCCGTCCCGGCCGCGGCCGCCCCGGTCGCGGTGACAGTGCCGCCGGTAGGCGCCGAGGCATTCGCGTACCTCGTGGGTGGTCCCGGGCCCGGCTTCGGGCCCACGCTGGGGGCCCGCATCCGTGCCGCGGAACCGGCCCCGGACACGGCCGCGGCGGCGACGGACGCGGAGGCCGCGGCGCGCCGGGAGCAGACGCGGGCCGCGCGGCGGCAAAAGACGGTCATCGACCGGGGATACCGCTACGAGTATCTCGAGGCCGATGACGAATCCGAAAGCGGCGCGGGGGCAATGGGCTTCGCCGGGACCCTGCGCGAGAGTGGGACGCGGCCGGCGGGGCTGGCCACGATGTCAGGCGGCGCGTTCGGCGGGGGACCCGAACTGCCGATGATGCCGGGCAGTTGGACGGATGAGCGGTGATCACCAGGCGGCCACCGTGGCCGCCTCCAAATGTGAAGGATCGTGTCAGTGAGCTTTTTCGTATGGGCCCCCGAGATCAATTCGGCCCTGATGCACGCGGGCGCGGGCCCCGGGCCGATGGCGGCCGCGGCGGTGGCCTGGGACGGGCTGGCCGGTGAATTGGGCTCGGCGGCAGCGTCATTCGGTTCGGTGACCTCGGGACTCGTCGGGCAGGGGTGGCAAGGCGCGGCGGCCACGGCGATGGCGAACGCCGCCACCCCGTACACCGCGTGGCTGGGTGCCGCCGCGGCGCGCGCCGAGACGGCGGCCGCGTCGGCGCGCGCGATGACGGCAACCTACGAGGCCGCGTTTTCCGCGACGGTCCACCCGATGCTGGTGTCGGCCAACCGTTCCCGGCTGGTGTCGCTGGTGATGTCGAATCTCTTCGGGCAGAACGCGCCGGCGATCGCGACCGCGGAGTCCGAGTACGAGGCGATGTGGGCTCAGGACGTGTCGGCGATGGTGGACTACCACGCGGGGGCGTCGGCGGTGGCCGCACAGCTGTCGTCGTGGCAGCAACTGCCGGCCGCGGCGGCCCAGGCGCTGGGCATCAACCTCGGTGTCGGCAACAACGGCAGCCTCAACCTCGGCTCCGGTAACCACGGCGACGGCAATGCGGGCATGGGCAACACGGGCAACAACAACGTCGGGTCGGGGAATCACGGCGACACCAACCTCGGTAGCGGCAATACCGGTGCGACGAACTTGGGCTCGGGCAACACCGGCAGCCAAAACCTGGGCTCGGGCAACACCGGCAACCAAAACCTGGGGTCGGGCAACACCGGCAACCTCAACCTGGGTTCCGGCAACGCCGGCAACATGAACTTCGGCGGCGGCAACAGAGGCGACTCCAACGTCGGTTCGGGAAACACCGGCGCCGGCAACTTCGGCAACGGCAACATCGGCAGCGGCAACTTCGGCAGCGGCAACGTCGGCAACGCGAACGTCGGTGCGGGCAACACCGGCAACGGCGACGTCGGCTTCGGTCTCACCGGCGACAACAAGGTGGGCGTCGGGAACCTCTACTTCGACCGGACGACCGGCCAGTTCCACTGGGGCGGGCTGAACTCGGGCAGCGGCAACATCGGCTTCGGGAACTCAGGCACCAACAACATCGGGTTCTTCAACTCCGGGAGCCACAACACCGGCTTCGGCAATTCCGGCGTCGGCAACTTCGGCTTCGGAAACTCCGGCAATACCAACACCGGCGCCTTCAACGCCGGAAACATCAACACCGGCCTCGGCAACTCCAGCACCCTCAACATGGGCATGTTCAACTCCGGCGCCGGCAGCAACTTCGGGTTATTCAACTCGGGCCTCGGCCACAACGCGGGCAGCTTCAATTCCGGAGCCGGGCAGAACGTCGGTGCCTTCAACTCCGGTGCCGGCCTCAACTTCGGCAGCTACAACTCCGGCGCCGGGTTCGGCGGCAACACCGGGTTCTTCAACTCCGGCAACGTGAATACGGGCTTCGGCAACGCCGGCGACACCAACACCGGCGGCCTCAACGCGGGCAACGTCAACACCGGCTTCGGCAGCGCCACCAACGTCAACGCCGTCAACTCCGGCTACGGCAACACCGGCTCGAGCAGCTCGGGCTTCTTCAACGCCAGCAACGGCGGCCACACCTCCGGCGCGTTCAACAACCTGAGCGGCGGCGGCGGAGGTGGGGGTGGCGGAGGAGGCGGCGGTGGTGGCGTGGGTAAGGGGACCACCGCCGGCTTCTACAACACCAGCGGCAAGACCGGCAACGTGGGCATCGCGAACACCGGCATGGGCAACGTCGGTTACCTCAACTACGGCTTCCAGAACACCGGCTTCGGAAACTCCGGCGGCAACGCCACCGGCGACGGCAGCAGCGTCGGCTTCAACAACTCGGGATTCCAGGACTCGGGCATCTACAACCAGGGCTCCTCCAACTCCGGCGGCTTCCACAAGGGCACGGGCCAATCGGGCCTCTACAGCTGACGAACCTGCCTGCGGGCCCATGGGTCGCCGGCGCCTGCTATACTCGAACGTATGTTCGATACGTCGGGTTCGGAGTCGCGCGCTGAGGCGATCGCGCGGATGGACGAGATGATCGAGCGCCGTTATCCGTCGACGACGGCGGAGTCGTCGGCGTTGGTCAATCGGATCGCGGCGGCGGCGCGGGCGGAGAACCGGGAGGCTGCTGCGCAGTTGGCGGCGATCGGGGAGTTGTTCGGGTATCGGCTTTCGCGCTGTGGCGAGGACGAGAGTTGGGCGATCGACACGATGGCGGCGGTGGCCGCCGAGGTGGCCGCGGCGTTGCGGATCAGTCAGGGGCTGGCGGGCAGCCGGTTGCATTATGCGCGGGCGATGCGCGAGCGCCTGCCGAAGGCCGCCGATGTGTTTCGGGCCGGCGACATCGACTACCGGATGTTTCAAACCCTGGTATATCGCACCGATCTGATCGTCGACCCCGACGTGCTGGCCAAGGTCGATGCGCAGTTGGCGGCCAATGTGGCGCGCTGGCCGTCGATGACGCAGGGCCGGCTGGCCGGGCAGGTAGACAAGATCGTGGCCAAGGCCGACCGCGATGCGGTGCGCCGCCGCGCTGAGCGCCAGGTTGATCGCCAGGTGTGGATCGGCGATGTCGGCGATGGTCTGGCCGACATTTCGGGCAGCCTGTTCAGCGTGGATGCCCACGCCTTGGACCAGCGCCTGGACGCCTTGGCCGCCACGGTGTGCGCGCATGACCCGCGCAGCCGTGAGCAGCGCCGCGCTGATGCGCTGGGCGCGTTGGCGGCCGGGGCGGATCGGCTGGGATGTCGCTGCGGGCGCACCGATTGCGCCGCCGGCACCCGCCGCGCGGCCAGCCCGGTGGCCATCCACGTGATCGCCGATCCGGCCACCGTCGAGGGCAGCGGCGACACCCCGGGTTCGGAGTGGGGTGCTGATGGGTTGATCCCGCCCGAGGTGGTGGCCGAGCTGGCCAAGTCGGCCAAGCTGATGCCGTTGTTTCACCCGTGCGACGCCCCGCCGGAGAAGGGCTACGTGCCCTCGAAGGCGTTGGCCGATTTCGTGCGGTGCCGGGATTTGACGTGCCGCTTTCCCGGCTGCGACCGCCCCGCCGTCGACTGCGAGCTCGACCACACGATCCCCTACGCCCAGGGCGGGCCCACCCATGCCGCCAACCTCAAGTGCTACTGCCCGCTGCACCACTTGATCAAGACGTTCCTGGGCTGGACCGAAAAGCAGCTGGCCGATGGGACGTTGATCGTGACCGCCCCGTCCGGGCACACCTACGTCACCACCCCGGGCAGTGCGCTGCTGTTCCCCAGCCTGTGCCGCGCCGCCGGTGGGATGCCCGCCCCCGAAGTCGACCTGCCGCCGCAGGACTATTGCGCCGAGCGCACCGCGATGATGCCGCGCCGGCGGCGCACCCGCGCCCAAGACCGCGCCACCCGGGTGGCCACCGAACGCAACCACAACCGCCAAGCCCGCCAAGCCCGCCGGGTCGCATGGCCCAGCTACTTTGACCCCGTCCCACCCGGCACCGACGACGACGACGAGCCGCCGCCGTTCTAGGCTGCGCGGCTCACAGCAACCCCCCCGCCGCCGGGACGTCGCTCTGCCACATGGGGAACACGTACCCGCCCACCAGCTCGCGATGCCACCAGGCGCGGTCGCGCCGTAACTCGGCAAGGGTGGTGAACCGGTACTCGTAGAGTTGCGCGCGCACGTACCGCGGCGGCGAAACCGGAAAGGGGTTGTGCCGCAATAGTCGCAGGGTCGCCCGGTCGTTGCGCAGCAACCGCTGCATGAACGGCCGAAGCCACGGTTGCGCGTAGCCGGGCGAGATGGCCGCGAACCACATCAGCCAATCCAGGCGCAGGTGGTAGGGCGCCCACTGTCGCGGCAATCGACGCAACCCCCCGGGCTTGCCCTTGAATTCGTATTCCTTCCAGACCGTTTCGCGGGTGATGCGCATCTCGTCGGTGCCCTCGATCACCACCTCGCGGCGCACTCGGCCGATGCTGCCGAACGCACCGTAGGTGTTCACCAGATGAAATGGGTTGAACGACATGTTCATTCGCTGGCGCGACGAGAGCATGTTGCGCACCGGCCAGTAGGTCATGACCAACACGCAAGCGGCGAAAGCGATCACCAGCCCCGCGAACCACACCGGCGGCGCCGACCACACCGGATGTGACGGCACGAAAAGCAGCGTGGAATCGTCGATAGCGCTGAACGCCAGCACGATCGTCACCCAGTTGAGCCAGGCGAAATTGCCCGAGGCCACCAGCCACAGCTGGGTGACCACGACGATCGCCGCCGCCACGCTGGCCACCGGCTGCGGGGCGAACAACCCGAACGGCACGATCAGCTGGGCGAAATGGTTGCCCGCCACCTCGACGCGGTGCAGCGGCTTGGGCAGGTGATGGAAGAACCAGCTGAACGGCCCCGGCATGGGCTGGGTCTCGTGGTGGTAATACAGGCACGTCAGGTCGCGCCAGCACGGGTCGCCGCGCAGTTTGATCAGCCCGGCGCCGAACTCCACCCGGAACAGCAGCAACCGCGCCATCCACAGCGTCAGCACCGGCGGCGCCACGTCGTCGTTGCCGAGAAAGACCATCAGGAAGCCCGCCTCCAGCAGCAGCGATTCCCAGCCGAACCCGTACCAGGTCTGCCCGACGTTGACGATCGACAGGTAGAGCACCCACAGCGTCAGCCAGATCGGCATCGAAGCCCATAGCGGCACCAGGTCCGCGGCCCCGGCGACTATGGCGGCCGACAGGGCCGCACCGAGCCAGGACACCCCGGTGAACAGCCGATCGGAGTAGCGCAGGTGAAACAGGCTCGGCGCCCGCCAAAACGACTGCCTGGCCAGGTATTGCGGTATCGGCAGGATCCCGTGCTCGCCGATGAGTGCCCGGAACTGCAGAGCGGCCGCGACGAACGCGAACACATAGATCGCCGCGACGCCGCGCTCCAACACCAGCCTGCTCAGCCAGTATTCGGGTGCCGAAAACCATCCCATGGCCGCAACTCCTCGGGCACCGAGCCGTGTCTCCAGTCAACCAGCAGGAAACCCGCCAGCCAACACCCCGGCCGTCATTCGTCGCGCGGACGCGCCGCCATCACCACCGAAGAAGCAAGCACCGCAAGCGAAATCAGCGACAGCAGCTGCACGGTCGCCGAATGCCCGGCGTAACCGTCGACCGACCGCCACGGGTGCCGGGACAGCACTGCCCCGGCCAGGATCAGCCCGCCCGCACTCAGCGCGACGAGCAGTGCGTCGCCCCGCCCGCGACGACGCAGCGCATACCGCATTCCCAGGGCGGCGCCGACGACGACGACGCCCGTCGCGCCGGCGACGACCGCCCCGGCCGCCAGCACGCCGACCGCGGCCCAGCGGCCCGGCGCCCACGGTCGGGCCGGTACGTCGTCGCCACCCCCGCGCCGCGTGCGCCACAACGCAAGCAACGCCAGCAGCGGCAGCAACGCCAGCCCCACCGCCAAGCCCGCGCGGTACAGGGAGTTGTCGGCGAAGGTCAGGATGATGGTCCCCGGATCGCCCGCCGGCACGACCCAGCCCTGCTGCCACCCGTTGACGGCCACCGGCGTCAAACGGGCCCCGGTGCCGGTGCGGGCCACCCACCCGGGGTTAATGCTCTCGGGGATGACCAGCACCCGGGGGGTCGACGACGCGGGCGCCCGCACCTCGCGGCGGCTCGGACCCCACGCCCCGGTCTGGGCGGCAACGGGATCGGCGTTGGGGACCTGGGCGCCGGCCGGGGTCGACAGCTGGGCCCCGTCGACGATGAACTGCCCGCCCGGGCTGATCAAGAGCTCCTGGCTGCCCGCCGGCAACGCGATCGGGTCGCGCTCGCACGGCAGCGCGGCGACGGGTTCGCCGTCCAGCAGCGCGCCCACGGTGGTGCGGATGGAGGTGTGCACGAACCGGCCCGCGACCGCGATGACCGGTCCGCGCACATCACCGTCGCAACCGACGGTGATCTCCCGCGATCGGTTGCGGCCGGCGTCGGCGGACGCGATCGGGTTGCCGTCGGCGCCGAGCGCCGCGACCTCGGCCAGCCCCGGCGGCTTGAGCTGGTCGAAACCCAGGGCGTTGCGGTCGATGATGTCTTCCCAGTCGAGCAGGCTGATGCTGACGGTGTCGGTGACCCGCGGTTTGAGTGAAAGCGTCTGCGGCTCACCCTTTTTCACCGCCCGCACCTGCGGGCCGTCGCCCAGGTTGACGGCCACCACCGTCGGGTGCGCCGGCAACGCCCACCGACTGGGCACCACGCGCACCCCGGTGACCTCGGTGGCCCGCGGCAGCGTCAGGGTCAGCGTCGGCGGGGACTTGTGCTGCACGACGTGCTGCGGCGCCGTCCAGGCGGTGGCCGGGTCGCCGTCGGTGGCCGCGTACGCCGAGCCGAGGATGTCGACGACGTCGGAATCACCGTGGGCCCGGGTGGTATTCGGCTCGGCGACCAGGTCGGCCAGCTTGGGCCCCTGCCGGGGGCGCACCCATACCGTCGGCGTCACCGACACCGGGGACGGCACGGTCAGGGTGCGGCTGAAGTTGACCGGTTCCTCGGGCGCCAGCGCCATCGACCCCGCGCACCGCACGGTGTCGGGCCCGGGCGCGCAGCCCGGCCGGCCCAGCAGTTCCGAGCCGAGATCCCAGGCCGCGACCGCCGAGCCGGGCGGCGGCCCGGGCACGTGCGCGGTGTGCCGCAGGTTGACGGGGTGGGCGAACCCGGACGCGTCGTACTGGGTGATCGACAGGTCGGTGACGCCGAACTGCACCCCGGGGGACCCGTCGTCGGTGCCGGCGGCGGTGATGCGCACCCACGGGGTTTCGCCGTAGGGCAGCGCCACCGCGAGCGGCTTGCCCGGCTCGTCGAAGCGCAGGGTGGTGCTGCCGTTGGCGGTCTCGATCAGGATGCGGCGCACCTGGGCGCCGACGGTGGTCGCGCTGGGCGTGATGGTGAGGGAGCCGTTGCTGATCGGATGATCGAAATCCACGCGCAGCCACTGACCGACGGCGGCCTGCAGCGCGTTGGACACCCACGCGGTCCCCGAGTCGCCGTCGATCGCGGCGGCCGGAGACGCCGCCGGTGCGACGTCGGGCATCGCGGTGGAGTCCGACGAGGAGCTCGACACCGTGATCCGGCCCCCGTTCCAGCCGCCGAACACCGTGTCGGCGCCCGGGACCGGGTAGTCGGGCACCCGGTTGTAGGTATGCCGGGCGTCGCCGGCGGCGCGGATGGCCGACGAATGCTGGTCGACGCGGCCGTAGTCGGTCTCGCGGGCCACCGGGGTGTCGGTGACGGTGACGAGCGGGGCCGCCAGCCCGGCGCCGCGCGCATCGGCCGTCATCAGCACCGGCCCCAGCGGCGCCTGGCCCAGCAGCCGCCGCCGCTCGTCGAGCCGCAGCAGCACCTCCGGCCCGCCGTCGACCCGGGCGAGCCGGTCGGCGTCGACGAAGTACGGCGCGCCGGGATCGCCGGAAGACGCGACCCGGTAGATCTCCACCGCGGGATACCGCGGCCGCAGCCCGCCGTCGGCGACGAAACCCGCCAGTGTGCCGGGTCCCACCGGCGCACCGAACTGCGCCACCTTCTGCAGCCGCGGCGAGCCCTCGATCGCGCGGTGCACCAGGATCGGGCGCGCGGAGCGCGACGTTTCGGGGTCCAGGTCGTTGCGCAGCACGACATACGAGACGCCTTGGCGGGCAAGGGTATCGGCCATCCCGACCGACGGCTGGCCGGCGGCGAACAGGCGCTGCACCGAGTCGAGCGCACGGATGGTCTGCGGCGGGGTCAACGGGATCGAGTCGCGCACCCCCCACGGGCTGCTGCCCAGCACCTGCAGCGGCTCGTCGTGGCTGGTGCCCCACACCTGGGTGGCGAACGGGGCGCCCGGGACCACGAGAACCCTTCCGGCCGTGGGCGTTCCGGTGTTGTGCTCGGTGAGCCAGTCGGCGGTTTCGTGCCAGTACCCCGGGATCGCGCCGAACGCGCCCGGCGGGGCGAGCCGGCCGGTCCACGCCAGCGACGTGCTGACCGCCAGCGCCGCCAGGACCACGACCGTCACCGCGACCCGCCTGTCGCGCTCCAGGTGGGCGACCGCACGAAGCGTCATCGGCACGCGGCCCAGCAGCGCCGCGATGCCCAGCGCCAGCGGTATCCGGATCACCGAGCCCAGCTTGTGCACGTTGCGCACCGGCGCGCCGGCGGCGTCCAGGAACGCCTGGACCGCATGCGCCACCGGCGAGCCGAGGCCGCCGCTGTAGCCCGCGGCCATCAACACCACGCCGACCAGCAGCATCGTCACCAGCCGCCCGCGCGCCGGCATCCCCGAGCCGGCCAGCCCGGCCAGCCCGGCCGCCGCGACCAGGCAGGTGCCCAGGATGGCCGCCGGCCCGGTCACCAGCGGCGCGCCGGCGGTGGCCGTCGGCGCCACATAGGGGGTCCACGCGTCGGTGCCGCGCAGGATCTCGGTCAGCGACGACCACTGCGTCGTCACGCCGGAGGATTCGATGAAGTCCAAGAAGGGCGGGCTGACGTGGCGCAGGCACACCAGCGCCACCACCCACCACAGCGTGGCCAACACCAGGGACAACAGCCACCACGCCGTGTAGCGCCACCACAACCGGTTGGGCCGGTGGCACGCCCACCAGATCACCGCGGGCAGGCAGCCGGCCAGCGTCGCAATGGCGTTGACCGCGCCCATCAGCGCCACGGCGAGACCGGCCCGGGCGGCCAGGGCGCGCACGCTCCTGCCCGAAGCCCCCCGTAACGCCAGGATCGTCGGCAGCAACACCCACGGCGCCAACATCATCGGCAGCGTCTCCGACGAGATCGACCCGAGCGTGGTCAGCACCCGCGGCGACAGCGCGAACGCCGACGCGCCGATCACCCGGGACGCCGGGCTGCCGATCCCCAGCGTTTCGGCCACCCGCAGCAACCCCCAGAAGCCCACGGCGAGCAGCAGCGCCCACCACAGCCGCTGGGTGATCCACCCCGGCACGCCCAGCGCGTGCCCGACCAGGAAGAAGGTGCCGTGCGGAAACAGGTAGCCGTAGGCCTGGTTCTGCGCCTGCCCGAACGGCAGTTCGCTGTTCCACAGGTTCGTCGCGCGGGCCAAAAAGCGCAGCGGGTTGGCGGTGAGGTCGAGTTTGGTGTCGGGGGAGACCTGGCCGGGGGACTGCGCGAAGGCCAGCGCCAGCGCGGCGGCGCCGACCACCCACAACCACCGGCGTGACAGTGGCGCTGCAGGCGAGCAGGCCGGCGCGTCGGCCCGGAAGCCCGCCCGGCTAGCTACGGTTGCCGTACTCGACCCGGTTGAGCACTGACGACTGCGGATCGCCCCCGGGAAGTGGCGGCTTCGTGTCCTGCTGCACCATCAAGGTGATCCCGAAGATCGCGGCAGCGCCCAGCAGCAGACCAACCACCACGCTCGCGGCGGCGGGCGCAATGATCCGGTTCATCGGGGGCTCCTTTCGACCTAGCGCCAACCTAGCAGTCGGCCCTACCAAGGCAGGCAATGCCCGTGGAAACACCGGTCGCCGTAGTTCACCAGGTACGGCGCCGGCAGGGTGCGCGGGGCCGGCGGGCGGTGCGCCGGCGCAGCGGGCTCACCCTCGACCGCCACCGTGACGCCGACCGCCGCGGCACCGATCGACATTCCCACCGCGACGCCCGCCACGGCGGCCCACGAGATCCCCGCCATCGTTGGCTGATGCCCCCTGGAGCCCGGGACGAAACGCCCGCCGTGACAACATGTCCCGATGGCTTTCCCGCGCGCCCTGGCCGTCCTCGCCGCCGTCTCGGCGCTGGTTGCCGGCTGCGGCCACCACGCCGCGCGGCCCGGCGCCTCGCCGGCCACGTCCGGCAAGCCGGCGGCCGCGCCGCCGGTGTGCGCCGACCCGGCGGGCGTCCCGGCCAAGCTGTCCACCCGCGACAAGCTGGCCCAGCTGCTGATGGTCGGGGTCAAAGACGCCGACGACGCCCGCGCCGTCGTCGACCGCGATCACGTCGGCGGCATCTTCATCGGCGGCTGGACGGACCTGTCGATCTTCAAAGGCCCGCTGGCCGACCTCGAGCGCAGCGCGGGCCCGCTGCCGCTGGCCGTCAGCGTCGACGAGGAAGGCGGCCGGGTGTCGCGGCTCAAGTCGCTGATCGGGACGGCCCCCTCGGCCCGGCGGCTGGCGCAGCAGCAGACGCCCCAACAGGTGCGCGACATGGCGGCCGACCGCGGCAAGAAGATGCGCGACCTGGGCATCACCATCGACTTCGCGCCCGTCGTCGACGTCACCGACGCCCCCGACGACAGCGTGATCGGGGACCGGTCGTTCGGCGCCGATCCCGCCACCGTCACCGCCTACGCCGGCGCGTATGCGCAGGGCCTGCGCGACGCCGGCCTGCTGCCGGTCCTCAAGCATTTCCCCGGCCACGGGCACGGCTCCGGCGACTCGCACACCGGCGGCGTGGTCACCCCGCCGCTGAGCGACCTGCAGAAGGTCGACCTGGTCCCGTACCGGACGCTGGTCACCGCGGCGCCGGTCGCGGTGATGGTGGGTCACCTGCAGGTTCCCGGACTGACCGGCGGCGACCCGGCCAGCCTGAGCCGGGCCGCGGTCCAGCTGCTGCGGACCGGCACCGGCTACGGCGCCCCGCCCTTCAACGGCCCGGTATTCAGCGACGACGTGTCCAGCATGGCGGCGATCTCGGATCGCTACGGCGTGCCGGAGGCGGTGCTGCGCACCTTGCAGGCCGGCACCGACGTCGCGCTGTGGGTCACCACCGACGAGGTGCCCGCCGTCCTGGACCGCCTGGAGAAAGCGGTCACGGGCGGGGACCTGACGATGGCCGCGGTCGACGAGTCGGTCGTGCGGGTGGCGACGATGAAGGGTGTCAATCGCGCATGTGGCCACTAAGGCCGCGCATCATCGTTACCCTGTAGTCAGATAGACGAGCTAGAGAGGCAAGACGATGGCGGGTGGCACCAAGCGGCTACCGCGTGCTGTCCGCGAACAGCAGATGCTGGACGCCGCCGTGCAGATGTTCTCGGTCAACGGCTACCACGAGACCTCGATGGACGCCATCGCCGCCGAGGCGCAGATCTCCAAGCCGATGCTCTACCTGTACTACGGCTCCAAGGAGGACCTGTTCGGCGCCTGCCTGAACCGCGAGCTGAGCCGGTTCATCGACAATGTGCGCGCCGACATCGACTTCAACCAGGGCGCCAACGACCTGCTGCGCAACGCCATCGGGTCGTTCATGCGCTACATCGACGCCAACCGCGCGTCGTGGATCGTGATGTACACCCAGGCCACCAGCTCTCAGACGTTCGCCCAGACGGTGCGGGAGGGACGCGAGCAGATCATCGAACTGGTCGCCGGGCTGATGCGGGCCGGCAGCCGGACCCCGCGGACCGACTCCGAGTACGAGATGATGGCCGTGGCGCTGGTGGGCGCGGGCGAGGCGATGGCCACCCGGCTGACCACCGGCGACATCGACGTCGACGAGGCGGCCGAGCTGATGATCGACCTGTTCTGGCACGGCCTCAAGGGCACCCCGGAGGACCGCGAGGCCGCCGCGTCGCTGCCCGAGGCCGGTGGACCCAGCGCGGTCGCCGGTTAACACCGGCCGGCCGCCAAGCCGCAACGTCGAGTTCTTCTGCGCCGTAGTCATCGTCGGGCTGCTGGCCGGGTTCGCCGGCTTGGCGACGACGGCGGTCCTGCGCTTCGTCGAACACGCCACCTACCACTACGGTTTCGGCACGTTGCTCTCCGGGATCACCGCCACCAGCCCGGTCCGCCGCGTCCTGGGGCCCGTCGTCGGCGGCGCGCTGGCGGGGTTGGGCTGGTGGCTGTTGCGGCGCCGGGGCGACGTGCCGCCGCTGGCGCGGACCATCGAGCGTCGTGATCGGATCCCTCGGCTGGCGTGGAGCGTCGACGCCGTGTTGCAGGTGCTGCTGGTCGGCTCCGGCGCGTCGCTCGGCCGGGAGGGCGCACCGCGCCAATTCGCCGCTGCCCTGGGCGATTTCGGCACCGCCTGGTTGAGGCGCCTGTCCGGCGACGACCGCCGGGTCCTGCTGGCGTGCGCGGCGGGGGCCGGCCTGGGCGCCGTCTACGCCGTTCCGCTGGCCGGGGCGCTGTTCTCCGCGCGGATCCTGCTGAACACGTGGCGGCCGCGCGCGGTGGGGGCGGCGCTGCTCACGTCCAGCCTGGCCGTGGCGATCTGCTCGACCGTCACGCACGACCAGCCGAACCTGGCATGGCCCAGCGCCGAGTCGTCGTATCTGGTGACCGCGCACGGGCTGATGCTGGCACCGGTGGCCCTGGCGGTCGGATTGGCGTTCAACCGGCTCATGGCGGCGGCGCGGCCGGCCCCGGTGCGGCGGACCTGGGTGCTGATCCCGGCGCTGGCCGCCGCGGGCCTGGTGATGGGCGTCTGCTCGCATTGGTGGCCGGAGCTGCCCGGCAACGGGCGCAGCATCCTGACCGTCAGCCTGGCCAGCGGCATGACGCTGTCCGCGGCCGTCGCGATCCTGCTGCTGAAGCCGCTGTTGACGGCCCTGTTCCTGCGCGCCGGCGGGGCGGGCGGAATGCTGACCCCGTCGCTGGCCACCGGCGCGGCGGCCGGTACGGCGCTGGTGCTGGCGATCAACTGGGCGACCGGGACACACCTGCACACCCCGGCGGTGTCGCTGGCCGGGGCCGCCGGGGTGCTCGCGGTCACCCAGGGCTCACCGATCTGGGCCGCGATCTTCGTCTGGGAGCTCGCCCATCCGCCGCTGTGGCTGTTTCTCGTCTTCCTGCTGACCGCCTGCGGCGCATACGGATTGAAGGTGCTGGCGCTGGGCCGCAGGCCTCCCGGCCCGACCCACGAGAGCTAGAGTGCCCGCACGGTGGCGGTCAGATGCGGATAGCCCTTGGCGATGTGGCGCAACGCGAGATCCCAGCCGCCGTCGTCACCCTCGTCGATGTACAGGCCCGCGGTGGCGGGCAGCACCAGCGGCTTGGCGAACCGCACCGCGTACTGCACCTGGTCGGGCAGGCGGGCCTCGATGTTCGCCAATACCGCTGCCGCGCTGAACATTCCGTGCGCGATGACCGTCGGGAAGCCGAACAGCTTGGCCGCGACCGGGTTGGTGTGGATCGGGTTGTGGTCGCCGCCGACGACGGCGTAGCGGCGGATCCGGCCGGCGCTGACCCGCAGCACGGTGCTGGGCGGCGGCAGCTTTGGCTGCTTTTGCGGCGGCGGTTTGGGCTCGTCGGACAGGCTGGTGCGTTGCTGGTGTAAGAAGGTGGTGACCTGGTGCCATGCGGTGTCACTGCCGACGGTGACGTCGGTCACGAGGTCCACCAGCAGCCCCTTGCGGTGTTCGCGAAGGTTCTCGGCGTGCACCCGGACGCCCACGGTGTCGGTCACCGCGATCGGGCGGTACTGCGTGATGCGGTTCTCGATGTGCACCGATCCCATTGCGGCGAACGGGAAGTCGAAGCCGGTCACCAGCGACATCATCGCGGGAAAGGTCAGCGCGAACGGATAGGTGAGCGGCACATGGTTGCCGTAGCGCAGGCCGGTGACCCCGGCGTACTCGGCGACGTTCGCCTGGTCGATGGGCAGTTCCTCGACGGTCACCGCGCGGCTGGGCAGCTGGTCGGAGCGCGGCACCAGCGGCAGCGCCCCGGCCGCCGCGCGCAGCATGTTCTTGAGGCCGCTTGGCTGGTTCATGGTCGTCACGCCCCCAGCATGGCCTGGCCGCACACGCGAATGACGTTGCCCGTCACCGCGTTCGAGGCCGGGCTGGCGAAGTAGGCGATGGCCTCGGCGACGTCGACCGGCTGGCCGCCCTGCAGCAGCGAGTTCATCCGGCGGCCCACCTCGCGGGTGGCCAGCGGGATGGCGGCGGTCATCTGGGTTTCGATGAATCCCGGTGCCACGGCGTTGATGGTGATGCCCTTGTCGTAGAGCTTGGGCGCCAAAGCCTGGGTGAGGCCGATCATCCCGGCCTTGGTGGTGGCGTAGTTGGTCTGCCCGCGGTTGCCCGCGATGCCGGCCATCGACGACAGGCCGATCACCCGGCCCCCTTCGCCGATGCTGCCGTTGCCGATCAGCCCTTCGGTAAGCCGTTGCGGCGCAAGCAGATTGACCGCCAGCACGGCGTCCCAGCGGGCGTCGTCCATGTTGGCCAACAGCTTGTCGCGGGTGATGCCGGCGTTGTTGACCAACACGTCGGCGTGCCCGGCGTAGTGGTCGCCGAGGTGTTCGGTGATCTTGTCGACGGCGTCTTGGGCGGTGACGTCCAGCCACAATGCGGTGCCCCCGACCCGGCTGGCGGTTTCGGCCAGGGCCTCGGCGGCCGACTCCACGTCGATCGCGACGACGCGGGCGCCGTCGCGGGCGAACACCTCGGCGATGGTCGCGCCGATGCCGCGGGCGGCGCCGGTCACGATGGCGACCTTGCCGTCCAGTGGCCGGTCCCAGTCGGCCGGGGGCGTGGAGTCGGCCTCCCCGACGTAGAAGACCTGGCCGTCGACGTAGGCCGACTTGGCCGACAGGATGAACCGCAGCGTGGATTCCAGACCCGTCGCGGCGGGTTTGGCGTCCGGCGACAGGTACACCAGCTGCACGGTGGAGCCGTTGCGCAGTTCCTTGCCCAGCGAGCGGGTGAAGCCCTCCAGCGCGCGCTGCGCGATCCGCTCGTCGCTGCCGGCGGCGGCGTCGGGGGTGGTGCCGACGACCACGACGCGCGCGTTGTGGCCCAGGTTGCGCATCACCGGCGTGAAGAACTCGTGCAGGTCCTTGAGCCCGGGCGGCGCGGTGATGCCGGTGGCGTCGAACACCAGGCCGCCGAACCGGTCGGCCCAGCGGCCGCCGAGGTTGGCGCCCACCACGTCGTAGTCCTTGTCCAGCGCCGCGCGCAGCGGCTCGACCACCCTGCCCTCACCCCCGATCAACAGGGAGCCGGTCAGTGGGGGTTCGCCGGGAGAGTAGCGGCGCAGCGGCTCGGGTTGGGGAATGCCAAGTTGTTTGGCCAGAAACGATCCGGGGCCGGAGTTGACGACCTGTGAGAACAGGTCGGACGAGCGCTTGGGGGCCACTGGACTGCCTTCCGTTGTCTTTTCCGGGTGATAACGCAACCGTATCGGGGACGAACTTACTTCGGAGTAAGAACCGTGAGTAGTATGGCCTGTAACGGCCTGCCCAAAACTGATACCCCCGGAGAAGACAGTGGCCCCTGCAAGTTCAGAGACCCGCCGGCGCGTCGCCGTGCTGGGTGGCAATCGCATCCCGTTCGCGAGGTCCGACGGCGCCTATGCCGACGCGTCCAACCAGGACATGCTCACCGCGGCCCTGGACGGGCTGGTGGAGCGGTTCGGCCTGGGCGGCGAGCGGCTGGGCGTGGTCGCCGGAGGTGCCGTGCTCAAGCACAGCCGCGACTTCAACCTGACCCGCGAGTGCGTGCTGGGGTCGGCGCTGTCGTCGTACACCCCGGCGTTCGACGTCCAGCAGGCGTGCGGGACGGGGCTGCAGGCGGCGATCGCCGCGGCCGATGGCGTCGCCTCCGGCCGCTACGAGGTCGCCGTCGCGGGCGGGGTGGACACCACCTCGGACCCGCCGATCGGCCTGGGCGACAACCTGCGCCGACAGCTGCTCAAGCTGCGCCGGTCGAAGTCCAACCTGCAGCGCCTGAAGCTGGTGGGCACGCTGCCCGCCACGCTGGGGATCGAGATCCCGGCCAACAGCGAGCCGCGCACCGGGCTGTCGATGGGCGAGCACGCCGCCATCACCACCAAGCAGATGGGCATCAAGCGCGTCGACCAGGACGAGCTGGCCGTGGCCAGCCATCGCAACATGGCCGCGGCCTACGACCGTGGCTTCTTCGACGACCTCGTCACGCCGTTCCTGGGGCTCTACCGCGACGACAACCTGCGGCCCAACGCCAGCACCGAGAAGCTGGCGACCCTGCGCCCGGTGTTCGGCGTGAAGGCCGGCGACGCGACGATGACGGCCGGCAACTCCACCCCCCTGACCGACGGCGCGTCGGTCGCGCTGCTGGCCAGCGAGGAGTGGGCGGCCGCGCGCTCGCTGCCCCCGCTGGCGTTCCTGGTGGACGCCGAGACCGCGGCGGTCGACTACGTCAACGGGCGCGACGGCCTGTTGATGGCCCCGACGTACGCGGTGCCGCGGCTGCTGGCGCGAAACGGGTTGAGCCTGCAGGACTTTGACTTCTACGAGATCCACGAGGCGTTCGCGTCGGTGGTGCTGTCGCACCTGCAGGCGTGGGAATCGGAGGAGTACTGCAAGGAGCGACTCGGCCTGGACGCCGCGCTCGGGCCCATCGACCGGTCCAAGCTCAACGTCAACGGTTCGTCGCTGGCCGCCGGCCACCCCTTCGCGGCCACCGGCGGGCGGATCCTCGCGCAGGCGGCCAAGCAGCTCTTCGAGAAGAAGCAGCAGGACAAGAAGTCGGGCACGGTCCGGGCGCTGATCTCGATCTGCGCCGCCGGCGGGCAGGGCGTGGCCGCGATCCTGGAGGCCTGAGGGCCCCGGAGGGGCCCTGCGCGAATGATTTGCGTCACACGCGGTTACTAATGCGCGCGGTTGGGTATCCGTGCGTCCGGATGGCCCCGTGTTGTGGTCTGACCCCCCGACCCCGACGGCAATACGGGGCATCCCTGAATCGACCGTCAGCGCGCGGGCGTACGAAACGGGCCGCCGCTGGAGTGAGGGGATCCAGCGGCGGTCTTTTTGGGACGCTCGACGCAGACAAAAACCCCGCTCCCATTGAGGAGCGGGGTTTTGCTGAGGACCGTTAGAAAGCGGCCTCGTCGAGCTCCATGATCTCGTTGTCGAGCGTCTCGATGACCTCACGGGTCGCGGTCAGCAGCGGCAGGAAGTTCTTCGCGAAGAACGACGCCACCGCGATCTTGCCCTCGTAGAAGGACCGCTCGGCGCCGCTGGCGCCGTCGTCGAGCGCCTGCACCGCCACCGCGGCCTGGCGCTGCAGCAACCAGCCGATGACCAGGTCGCCGACGCTCATCAGGAAGCGCACCGAGCCCAGGCCCACCTTGTAGAGGCTGCTGACATCCTCCTGGGCCGCCATCAGGTAGCCGGTCAGGCTGGCCGCCATGGCCTGGACGTCGGCCAGCGCCTTGCCCAGCAGCTCGCGCTCGGTCTTCAGCCGGCCATTGCCGGACTCGCTGTCGACGAACTTCTGGATCTCGCCCGACACGTGGGCCAGCGCCACACCCTTGTCGCGGACGATCTTGCGGAAGAAGAAGTCCTGCGCCTGGATGGCCGTGGTGCCCTCGTAGAGCGAGTCGATCTTGGAGTCACGGATGTACTGCTCGATCGGGTAGTCCTGCAGGAAGCCGGACCCACCCAGCGTCTGCAGGCTCTCGGTCAGCTTGGCGTAGGCCTGCTCGGAGCCCACACCCTTGACCACCGGCAGCATCAGGTCGTTGACCTTGACCGCCAGGGCGGCGTCCACCCCGTGCAGCGCTTCGGCCACGGCCGCGTCCTGGTAGGTCGCGGTGAAGAGGTACAGCGCGCGCAGACCCTCGGCGTAGGCCTTCTGGGTCATCAGCGAGCGGCGCACGTCGGGGTGGTGCGTGATCGCCACCCGCGGGGCGGTCTTGTCGGTCATCTGGGTCATGTCGGCGCCCTGCACGCGCTCCTTGGCGTACTCCAGCGCGTTGAGGTAGCCGGTCGACAGCGTGGCGATCGCCTTGGTGCCGACCATCATGCGGGCCATCTCGATGACCTCGAACATCTGCGCGATGCCGTTGTGCACCTCGCCGACCAGCCAGCCCTTGGCGGGCACGCCGTGCTGGCCGAACGACAGCTCACACGTCGCCGAGACCTTCAGGCCCATCTTGTGCTCGACGTTGGTGACGAAGACGCCGTTGCGCTCGCCCGGCTCGCCGGTCTCGTGGTCGAACAGGAACTTCGGCACGATGAACAGCGACAGCCCCTTGGTGCCCGGGCCGGCGCCCTCGGGGCGGGCCAGCACCAGGTGGACGATGTTCTCGAACAGGTCACCGGAGTCCGCGGAGGTGATGAACCGCTTGACGCCGTCGATGTGCCAGGAGCCGTCGTCCTGCTGGACGGCCTTGGTCCGCCCGGCGCCGACGTCCGAACCGGCGTCCGGCTCGGTGAGCACCATGGTGGCGCCCCAGCCGCGCTCGGCGCACAGCACCGCCCACTTCTTCTGCTCCTCGGTGCCGAGGTGGTGGATGATGTTGGCGAAGCCGGCGCCGCCGGCGTACATCCACACGGCGGGGTTGGCGCCGAGGATGTGCTCGTGCAGCGCCCACACCAGTGCCTTGGGCATCGGCATGCCGCCCAGCGCCTCGTCGATGCCGGCCTTGTCCCAGCCGGCCTCAACCACCGCCTGCACCGACTTCTTGAACGCCTCGGGCAGCGTCACCGAGTGGGTCTCCGGGTCGAAGACGGGCGGGTTGCGGTCACCGTCGACGAACGACTCGGCGACCGGCCCCTCGGCCAGCCGGCTGATCTCGCTGAGCATTTCCTGGGCGGTGTCGACGTCCAGGTCGGCGTAGTCGCCTTGTCCTAAAGCCTTGTCAACGCCGAATACCTCGAACAGGTTGAACACCTGGTCGCGGACGTTGCTCTTGTAGTGGCTCACTACGTTCCTCCTCGTTGAGAATGCCACTCGTGGTTGGGTACTAGGGCTAAGTTACCCACCAGTAACACGTCTAAAATATATCCGTTGCCGACGCCGATGCAAGCGAGTGTGAGCTAGATTTCATCGTCTAATTAACCAACCGGTTGGGAAGTCTGCGTCCGGCGCGCGAAAACCTCTTTTACCTGCGAAGATGATGGGTCTATGACGGAGGTGGGAAGCGTCACAGCGTTGCCGGTGGTCGACCTGCGGGCCGACGCCGGGGCGCTGCGGGAGGCCCTGCGCGAGGCCGCTGGGGTCGGATTCTGCTATCTGGCGGGCCACGGCGTGCCCGACGAGCTCGAGGGCAGGATGCTCGCCGCGGCGCGCCGGCTATTCGAGCTGCCGCAGGCCGACAAGGACGCCGTCGCGATGGTCCGCAGCCCGCATTTCCGTGGCTACACCCGGCTGGGCGGCGAGCTGACCCGGGGCCGGGTGGATTGGCGCGAGCAGATCGACATCGGGCCGGAACGGCCGCCGATCGGCGGGCCGGGCAGGCCCGACTACCTGTGGCTGCAGGGCCCCAACCAGTGGCCGGCGGCCCTGCCCGAGCTGCCCGGGATCGTCGCGCGGTGGGACGCCGCGCTGTCCTCGGTGGCGCGCACACTGCTGCGGCATTGGGCCGCCGCGCTGGGCGCCGAGCCCGACGTGTTCGGCCCCGCCTTCGCCGAGGCGCCCGCCACGCTGATCAAGGTCATCCGCTATCCCGCCCGCGCGGCCGGCGCGCAGGGCGTCGGCGCGCATCGCGATGCCGGGGTCCTCACGCTGCTATTGGCGGAGCCGGGCAGCCGTGGCCTGCAGGTGCGCCGCGACTCCGCTGCCGGCTGGATCGACGTGCCGCCGCTGCCGGGCGCGTTCGTCGTCAACATCGGGGAGCTGCTCGAGGTGGCGACGAGCGGCTACCTGAGGGCCACCGAGCACCGGGTGAACCTGCAGGGTCGGGAGCGGATCTCGGTGGCGTACTTCTTCAACCCGCGGCTGGACGCGCGGGTCCCGGTGCTGTCGCTGCCCGCGGAGCTGAGCGCGCGCGCCCGTCGGGTGGACGATCCGTCGGACCCGATCTTTGCGGTGTACGGCCGCAACGCCTGGAAGAGCAGGCTGCGCGCGCATCCGGATGTGGCGGCCGCGCACGGATACTCGGCAGGTAGGGTCGACGGCGAGAATTCCGTTCTCGGCTCAAGGAGCAATGAAGTCCGGTGAATTCGAACAGCAACCTGACGCCGTCGTCGCTGCGTGAAGCTTTCGGCCACTTCCCTACTGGGGTGGTGGCCATCGCTGCCCAGGTCGATGGTGCGCGTGAAGGCTTGGCGGCCAGCACCTTTGTCCCGGTCTCGCTGGAACCGCCGTTGGTTTCGTTCTGCGTGCAGAACACCTCGACGACCTGGCCCAAGCTCAAGGGCGTGCCCACGTTGGGCATCAGCGTGCTCGGTGAGGCCCATGACGTGGCCGTGCGCACGCTGGCCGCTAAGACCGGTGATAGGTTCGCCGGCTTGGAAACGGTGTCCAGCGAAACCGGTGCGGTCTTCATCAAGGGCACCGGGCTGTGGCTGGAGAGCGCGATCGAGCAGCTCATCCCGGCCGGGGATCACACCATCGTGGTGCTGCGGGTCAGCCAGGTAACGGTGGATGCCGGAGTGGCGCCGATCGTGTTTCACCGCAGCGAATTGCGCCGGCTCGGCGTGTGACCGGCTAGGGGCGGTGGCTCAGTTCCTCGCGGTAGCCGGCGATGCGCCGCTCGATCTCGGCGGCGTCCTCGTGCCGGCCTTCCTTGCGTGCGAGCTCGGCGCGCACCCCCAGCTCGTGGATGGCGGTGCGGATCTCGTTGACGCTGGTCGTTCCTCGCATGGGTCTCGGGTACCCGATGCCGCGAGCGCTTAACGCCGGAACAGCTTGTTACCCAGCCACACCACGGGGTCGTACTTGCGGTCGGCGACCCGTTCTTTCATCGGGATCAGCGCGTTGTCGGTGATCTTGATGTTCTCCGGGCAGACCTCGGTGCAGCACTTGGTGATGTTGCAGAAGCCCAGGCCGTGCTCCTGCTGCGCGTCGTTGCGACGGTCCCGGGTGTCCAGCGGGTGCATTTCCAGCTCGGCGATGCGCATCAAAAAGCGCGGGCCGGCGAACGACTTCTTGTTCTCCTCGTGGTCGCGGACCACGTGGCAGACGTTCTGGCACAGGAAGCACTCGATGCACTTGCGGAACTCCTGCGAGCGCTGGACGTCGACCTGCGCCATCCGGTACTCGCCGGGCTGCAGGTCCTTGGGCGGCGCGAAAGACGGTATCTCGCGGGCCTTTTCGTAGTTGAACGAGACGTCGGTGACCAGGTCGCGGATCACCGGGAACGTGCGCAGCGGCGTCACGGTGACGACCTCGTCCTCGGCGAACGTCGACATCCGGGTCATGCAGAGCAGCCGCGGGTAGCCGTTGATCTCCGCCGAACACGACCCGCACTTGCCCGCCTTGCAGTTCCACCGCACCGCCAGGTCGGGGGTCTGGGTCTGCTGCAGCCGATGGATGATGTCGAGGACGACCTCGCCCTCGTTGACCTCTACCGTGAAGTCCTGCAACGCGCCGTTGGCGTCGTCGCCGCGCCACACCCGCATCTTCGCGTTGTAGGTCATTTACGTCTCCGTCCTAGGGTCCGTCCCGGAAGTCCGACCCGGGTACCCGGCGAGCTCTTCGTCGGTGTAGTACTTCTCCAGCTCGGAGATCTCGAACAGTTCCAGCAGATCGGCCCGCATCGGCGTCTGGTCCTTCTTCGTGATGGCGATGTCGGGAATCACCTCGTCGCCGCCGGCCGCCTCGCACACCAGCAGCACCTTGCGCCACGACGACTCCATCGACGGGTGGTCGTCGCGGGTGTGCCCGCCGCGGCTTTCGGTGCGCGTCAGCGCGGCCTTGGCGACGCACTCGCTGACCAGCAGCATGTTGCGCAGGTCGATGGCCAGGTTCCAGCCCGGGTTGTACCGGCGCTGCCCCTCCACATGGAGGTTCTTGAACCGCTCACGCAGCTTGTCGAGCCGGGCCAGGGCCTCGGAGACCTCGTCGGCGTTGCGGATGATGCCGACCAGGTCGTTCATCGACTGCTGCAGCTCCAGCTGCAGGGTGTAGGGGTTCTCGCCCGGTCCGCCGTTGGCCGGCGGCTCGAAGGGGGACAGCGCCCGCTTGGCCGCGGTGTCGATGGCATCCTCGGCGACGGCCGGGCGGCTGCTCAGCGCCCGCACGTAGTCGGAGGCCCCCAGCCCGGCGCGCCGGCCGAACACCAGCAGGTCCGACAGCGAGTTGCCGCCCAGCCGGTTGGAGCCGTGCATGCCGCCGGAGCATTCGCCGGCGGCGAACAGGCCCGGGACGGTGGCAGCGCCGGTGTCGGCGTCGACCTCGACGCCGCCCATCACGTAGTGGCAGGTGGGCCCGACTTCCATTGGCTCCTTGGTGATGTCGACACCGGCCAGCTCCTTGAACTGGTGGTACATCGACGGCAGCCGCCGGTTGATCTCCGCGGGCGTCAGCCGCGACGCGATGTCCAGGAAGACGCCGCCGTGCGGGCTGCCCCGGCCGGCCTTGACCTCCGAGTTGATCGCGCGCGCCACCTCGTCGCGCGGCAGCAGATCGGGCGTGCGGCGGGCCGAGTCGTTGTCCTTGAGCCACTGGTCGGCCTCTTGCTCGGTCTCGGCGTACTGACCCTTGAACACCGACGGGATGTAGTCGAACATGAACCGCTTGCCGTCGGAGTTCTTCAGCACCCCGCCGTCGCCGCGCACGCCCTCGGTGACCAGGATCCCTTTGACGCTCGGCGGCCACACCATGCCCGTCGGGTGGAACTGGACGAACTCCATGTTGATCAGCGACGCGCCCGCGCGCAGCGCCAGCGCGTGCCCATCGCCGGTGTACTCCCACGAGTTGGAGGTCACCTTGAACGACTTGCCGATCCCGCCGGTGGCCAGCACCACCGCGGGCGCCTCGAACACCACGAATTGGCCGCTTTCGCGCCAGTAGCCGAAGGCGCCGGCGATCCGGTCACCGTCTTTGATCAGCTCGGTGATGGTGCATTCGGCGAACACGCGGATGCGCGCCTCGTAGTCGCCGACCTCGGCGTAGTCCTCCTGTTGCAGCGACACGATCTTCTGCTGCATGGTGCGGATGAGCTCGAGGCCGGTGCGGTCGCCGACGTGCGCCAGCCGCGGGTAGGTGTGCCCGCCGAAGTTGCGCTGGCTGATCTTGCCGTCCTTGAGGCGGTCGAACAGCGCGCCATAGGTTTCCAGCTCCCAGACGCGGTCCGGCGCCTCCTTGGCGTGCAGTTCGGCCATGCGCCAGTTGTTGAGGAATTTCCCGCCGCGCATGGTGTCGCCGAAGTGGGTCTTCCAGTTGTCTTTCGGGTTGGTGTTGCCCATCGACGCCGCGCAGCCACCCTCGGCCATCACCGTGTGGGCCTTGCCGAACAGGGACTTGCACACCACCGCGACCTTGAGGCCCCGCTCGCGCGCCTCGATGACCGCGCGCAGCCCCGCGCCGCCGGCACCGATCACGACCACGTCGTAGGAGTGCCGTTCGACCTCAACCATGAAACCTCGCTAGCTAATTCTGATCGTTCTCGAATGGCTTGTCAGCCAACAAATCTCAGGTCCGAGATGGTGCCGCTGGCCACCAGCGCGATGTAGAAGTCGGTGAGCATCAACGTGCCCAGCGTGATCCACGCGAATTGCTTGTGCCGGGTGTTGATGACGCTGACCTGGGTCCAGATCCAGTACCGCACAGGGTTCTTGGAGAAGTGCTTGAGCCGCCCGCCCGTCACGTGCCGGCAGGAATGGCAGGACAGCGTGTAGATCCACAGCATGATGACGTTGCCGAGCAGGATCAGGTTGCCCAGGCCGAAGCCGAATCCCCCTGGCCCCTCGTCGGAATGGAAGGCGACGATGGCGTCGTAGCTGTTGATCAGCGAGATGATGACGGCGATGTAGAAGAAGTACCGGTGGGTGTTCTGGACGATGAGCGGGAACTTGGTCTCGCCGGTGTAGTGCACGCGGGGCTCGGCCACCGCGCAGGCGGTGGGCGACTGCCAGACGGTGCGGTAGTAGGCGCCGCGGTAGTAGTAACAGGTCAGCCGGAACAGCAGCAGGAACGGCAGCGACACCGCGGCGTACGGCAGCCACCACAAGTCCGGCAGGAACTGCGGCCAGATGTCGCCGGCCTCGCCGCACCCCTTGCTCACGCACGGCGAGTAGAACGGCGTCAGGTAGTGATATTTCCCGACGAAGAAGTAGTTCTGTTGGAACGCCCGCGCCGTCGCGTAAATGAGGAAAGCGGCGAAGCCCAGGTCGATCCGCAACGGCGACATCCACCACCGGTCGGTGCGTAGGGTCCGCTGCGGGATGCGGGCGCGCGTGGGTGAAAAAACACCGGACGCAGGACGGTTCGCCGTGGGTGCGCTCATCTAGTGTTCCTCTTCGAACGGGCTGTTGGTCGAAGGGTACACAGAGACAACCCTCCCTCTTGCGGGGGGCTTGGGTTGCTCTAAAAGGTGTCAGGACCTGTTGTGACCCCCGACACCCTCGTCGTCGACATCGCGCCAGAAATCGCTGTCGTACTGGGTGTCGGGGATGACGATCTTGTCGCCGGACTGCTGCACGGTGGCGCGCGCCAGATCCAATTCGGAGACATCGGTATCGAGCAATTCGACGTCGGACAGGATGCGGTCGGCGTCGATGACGATGCGGCGCATCGCGGGGCTGTCGCCGTAGCGCGCCCTCAGGGAGCTCACGCACCGCCGGAGGCCGCCGATGAGGTCGTGCAGTTCGGCGAGTTCGGTGGTGGTGGACAAGGGATCTCCTCGGGCTCAGGGTGTCACGGATCACAGTACGCCCCCGATAGTAATCACCGCCGGGACGTAATGTCAGACGCATGACACGCCCCTCCACCGCCGAGCGCGCCAGCGCGCTGCTCGCACTGCACCAGCCGGGCAACCCGGTGGTCCTGCCGACCGTGTGGGACGCGTGGTCGGCCCGGCTCGCCACCGGCGCCGGGTTCGCGGCGCTGACGGTGGGCAGCCACCCGCTCGCCGACTCGGTCGGCAAACCGGACGGCGAGGGCATGTCGTTCGACGACGTGCTGGCCCGCGTCGCCCAGATCACCGCCGCCGTCGACGTCCCGGTGTCGGTGGACATCGAGTCCGGGTACGGGCAGCCGGCGGCGCGGCTGATCGAGGGGCTGCTGGAGGCGGGCGCCGTCGGGCTGAACATCGAGGACACGGTGCACTCGGAGGGCAAGCGGCTGCGGTCGGCCGCCGAACACGCCGAACTGGTTGCGGCGCTGCGCTCGGCCGCCGACGCCGCCGGGGTGCACGTGGTGGTCAACGCCCGCACCGACCTGTTCCTGCGCCAGGACGGCGAAGATTCGGATCGCGTGGAACGGGTCGTGGCGCGGCTGACCGAGGCCGCCGCCGCGGGCGCCGACGTGCTCTACCCGGTCGGCCGTCACGACCCGGAAACGTTGCGGCGCTTGGCCGCCGAGTTGCCGCTGCCGATCAACGCGTTCGCGCTGCCCGACCAGGACGACCCGGCATCGTTCGGCCCGCTGGGCGTCGCGCGGATCAGCTTCGGGCCGTTCCTGCAGGCCGCGCTGGCGGCCCGGGCCAACGAGCTGCTGGCCCGCTGGCGTTAGCAAATCCGGCGGGGCCGTCGGGAATTGACGGGCCCCGCCGGATTGCTCGCGGAGTTACTTGGTGATCTCGATGCGCTGCGCCTGCGTGCCGGCGTAGGCGCCGGCGACCCGCACGGTCAGCACACCGGCGTCGTACGAAGCCGCGATGGCCTCGCTGGTGACGTGCGCGGGCAGCTGGAACGTCCGGCGGAACGATCCGTAGCGGATCTCCCGCAAGGTCCGGCCGTCGTTTTCCTCGGCGCGCTCGTCGCGGTGTTCGCCGTGGATGACCAGGCGGCCCTTGTCGACCTCGACGTTGACGTCCTTCTCTACGTCGACGCCGGGCAGTTCGAGGCGGACCACCGCGTCGTCACCGTCCTTGACGATCTCCGCGGCCGGCCGGAAACCGCTCGGCACCGGCTTGAACCAGTCCGCCGTCGCTGCGGGCCCGAAAAAGTCGCGCACCCACCGGTCGGTGTCCCAAGCCGGTCGCGACCACAATGCGAGGTTGCTCATGGGGCTTTCCCTCCTGCTTCCTTGTTGCTTCCTTGTGAGTTAGCTGTGACCGGCGGGTTTACCGGTTCGCTATCACTAGAAACATGAGTCGACCCCGCTAAAGTTCCACCTGGCTGTTCGCCCCGAGCGAACAGTTTTGCGACACGTTCACAGGGCCCGCTGTGAGGTGTGAGGGCGCCGTCATGTGGACGTCACATTGCGCGATTTCCCCTTAATTTGGCGCCCCTACCCTCGGGGCATGGCCTCATCCGGAACCGCGCGCGACGGCTGTGCCGCGCGTCACGTCGTGGTGGTCGGCCACGGCATGGTGGGCCACCGGCTGGTGGAGGCGCTGCGCGCCCGCGACACCGAAGGGCTATGGCGCGTCACGGTTTTGGCCGAGGAGGCCGACGCAGCGTATGACCGCGTCGGGCTGACCTCCTACACCGAAAGCTGGGAGCGACGGCTGCTCGCGCTGCCCGGCAACGACTACGCCGGCGACGAGCGGGTCGAACTGCTGCTCGACACCCGGGTCACCGAGATCGACCGGGCCGCAAAGTCGGTGATCACCGCCGAGGGTGAGCGGTACGGGTATGACGCCCTGGTGCTGGCCACCGGGTCCTACGCCTTCGTTCCGCCGGTGCAAGGCCACGACCTGCCCCAGTGCCACGTGTACCGCACGCTCGACGACCTCGACGCCATCCGCGCCGACGCGGAGCGCGCGCGGGACGGCGGCGCCGGCGTGGTGATCGGCGGCGGCCTGCTGGGACTCGAGGCCGCTAATGCGCTGCGCCAGTTCGGGTTGCAAACGCACGTCGTGGAGATGATGCCGCGGTTGATGGCGCAGCAGATCGACGAGGCCGGCGGCGGCATGCTGGCGCGGATGATCACCGATCTCGGCATCGCGGTGCACGTCGGCATCGGCACCGACGCGATCGAACCCGTTGCGCGGCCGGACGGCTCGGCGGCGGTCCGGGTGCGGCTGAGCGACGGCGAGGTCATCGACGCCGGCGTGGTGGTCTTCGCGGCCGGGATCCGGCCGCGCGACGAGCTGGCCGCGGCCGCGGGGCTGGCGCGCGGCGACCGCGGCGGCGTACTCACCGACTTGTCCTGCCGGACAAGCGATCCCGACATCTACGCGATCGGGGAGGTCGCCGCGATCGACGGGCGGTGCTACGGCCTGGTCGCGCCCGGCTACACCTCGGCGGAGGTGGTGGTGGACCGGCTGCTGGGCGGCGCCGCCGAGTTCCCCGAGGCGGATCTGTCGACGAAGCTCAAACTGCTGGGCGTCGACGTGGCCAGCTTCGGCGACGCGATGGGCGTGACCGAGAACTGCCTCGAGATCGCCATCAACGACGCGGTCAACCGGACCTACGCCAAGCTGGTGCTGTCCGACGACGCCAAGACCCTACTCGGGGGCGTGCTGGTGGGCGACGCCTCGTCGTACGGGGTGTTGCGGCCGATGGTCGGCAGCGAGCTGCCGGGCGACCCGCTCGCCCTGATCGCCCCGGTGCAGGCCGACGGCGCGCCGGCGCTGGGCGTTGGGGCGCTGCCGGATTCGGCGCAGATCTGCTCGTGCAACAACGTCACCAAGGGCGACCTGAAGGGCGCGATCGCCGGCGGCTGCGCCGACGTGCCGTCGCTCAAGTCGTGCACGGCGGCGGGCACCTCGTGCGGGTCGTGCGTGCCGCTGCTCAAGCAGCTGCTCGAGGCCGAGGGCGTGGCACAGTCCAAGGCGCTGTGCGAGCACTTCGCCCAGTCGCGGGCGGAGCTCTTCGAAATCATCTCCGCCACCGAGATCCGGACGTTCTCGGGCCTGCTGGAGCGCTTCGGCAGCGGAAAGGGTTGCGACATCTGCAAACCCGTGGTCGCGTCGATACTGGCGTCCACCGGCTCGGAGCACATCCTCGACGGCGAGCAGGCCTCGCTGCAGGACTCCAACGACCACTTCCTGGCCAACATCCAGCGCAACGGCAGCTACTCGGTGGTCCCGCGGGTTCCCGGCGGGGACATCAAGCCGGAGCACCTGATCCTGATCGGCCAGATCGCGCAGGACTTCGGGCTTTACACCAAGATCACCGGCGGCCAGCGCATCGACCTGTTCGGCGCCCGGGTGGACCAGCTGCCGCAGATCTGGAAGCGGCTGGTCGACGGCGGCATGGAATCCGGCCACGCCTACGGCAAGGCGCTGCGCACCGTGAAGAGCTGCGTGGGCAGCGACTGGTGCCGCTACGGCCAGCAGGATTCGGTGCAGCTGGCCATCGACCTGGAGCTGCGCTACCGCGGGCTGCGCGCCCCGCACAAGATCAAGCTCGGCGTCTCGGGCTGCGCGCGGGAGTGCGCCGAGGCGCGCAGCAAGGACGTGGGCGTCATCGCCACCGAAAAGGGTTGGAACCTCTACGTCGGCGGCAACGGCGGCATGACGCCCAAGCACGCCCAGCTGCTGGCCGGCGATCTGGACACCGAGACGCTGGTCCGCTACGTCGACCGGTTCCTGATGTACTACATCCGCACGGCCGATCGGCTGCAGCGCACCGCGCCGTGGGTCGAATCGCTGGACGGCGGGCTGGATCACGTGCGCGAGGTCGTGTGCGACGACTCGCTGGGCCTGGCCGCCGAATTCGAGGCCGCGATGGAGCGCCACGTGCGCAACTACAAGTGCGAGTGGAAGGGCGTGCTGGAGGACCCGGACAAGCTGTCGCGGTTCGTGTCCTTCGTCAACGCCCCGGACGCCGTCGACGCGACGGTCGCGTTCACCGAGCGTGCCGGACGCAAAGTGCCTGTGCCCATTGGCATGCCGAGATTCAGGGAGGAAGCATGACACTGCTCAA
This sequence comes from Mycobacterium sp. NGS63, assembly GCF_059812295.1. NCBI lineage: Bacteria > Bacillati > Actinomycetota > Actinomycetes > Mycobacteriales > Mycobacteriaceae > Mycobacterium > Mycobacterium sp. NGS63. Next base: position 126,515 of record NZ_JCALCJ010000010.1, read on the forward strand.
CGACCTTCAGGTGTGGACGACCGCCTGCTCGTACGACCGCCTCATCCCGGGCCGCGGCGTCGGGGTGCTCCTCGACGACGGCACCCAGGCGGCGCTGTTCCGCCTGGACGACGGGTCGGTGCACGCGGTCGGCAACGTCGACCCGTTCTCGGGGGCCGCGGTGCTCTCGCGGGGGATCGTCGGCGACCGCGGTGGCCGCGCCACGGTCCAATCCCCGCTGCTGAAGCAGGCTTTCGCGCTCGAGGACGGTACCTGCCTCGACGACCCCCGGGTGTCGGTGCCGGTCTACCAGGTGCGGGTCACGCCCGAGGGCCGCATCCAGGTCGGGCGGATCGCGGAACCGGTGGCCCTCAGCGCGTGATGTCGCCGACCAGGTAGCGCTGCATCGTCGGGCCGATCGCGTCGACCAGGGCGTCCACCGACATCGAGTGCAGCGGCTCGGACCGGACCCCGTAGCGCATGATGCCCAGGCCCACCAGCTGGGAGGCGCACAGCGACGCGCGCACGGCGACCTTGTCGGCGCCCAGCACCTTGAGCACCGGGCCGAAAACCGGGCCGATGAACATGCTTTCCACGATCTCGGCCGTCTTGGCCATCCCCGTGGACGCGACGGCGCTGGCCGCGAAGGGACCGCCGCCGGCCGCGTCCCAGGTGGTGATCAGCAAGTGCAGCGTGCGCCGGCCCACCTGGTTGACGCCGCCGGTGACGATGCGGTCGACGAACTCCGGTGTGCCGAACGGCAACCGCAGCATCTTCGCCACCGGGTCGAGAATCCCACGCGAGGGCTCTTCGCGACGGGCCATGCAGCCAGGATTGCCGGTATGCGATCAAAGATCAAGCGCCGCGGGCGCCGGCGCGCCCCGTCGGGCGGGCCCATGCGCCCGCCGCGGCGCGAGTCCCGGTGCGGCCCTTCGGAATCGGTTCGCGACGAGCCGCGCGAGTCCGGGATGGGTGCCCAGCGGCCGGCTGACCACGTCGGCGCCGGCGGCCCGCAGGCGTTGCTGAAACAGGCCGTCGGCCAGCAGGTAGGAGGCGATCGCGACGCGCCGGCCGCCGGCGCGGCGGGCGGCGGCGACCGCGTCGTGCACCGATGGGTCGCCGGTCGCGGCGAAGCCCAGCCGCACCCGCGAACCGACCAGCGCGGACAGCGTCGTCGCGGTGACGTGCAGGTCCGCGCGCGCCCGCGGGTCGGTGGTGCCGGCGGCCGCGAGAACCACGGAATCGCCCGGACGCCAGCCGGATTTCGCCAACTGGTCGGCGACGATGCGCGCGATCTCCCCGCTCGGCCCCAGGGCCGGCGCGACGATGACGTTCGGGTGCCCGCTGGCCGCGACGTGGGCGGGCAGGTCGGTGCGCACATGGTAGCCGCGCGACAAGAACGCCGGCACCACGACGGCGGGGCGCCCGCCGGCCGCCGCCCGCGACAGCACCTCGCCGGGCGTGGGACCCAGCACGTCGACGAACGCGACCTGCACGCGGCGCTCGAGCAGCGCGCCCACCCGCGCCGCGAGGTCCCCGACCATCGCGACCCCGCCGGGCCGGCGGGTGCCGTGCGCGGCCAGGATCAGGTCCATGTCGCTCCCGACGGGTCATCGACCGCGAGCCGGTAGCCCCGCTTGACCACGGTCGCGACGATGTTCTTGTCGCCCAGGGCCGTTCGCAGCCGGAGCACGGCAGTGTCGACGGCGTGCGGGTCGTTGCTGTTGCCCGGCAGCACCCGCAGCAGGTCGGTGCGCGCGACGACGTCGCCGGGCCGTTGCGCCAGCGCGCGCAGCACCGACATCCCGGACGGCGACAGCGCCTTGATCGCGCCGTCCACCAGCACGCAGGTGCCGCGGACGTCGAGGGTGTGCCCGGCCACCCGCACGGTGCACGACCCCAGCAGCGGCAGCTCCTCGGCGATGTGGCGGGCCAACGCGCCCAACCGCATTCGTTCGGGCGCCGAGGTCGGGACGCCCTTGCGGATCAGCGGCTTGGACGTCACCGGGCCGACGCACATCGCGTGCACATCGGTGCGCAGCGCCGCCAGCACCTGGTCCTCGACGCTCAGCTCGCGGCTGCGTTCCAGCACCGCGGCGGCCGCGGGCGCCGACGTGAAGGTGACCGCGTCGAACTGGCGGCGGGCGATGCCGGTGACCAGCTGATCGAAGTCGCCGCCCAGCGGTGTCGGCTTCCACCGGTACACCCGGATGGGCACCACCTGCGCGCCCGCGAAGCGCAACCCGCCGAGGAACTCCGGGAACGGGTCCCACGGGTCGGCGGCGCCGTGCAGCTGGACGGCGACGCGCAGCCCGGAGACGCCCGAGTCGAGCAGGTACTCGAGCACCTCCTGTGAGGATTCGGACTCCGGAGACCACTCCTCGTGCAGGCCGGCCGCGCGCAGGGCTCCGGTGGCCTTGGGCCCGCGCGACACGATCCGCGCCGACGACAACGCCGCGACGAGTGGGCCGGCCAGCCCCCACCCCTCGGCGGCGGCCAGCCAGCCGCGCACGCCGATGCCGGTGTGCACCACCAGAATGTCCGGCGGGTCGGCGATCAAAGCCTCTGTGTTGTAGTGCAATTCGTCATCGTCGGGCAGCGCGATCATGTTGATCGCCGGGGCGCTGCAGACCTCGGCGCCCTGCCGGCTCAGCAGCGCGCACAGTTCCTCGGCGCGCCGGGCCGAGGTGACGGCGACCCGGTAGCCGGTCAGGGGCGCGGACCTCGGCTGAGCCATATGACCTGTGTATGCCCGGGACGTTTCCACTGCGTTACCACGCAATTGCTGACGCATTGCCCTTGTTGCGACCGTCATCACACCCATGCTCTCGTCCGGCCCGTCCGTCGGACGAAGAGGCCTGCCCCGCCGTAGGTTTCGATGCTCACATTGCGGGCGAAGGCCCGTCAACTCGATACGGCCGTTATCGGCTGTCAGTTGAATCGCAGTTGTCTGCGAACTGGCTGAGGGTGCCCGTCAAACGCGAATAGTAGCCCGCCGCAGGTGATTTCGCACACACCTGTTACCAGACGTCCCCGGCGCGCCAGTCGCACGTCAGGTCCGCGGCGGGGTCCAGGGTGATGCCGACCGGAAGGACGAAGACGGCGCCGTCGGCGTCAGGTGTGCGGGCCGGCCCGGTGGGGGCGAGCACGGACGTCGGGCCGCGCCACGGCAACCAGCCGCGCGCGACGAAGGCGCGGCGGGCGATGTCGGACGACCGGACGGCGCCCACCTGGTAGGCGCCGCGGATCACCTGCTCCACACCGTCCAGCAGCGCGTGCGCCAGGCCCTGGCCGCGCAGGTCCTCGCGCACCGCGACCCCTTCGACGTAGCCGCAGCGCAGCGGGTTGCCCCGGTAGAGCACGCGGCGCTGGACGACGGCGGCGTGCCCGATGATCGCGCCGTGATCCCAGATCAGCGCGTGCATCCCGCCGAGCGTGTGCTCCCAGTCGTGGTCGGTGAAATCCCCGGCGAACGCGGCGGTGACCATCTGGCGGACCCGCTGGCGGGCCTCGCCGTCGAGGTCGGCGGTGTGAACCAGCCGGGCGGTGTGGACCTGGGTTGGTACGTGAACCTGGGCGTGCACACTCTTTGTCTACCAGCCCTGTCCAGAGGGCGGCGCTAGGAGAACGGCAGGCCCACCGCACTGGACACCGGCCGGGCCGCCAGCGCCACCCGGGGCCGTGCCCAGTGCAGCCGCACGTACTGCCCGGGCCGCACCTGGGCGATCTTGTCGACGTCCTCGTCGGTGACCACGCCGACCACCGGGTAGCCGCCGGTGACCGGGTGATCGGGGCCCAGGATGACCGGTAATCCGTTGGGCGGCACCTGGATCGCGCCGCGCGTGGTGCCCTCGCTGGGCAGCTGGCGGTCCGGGTAGCGGTGCTGCAGCGCGCGGCCCTCCAGCCGCATGCCGACGCGGTCGCTGCGGTCGGAGGCCATCCAGATCGTGTGCACGAGCGCGTCGGGATTGACCAACCAGTCGTCGCGCGGGCCCGGCACCACCCGCAGCTCCACCAGGTGCGCGGCGATGGCGGCCACCGGCGCCTGGTCGAGCTCGGGATAGGCCGCGCTGTGCTCGCCGACGGGCAACCGGTCCCCGGTCCGCAGCGGCGCGGGCCCGATCGCCGACATCACGTCGTAGCTGCGGGACCCCAGCACCGGCTCCACGCCGATGCCGCCGCGCACCGCCAGGTACGACCGCAGCCCGGCGCGCGGGGCGCCCAGGGAGATCACCTGGCCGTCGCGGACGTGGTGAATGCTGTTGGTGCCGAACTTGATTCCGTCGACGGTGGGGTCGGTGTCGGCGCCTGTCACCGCGATGTCGACGTCGCCGCCGCGGACCCGGGCGGCCAGGCCGCCGAACGTCACCTCGACGGTGGCGCGGTCGTCGGGGTTGGCGACCAACCGGTTGGCCAGCTTGTGGGCGCGGCGGTCGGCGGCCCCGGACCGGCTGACGCCCAGGTGCGCCAGCCCCGGCCGGCCGAGGTCCTGGACGACGGCGAACGGCCCGGTGCGCAGGATTTCCAGGGTGGTCGTCATGTTTCCCCCTAGCTTCTCGTGGTCAGGCGGCGCGGAACTGGACCCACATGCCACGCGTCAGCAACGCGGGGTCGGGCCGGTCGAGATCCCACAGCACGGCGTCGGTGTGGCCGATGAGCTGCCAGCCGCCGGGGGACCGGCGCGGGTAGATCGCGCTGAATTCGCCGGCGAGGCCGACCGAACCGGCCGGCACCACGGTGCGCGGCTCCGGGCGGCGCGGCACCCGCAGCCGCGGGTCGCCGTCGACCAGGTACGCGAAACCCGGTGCGAAACCGCTGAATCCGACCCGCCAGGGCGTGGCGGTGTGGGCGTTGATCACCTGTGCGGTGCTCAGCCCGGTGGCCTCGGCGACCTCGGCGAGGTCCGGGCCGTCGTAGACGACGTCGATCACCACGTCGGCGCGGCGCTGCGCGGGGACGGTCTCGTCGGGTCTGATCCGCATCTTGCGGAGCCGCTGATGGATCACGCCCTGGTAGCGGGGGCCGTCGAGCTTCACCAGCACGGTGCGGGCCGCCGGGACGATGTCCAGCACGCCGGGTAGCGCCGCCGCCCGCAACGCATCGACCCACGCCAATACCTCTGCGGTGCTGCCGCATTGAAGCATCAGCGCCCGGTCGCCGTAGTCGAGAACCGCATTGCCGACCAGGTCGGTCGGCACGTCGCTGCCGAGGTCAGTCACGCTCATTACTCGACGGTAACCTTGTGATCGCCGCAGGTCGAGGGGCTGCAGCGGGTTTTTCGAGCACTGCCAGAGGTGCCTTAGCAATTGCTCAAAACAGGCGCGTCTCAGCCCAGGACCTTGGCGATCAGCGGCGGCAGCTGATCGGCGACGACGGGGTAGCTCAGCGGCGACGCGAACGCGATCGCGCCGGCCAGGTCCTTGGTGGTGAACACGTGGCGGTTCTGGGCGGTCGCCTGCGAACCCGCCACCTCGGGGTCGGCCAGCAGCGCCTTCTGGTCGTCGGGGCTCTCGGTCGTCCAGATCACCACGTCCGCCGAATCGAGCACCGCCTTGATCTGGTCGCGCGGGATGACGGCGCGATGATCGGTGCCGAATTGCTTGATGCTGTCGGAGATGACGAGGCCCATCTGGTTGAGGAAGTCGGTCCGCCAGCCCGCCAGGGTCGCCACCACGCTGCCCCGGAAGAACGTGCCCTGCATCAGCAACGCCCTCTTGGCCTTCCACTGCGGGTACTTCTGGGCGACGGCGCCGAATTGCTTGTCGACGGCGTCGACCAGCGACCTCATCTGGTCGGCCTGAAACACGGCCTGACCCACTGCGGCGGCCTGGTCCTTCCACGGCTCGAAGAACGCGTCGCCGTCCGATTGCGCGACGGTCGGCGCGATGGCCGACAGCCGTTGATAGGTGTCGCCGTCCAGCCCGGCGTTGACGGCCACGATCAGGTCGGGCTTGAGCCCGGCGATCTGGTCGACCGGAATCCCGTTGTCCAGGTTCAGCACCACCGGCTGGGCCGCGCCCAGCTTGGGCTGCGCCCACGGCCACACCGCGAACGGCTGGTCGCCGAACCAGTTGGTCAGCGCGATCGGCACCACGCCCACCGCCAGCAGGTCGTCCTGCTCGGTGTAGCCCGCGCTGACCACGCGCTTGGGCGGCTCCTTGATGACGGTCTGGCCGAACAGGTGGGTGATCGTCACCGACCCGGCGGCGGCCCCGCCCGGCGCCGGCTTGGGCGACGAACACGCCGCGAGCGCCGCCGTCGCCCCTGCGAGCTGCAAGAATCCCCGGCGATTCCATCCGCTCATCGCGTGAGATTATCGCGTTCTTTGCCCGGGCCCGCCGCGCCGCGCGAAAGTTCTGACAAACGACCGGCCGTCGCTGCGATCTGCCCGTAGCCCGTGCGTAACTGCGCACACCACGACCGGTAACAGGGCCTCCCTAGCGTCGGGCCCGTGACGATGACAGCCCCCGCGCTGACGCGCGAGCCCGACCACGTACGGCACCGGCGACACTGGATCGACGACTGGCGGCCGGAGGACCCCGCCTTCTGGGCGGCCGGCGGCAAGGCGATCGCCCGGCGCAACCTGATCTTCTCCATCTTCGCCGAGCACGTCGGGTTCAGCGTCTGGATGCTGTGGAGCATCGTGGTCGTGCAGATGACGGCCGATGCGCACGGGCACCCGTCGGCGTCCGGTTGGGCCCTGACCGCCAGCCAGGCCCTGTGTCTGGTGGCCGAGCCCAGCGGCGTCGGCGCCTTCCTGCGGCTGCCCTACACCTTCGCGGTCCCGATCTTCGGCGGGCGCAACTGGACGATCGTCTCGGCCACCCTGTTGCTGATCCCGTGCCTGCTGCTGGCCTGGGCGGTGGGCCATCCCCACCTCCCGTTCGCGGCGCTGGTCGCGATCGCCGCGACCGCGGGCTTCGGTGGCGGCAACTTCGCCTCGTCGATGGCCAACATCTCGTTCTTCTACCCGGAGAAGGACAAGGGCTGGGCACTGGGCCTCAACGCGGCCGGCGGCAACCTCGGGGTGGCCGTCGTGCAGAAGATCATCCCGCCGATCGTGATCGCCGGCGGCGGGGTGGCCCTGGCGCGCGCGGGGCTGTGCTACGTGCCGCTGGCCGTGGCGGCCGCGATCTGCGCGTTCCTGTTCATGGACAACCTCACCGAGGCCAAGGCCGACGTGAGACCGGTCTGGCAGTCGCTGCGCCACCGCGACACCTGGATCATGTCGCTGCTGTACATCGGCACGTTCGGGTCCTTCATCGGCTACTCGGCGGCGTTCCCGAGCCTGCTCAAGACCGTGTTCGGGCGCGGCGACATCGCCTTGGCGTGGGCCTTTTCGGGCGCCGCGATCGGCTCGGTCATCCGCCCGCTGGGCGGCCGGCTGGCCGACCGGATCGGCGGGGCCCGCATCACCGCGGCCAGCTTCGTCATGCTCGCCGCCGGCGCGGCGGCGGCGCTGTGGTCGGTCCACGCCAAGAGCCTGCCGGTGTTCTTCGCCAGCTTCATGTTCCTGTTCGTCGCCACCGGAATCGGCAACGGCTCGACCTACCGGATGATCTCGCGGATCTTCGCGGTCAAGGGCGAGCTCGCCGGCGGCGACCCGGACACGATGGCGCACATGCGCCGCCAGGCGGCCGGGGCGCTGGGCGTCATTTCGTCGATCGGCGCCGGCGGCGGGTTCGTCGTGCCGCTGGCGTATGCCTGGTCGAAGTCGCACTTCGGCAGCATCGAGCCGGCGCTGCGGTTCTACATCGGGTTCTTCGTCGCGCTGCTGGCCGTCACGTGGTGGGCCTACCTGCGCGAGAAGACCACGCTGGGCGCGCTGGGCGTCTAGCGGTCCCGCCGCGCGTCCCACGGGCTGTAGTCGGCGATCAGCTCGTCCTGCGGCGGGCGCTCGCCGGCCGGCACGTGCTGCAGGTTGATCCGGATCCGGTACCAGATCGAGCTGGGCCCCCGCATCCCGTCGACCAGGACGTCGGCGGGCGCCAGCAGCGCCGCCGCGGCGGGGTAGCGCTCGCGCCAGGTGTCCAGCGCGGCCATCGCCTCGTCCCTGGTCTTGGTGCGGGCGATCTCGATGAGTGGCTTCGACGACGCCCTCCTGCCGTCGGCGCTCCTGCCCGCACCCTTGGGGGCCCGCTCAGGCGGCCCCATCTCCTCGGCGAGCATCAGCAGCCGGTCGAGTGAGCCGGCCGCGTCATCCATTCCCGCCCAGGGGTCGCCCAGGTCGGCCAACCGGGCGGGCACCGTGTCGATGGTGAACGCCTCCGGCTTGCAGCCGGTGACCTCGTCCCAGTGCAGCGGCGTCGACACCCGGGCGTCCGGGGTGGCCCGCACGGAATACGCCGACGCGACGGTGCGGTCCTTGGCGTTCTGGTTGAAGTCGACGAACACCCCCTCGCGCTCCTCCTTCCACCAGCGGCTGGTCGCCGCGTCGGGCACCCGCCGCTCGACCTCGCGGGCCACGGTCTGCGCGGCCAGGCGCACCTGGCGGAACCCCCAGCGCGGGGCGATCCGGGCGTAGATGTGAAACCCGCGGGAACCCGACGTCTTCGGCCACGCGACCAGCCCGTGGTCCTCCAGCACCTCGCGGGCCACCAGGGCGACCTCGACGATGCGCCGCCAGCTCACCCCGGGCATCGGGTCCAGGTCGACGCGCAGCTCGTCGGGATGATCGAGGTCGCCGGCCAGCACCGGGTGCGGGTTGAGGTCCACGCAGCCCAGGTTGATCGCCCACGCCAGCCCGGCCGCGTCGTGGATGACCGCTTCCGCGGCGGAAGTGCCCCGCGCGTAACGCAGTTCGGCGACGTCGACGTAGTCCGGCCGGTTGGCGGGCGCCCGCTTCTGAAACACGGCCTCCTGCGCAATGCCCTTCACGAAGCGCTTGAGGATCATCGGCCGGCCCGCCACCCCGCGCAACGCCCCGTCGGCCACCGACAGGTAGTAGCGGACCAGATCGAGCTTGGTGTGCGGGCCGCTGTCGCCGTGCCGTTCGAACACGACCTTGTCGGGATGGGTGATGGTGACCTCGCGTCCGGCCACTTCCAGCGACGCCGGACCGGTCATGTTCATCATGGTAGGTCGGGGGGTATTAACTAGTGGCACTGCGACGGACGTCACATAGGGTGGAATCCATGCCAAACCTGATCGGCCTGCCAGGCCAGGCTGTCGCCAAAGTTCAGCAGTACCTCGAACGCGGGTCGGCAGAACTGCACTACGTGCGCAAGATCTTCGAGGCGGGCGCCTTCCGGATCGAGCCGCCGCAGAACTACGCCGCGATGGCCGCCGACATCTACAAGTGGGGCGAGTTCGGCATGCTGCCCTCGCTCAACGCCCGGCGTCATCCCGACCGCGCGGCGTGCATCGACGAGGACGGCGAGTTCAGCTACTCCGAACTCGACGAGGCCGCGCACGCGGTGGCCAACGCGCTGATCGAGAAGGGCATCAAGGGCGGCGACGGCGTGGCCATCCTGGCCCGCAACACGCGTTGGTTCCTGATCGCCTACTTTGGCGCCGCCCGGGTGGGCGCCCGCATCATCCTGCTCAACAGCGAGTTCTCCGGCCCGCAGATCAAGGAGGTGTCGGAGCGCGAGGGCGCCAAGCTGATCATCTACGACGACGAGTACACCAAGGCCGTCAGCAAGGCCGAGCCGGAATTGGGCAAGCTGCGCGCGCTGGGCGCCAACCCGGACGCCGACGAGCCGTCGGGCAGCAAGGACGAGACGCTGGCCGACCTGATCGAGCGCAGCGACAAGAAGCCCGCGCCCAAGGCCAGCAGGCACGCGTCGATCATCATCCTGACCAGCGGGACGACCGGCACCCCCAAGGGCGCCAACCGCAGCACCCCGCCGACGCTGGCGCCGGTCGGGGGCATCCTGTCGCACGTGCCGTTCAAGGCCGGCGAGGTGACCTCGCTGCCGGCGCCGATGTTCCACGCTCTGGGTTTCCTGCACGGCACGATCGCGATGTTCCTGGGCTCCACGCTGGTGCTGCGGCGGAAGTTCAAGCCGCCGCTGGTGCTCGAGGACATCGAGAAGCACAAGGTGACCGCGATGGTCGTGGTGCCGGTGATGCTGTCGCGGATCCTCGACGCCGTGGAGAAGATGGACAAGAAGCCCGACCTGTCCAGCCTGAAGATCGTGTTCGTCTCCGGATCGGCGCTGGGTGCCGACTTGGCCGAACGGTCGCTGAAGGACCTGGGCCCGGTCATCTACAACATGTACGGCTCGACGGAGATCGCGTTCGCCACCATCGCCGAGCCCAAGCATCTCGAGTTCAATTCGTCGACCGTGGGGCCCGTTGTCAAGGGTGTGAAGGTCAAGATCTTCGACGACAACGGCAAGGAGCTGCCGCAGGGCGAGGTCGGGCGCATCTTCGTCGGCAACGCCTTCCCGTTCGAGGGCTACACCGGCGGTGGCAAGAAGCAGATCATCGACGGGCTGTTGTCCTCGGGCGACGTCGGCTATTTCGACGAAAACGACCTCCTCTACATCAGCGGGCGCGACGACGAGATGATCGTCTCCGGCGGCGAGAACGTCTTCCCGGCCGAAGTCGAGGACCTGCTCACCGGGCATCCCGACGTCGTGGAGGCCACCGCGATCGGTGTCGAGGACAAGGAGTGGGGCCACCGGCTGCGCGCGTTCGTGGTCAAGAAGGACGACGCCGACCTCGACGAGGACACCGTCAAGCACTACGTGCGCGACCACCTGGCCCGCTACAAGGTGCCCCGGGAGGTCGTCTTCCTCGACGAGCTGCCGCGCAACCCCACCGGCAAGATCCTCAAGCGCGAGCTGCGCGAGATGGAGATCGACAGCGACTAGCGCCGGCTAGCCGGACCGCCACTGATCGGGCTTCTTCTTGTCACTGAGGTGGCGGACGCGGGCGACGAGCGGCGAATGTCCCTGCTGTTTCGCCCAATCGATGGCCGCCTGCTGGGTTTCGGCCCGGTGTAGCTCGCTATCGGCCTGGTCTTCGACGACGTAGTGCGAGATGTCGTCTCCCTCGCGGCCTTTGGGTCGCGGTTCGATGTAAACGTTGCCCATGGTGCTTCTCCTCGTGGGGCGCCGGTCGGACGACCTAGGCATACCCAGATCACGCCGAAGGCAACGTCCGCCCGACCTCGGGCAAGCGGTTCACTTGCGGGCTTGGATGGCGCGGGTCACCTGCGCGGAGAGTTTGGGATCGACCAGCAGCTGATCGATGAGCGCGGCGAGGACCTCTTGTCCGGTGACGCGGGCGACCCCGATCCGGTCGGCGGCTTCGCGCTGCCAGACGTCGAGCGCGCGGTGGGTGGCGAGCGGCAGGTCGACGGTCCGCCGGGTTCGCTGGCCGCGTGACGAGCCGCCCCCAGACCTGGTGTCTCGCCCGCCACCCGGTCGCAGGGTGATGCGCTCGGTGGCGGCGGCGTCTCCGGCAGGCGTCTGGGCGCGGAAAGATCCGGCCCCGGGCGGGTTGAGATTCACGCGGCGATCGTCCCTCCGTCGGTTGTCCGGTCAGTGACTCATCGGGTAAGCGTAGGTCGCCGCGTGGGCGGCGGCGCGCTGGGGCGGCCGTTCGGCGGCGTGGCGGGGGCCTCGTCGTTTATTTCTACAAAGGTAGCCATAAAAAGATCTGCGGGCAGCGCGCCATTCATACTATTACCCGAATAGTCACGTAATCGCCAATGCGCAAACGCAATACTCTGCGAATACTGAACCGCGGATCTCCGATCTCGGTCAATTAGTGGTCTACGGCCATTACCTGGTAGTTTGGCACGATCGCTACTGATCACAGTATTGCGTACGCCGACGACGTTTCTTGATATTCCTAGATCAGCGAATTGCAGCGACTGGATTTGCCGCGCTGTTGCCTAATTCACATGGCAAATTAGCCCGCCGATATTGTTTGCCCGTCGATTTATGGCTTAGTTTTCAGTACCGGTACGACATCCTGGGAAGGAGCTCTCTGATGATGAATTCACCGCGATCCCTGCGCCACGCGGCCGCGGGCGCCGTCGGTGCCGGCGCACTGGCCGGCGCGATGTTCTTCGGCGGCATCCCGGCGGCGAACGCCGCCCCCGCACCCGCTCCGGCCACCAGCTTCGCCACCGCCGGCCCGCACGGCGGTGACGCGATCCCCGCGCACTGGGGCCACCACGGATGGTGGCACCACGGATGGGGCCACGGCGGCCGCTTCCTGTGGCACCACAACTGGTGGAACTGGTGGTGGTGAGCCGGTCGGTTACGGGTCGCGGGGCAGACCCAGCAGCCGCTCGGCGATGATGTTGAGCTGCACCTCCGACGTGCCGCCATAGATCGTGGTGGCACGGCTGGCGAGCAGGTACTCACCCCACTTGCCCGCCAGCTCGGTGGTGTCGCCGATGGCGGCGTCGGTGCCGAAGGACGACACCGCGAACTCCGCGTAACCCTGGCCGGTGCGCATCGACAACAGCTTGGAGATCGCGGCCGAGGGCATCGCGTCGCCGCCGGCCAGTGTCAACAGCGTCGAGCGCAGGTTCAACACCTTGGCGGCATGGCCCTCGGCGATCAGCTGCCCCGCCCGGTGCTGGGCGACCTGGTCGAACTGCCCGTCGCGGACGAACTCGACGAACTCGGGAAGGGTCGCCAGGAAGTTGGCGTCGCTGCTGCCGATCGACACCCGCTCGGCCGTCAGGGTGTTGCGGCTGACCTCCCAGCCCCGGTTGACCTCGCCGAGCACGCAGTCGTCGGGGACGAACACGTCGTCGATGTAGACGGTGTTGAACATCGCGTTGCCGGTGAGCTCGCGCAGCGGCTTGACGGTGACGCCTTCGCTGCGCATGTCCAGCAGGAAGTACGTGATGCCATTGTGTTTGGGCGCGGAGGGGTCGGTTCTTGCCAGCAGCGCGCCCCACTGCGAAAACTGCGCGGCCGTGGTCCAGATCTTCTGCCCGGTGATGCGCCAGCCGCCGTCCGTCCTGGTCGCCTTGGTGGAGAGCCCGGCCAGGTCCGATCCGGCGCCCGGCTCGGAGAACAGCTGGCACCAGATCATCTGGCCCCGGAAGGTCGGCGGCAGGAACCGCTGCTTTTGCTCCTCGGTGCCGAACGCGACGATCGACGGGATGATCCACGCCGCGATGCCGACCTGCGGCCGCCGGACCCGCCCCTCGGAGAACTCCTGCGCGATGATGACCTGCTCCACCGGGCTGGCCGCCCGGCCCCACGGCTTGGGCAGGTACGGCAATACCCAGCCGGCCTCGGCGATCGCGACCGTGCGCGGCTCGCGCTCCATCGCCTTGAGCGCGGCGACCTCGGCCCGGATCTCGGAGCGCAGCTTCTCGGTGTCGGGATCCAGGTCAATGTTGACCGGGCGCATGCCCGTGGTGGTCGCGGTGTCCACGACGCGCTGCGGGTATTCCGAGCCGCGCCCGAACGATGCGGTCAGCATCACCGCGCGGCGGTAATAGACGTTCGTGTCGTGCTCCCAGGTGAAGCCGATCCCGCCGTGCACCTGAATGCAGTCCTGCGCGCACCGCTGGGCGGCCGCCGGCGCCAGCGTCGCCGCCACGGCCGCGGCGAAGTCGACCTTGGGACCGGCGGTGTCCCAATCGTTTTGGCGCGCCTCGTCGATCGCGCGGGCGGCGTCCCACACCGCCGCGGTGGCCCGCTCGGTGTCGGCGATCATCTCCGCGCACTTGTGCTTGATGGCCTGGAACTGGCCGATCGGCCTGCCGAACTGCTCACGGATCTTGGCGTACTGCGACGCCGTGTCGGTGGCCCAGCGCGCCACGCCGATCGCCTCGGCCGACAGCAGCGTGGTCATCAGCGCGTGCGCGGTGGCCATGCTCAGGTTGCTCAGCACCACGTCGTCGGTGACCTCGACGGCGTTGGCCCGCACGTGCGCGATGGGACGCAGCGGGTCCAGGCTCTTCACCGGCTCGATCTCGAGCTGTTCGGCGCGCAGCACCACCCATTCCTCGCCGCTGTCGATCGCAACCGGAAGCACCAGCAGCGACGCCTGCGCGGCGGCGGGGACCGCGCGGACCTCGCCGCGGATCACCAGCGTTTTGTCGTCGGAGCCCTGGCGGGTGGCGGTCAGCGCGCAGCAGTCGCGCGCGTAGGCGGCGATGGCGGCGCCGGAGGCCAGCTCGGCGAGCACCTTCGCCTCGGGGTCGTGCGCGGAGATCAGCGCGCTGGCGATCGCCGACGGCACGAACGGCCCGGGCACCGCCCCGTAGCCGAACTCGGCCAGCACGATCGCCAGCTCGAGGATGCCGAAGCCCTGTCCGCCAACAGATTCCGCCAGATGCACACCGTGCAGCCCCTGCTCGGCGGCCGCCCGCCAGTAGGGCGGGGGATTCTGGATCGGTGTTTCCATCGCCTCGTGCAGCACCTCCGACGGCGCCACCCGCGCCACCAGGGATCGCACCGAGTCGGCCAGGTCTTGATGCTCAGACGTGATTGCGATCGGCATTGGCCGCCTTCCAACTTTCGGGTCCGCTTCGGCGAAACACCTTCCAAGCTAACAACCGGTCGGTTGGTTGACCATAGGGGTAGGCGGTCAGCGGAGAGCGGCCAGGGGGCCGAACGACCAGTCGAGAAATTGGCCTGTGGCGGGACTGATCCAGCCCACGTTGACCGCGGCGTTGACCAGCGTCGGTAACAGCGGGCTGGTGTTGTCAATCGTGTAGTACTGGGTCATGCCGTCCGTGTACGTCGGGGTGGCAGCCTGGATCTGCCCGGGGCTCAATCCCAGGTATTCCTCGTGCGTGCTGAAAAGGCCTGCGACGGCAGTGATGTCCCCGATCGGGTCGCTGAGGAAGTTGGTCGGCCAGGCCGCATAACCGTCGCCCGCGAGCGTGTAAACGTCGGTCGGATAGTAGTTGGGCGTCGTGAGTCCCATCGTCTGGCTCAAACCCGCGAACGGGAGCAGCGGTTTGATCAGGTCGCCGACCGGACCGAGTGAGGGCAGCAGAGTGTTCAATATGCCCCCGGTGGCAGCAGCCGGGTCTCCGACCAACACGAAGTGGAGGTCGGTCGCCGGCACGCCCTCGGCGTGGAGTTGCATCATCGCCTCGGAAGCGGCGGCGGAGCTTTGTGAGTAACCGAAAACCCAGATCGGGTTTTGGGCACTCACCTGCCCGGTCGCCATCTGTGCGTTGATGGCGGCCATCAAGCTCGCGACGTCCGTGGGCAGGTTGGCGTCCGTGTTGTATCCCAACTCGGGTGTGTACAGGGATACCGCGTGGCCGTGGAATCCGAGCGGCGCAAGGTAGAGCCGCTCGACGGTTGCGACGTAGCCGGCGCTCGGCTGCGGAATTCCCGTGGGCCCCATGACGAGCGCGATGCCGCCCGTGCCGGAAGTGGTGGTCGGACTCGGGACCGGTGACTGCGCGGCTGACGCGCTGGCGCCGGCCGCGCCGAACAGCGGGCGCCCCCACAGCGCCCCGGTGAACGCATTGACCGCACCCTGCACAGTCCGGGCGGGGTGCTGCAACAGCGAAGCGCCGGCGGCCTCGACGCCCGCATACCAGCCGGCGCCGGCCGACATGGCCCGCACGAACTGGTGGTGAAAGCCCACCGCCTCGGCGCTGATCGCCTGAAATGCCCGGCCGCACCCGCCAAATAGCGTCGCGACGGCCGCCGACACCTCATCAGCGCCCGCCGGAGCCAGCTCCATCGTGGGGGCCGCCGCCGCGGTGGCGGCGCTGATGTCGGCCTCGATCCTCGCCAAAAGCCCGGCCGCCGTGCCGACCAGATCCGGTGCCACCGTCACGTACGTCATCGTCTGCCCCTCGGGGAAAGCATATTTCCGCCCGGACTCCCCTGGGGCGCCTTGACCAAATCGGGTCAACCACCGATGTTGACCACATTGGCCAGCGGTTGCCCGTCGCGCAGCCGGCGGCAGTTGCCGACGGCCTCGGTGAGGTAGCGCCGCATGGTGTCGGCGGTATACCAGGTGACGTGCGGCGTCAGCACCACGTTGTCCAGTCCGAGCAGCGGATTGTCCGGCGCCACCGGCTCGACCTCGAAAACGTCGAGCCCCGCGGCGGCCAGGCCCCCGCCGCGCAGCGCATCGACGAGCGCGGCTTCGTCGACAACCGCGCCGCGGGAAGTGTTGACCAGCACCGCATTCGGACGCATCCGGGCCAGCGCGTCGCGGCCGAGCAGGTGCCGGGTGTGCGCCGTCAGGGGCAGGTGCAGCGACACGATGTCGCTGGCGGCAAGCAGTTCGGGCAGCGGGCGCCAGCCGGGGCGCCCGTCGTCGCCGGTACTGGTGTGCAGCACCGTGCCCCCCATCGCCGCGACGATCGCGCCGACGCGCTTGGCGATGTTGCCGTAGCCGACCAGGCCGACGGTGCAGCCGCCGATGTCGCGCACCGTCTCGCCCAGCCCCGGGTCGGGCGGCCAGCCCGCCCCCGCGCGCACGGCACGGTCGAGCGACGGCAGCCGGCGCAACGCGGCCAGCATCAGCAGCACGGCGCCCTCGGCCACCGACGGCGCGTTGGCGCCCGGCATGTTGGCCACCGCGACGCCGAGCTGCGTGGCGGTCGCCACGTCGATGGTGTTCACCCCGGCGCCGAGCTTGTGCACCAGCCGCAGCCGGGTTCCGCGGCGCAGGTCGTCGCCCGACAGCGGCCGCAGCACGTGCCAGATCACGTCGGCGTGCGGCAGCTCCCGGTAGAAGCCGGTGTCGTCGTCCTCGGCGCACCATCGGACGTCGAGCCAATCCGATTCCGGCGCAACGAAGTCGAGGACCTTGTCGCCCGGAACGAAGTGGGCGAGAACTCTCAGTGCCACCGCTTGGCGATCCACCCGGCGATGGTATCGGCCTGCGCGCTGCGGGCGCCCGGGGTGGTGAAGTAGTGGTCGGTGTCGATCGAGGCCTGCGCCTTGTCGGTGCCGGCGAGCGCGTCGTAGATGCGCTTCGCGTCGGACGGGAAGACGCCGGTGTCGGCCTCGGCGTTGATCACCAGGGCGGGGCAGGTGATGCGGGCCAGGTGCGGCTCGGCCCGGGTTTGCGCCACCCGCAGGCTCCACATGCCCAGCCAGTTGCGCAGGGTGCTGGCCGCGGCGATGCCCTGTGCGGAGCGGTTCGCCTTGACCGGGACGCCCGCGTAACACGTGTTCGCCTTGCGCTTGGTGGGCTCGATGGCGGGATCGACCATGCGCGGATCGGCCCAGGTGCGCAGCACGGTGAACGGGCGATCCGAAAAGCCTGCGGCGCGAACACGTTTGAGCTCCGTCTCGGCCCAGTCGGTGATGGCGTGGTTGCGCGCGGTCTGCGCGTCGCGGTAACGGGCGAGGAACTCCGGCGCGTACGGGGGGCCGTTGCGCTCGTCGAACAGGTCGAGCTCGGGATCGGTGGCGATCGCGTCGTTCTCGTCGACGACGGCGGCGTCCATCCAGGCGGTCAGCACGTCCGGGCGACCGGGATGCGCGGCGGTGGCCACGTAGCCGTCGGCGGGCGGCAGCTCGCCCAGCCCGGTGGCCGGGCGCATGCCGTCCAGCGGGGTGACGTTGGGGTCGACGGCCTGCGACTGATAGGCGGCCATCAGCGATCCGCCCCCCGAGTTGCCCAGCAGCACAACGGTATCCACGCCCTGGACCTCGCGCAGCCAGCGCACCCCGACGCCGATGTCGACCAGCGCGTGGTCGAGCAGGAACCGGCTTTCGAACCCGCGGAACCTGGTGTTCCAGCCCAGGAATCCGACGCCGCGGGTGGCCATGTAATCGGCGAGATAGTGCTCGGAGAAGTCGATCTGGTAGTGCGTGGCGATCATCGCCACCCTCGGCTTGCGCCCCACGCCGCGGTGGTAGAGCCCCTGGCACGGATGCCCGCCGGCCCCGGCCCGCCCCGCGGTGGGCGACGGCAGGCCGACGAACTCGCGAACCACCCCCGCGGCGCCGCCGTGACGGGTCATGTCGGTTCGCCTCCGCCGTAGATGGCCCGGTAGTAGATGTTGGCCAGCGTGCGGATGCAGGCCTCGTCGTCGGGCTCGGTTTGCCCGGTGAGCTGGACGAAACAGAACTGGTTGAACATCGCCACGATCGCCTCGGCGATCAGCTGCGGATCGTCGTCGGGGCAGTGGCCCTCGGCCTGGGCCCGCCGGACCGTGTCGCTGATAAAAGAAATTGGCACCGAGCATATTTCGGCCCAGTACTGGGCGAAGTCGTCGCTGACCATCGCCAGCTGGGACACGCTGGTCACCTCGGCGAGGCGGTTGCGGTAGGTGTGCCAGTGCGCGGCGGCGGCCTCGTGCGCCCGCTCGCGATGCGACAGGCCGTGCCCGGTCACCGAACGGGCGCGCTCGTTGGCCTCGTCGCGGAACCGCACGGCCCACTGGCGCACCATCGCCTCTTTGGAGTCGTAGTAGTTGTAGAACGACGCCGCCGAGCGACCCGCCTCGGCGGCGATGTCGGCGATGGTGGTCGCCAGGATGCCCTTGCGCGCCACCACCGTTCGGGCGGCCATGTCGATCGCGGCCTGCGTGCGCCGGCCGCGATGCGTCGGGAAGTCGGGCGCGGTCGACACGGGCACCTCCCTAGAGCAAAACTGAACCTGATGTTAGATTCAGATTTGGATCTTGGCCATGCCCTGTGACGGGAGCCGCATGATGATCAAGCCGCACAACACCAACACCGAATTCGAGCTCGGCGGCATCAACCACGTCGCGCTGGTGTGCGCCGACATGGCGCGGACCGTGGACTTCTACTCGAACATCCTCGGGATGCCGCTGATCAAGTCGCTCGACCTGCCCGACGGCGCCGGGCAGCACTTCTTCTTCGACGCCGGCAACGGCGACTGCGTCGCGTTTTTCTGGTTCGCCGACGCCCCCGACCGGGTACCGGGCATCTCGTCGCCGGGCGCCATCCCGGGCATCGGGGACATCACCAGCGCGGTGAGCACCATGAACCATCTGGCGTTCCACGTGCCCGCCGAGAAGTTCGACGACTACCGGCAGCGGCTCAAGGCCAAGGGCGTGCGGGTGGGCCCGGTGCTCAACCACGACGAGAGCGACCGGCAGGTGTCGGCCACCGTGCATCCCGGGGTCTATGTGCGGTCGTTCTACTTCCAGGATCCCGACGGGATAACGCTGGAATTCGCCTGCTGGGTCAAGGAATTCGGCGCCGGCGACGCCACGGCGGTACCCAAGACCGCGGCCGACCGGCGCCCCGCCGTGGAGGCCGTACCCTAGCCCGATATGACCGAGGGCATTTTGTCCGACGCGCAGATCGCCGCGCTGACGCCCGAGCAGCGGCGCGACCTGATCGTCCGGCTGGAAAAACCCCTGAGCGACGTGATCGACCCGGCGCTGCTGCACCGCATCCGCCGCATCCGGCTGGGCCTGATGGTCGGGGGGTCGCTGGCCATGGTTCCCTGGCTGAGCTACCTGGCCATGACGCTGCCGCAGAACTACGTCGCCCACAACTGGCCGGTCACCTGGATCGGTTTCGACATCCTGCTGGTCGTGTTCATGGTGACGACGGCGACCCTGGGTTACCTGCGTCGTCAGCTGCTGGTCCCGGCCGCCTTCACCACCGGGGTCCTGCTGGTCTGCGACGCGTGGTTCGACCTGATGACCGCGGGGCCGCGGGACGTGTGGCTGTCGGTCGTGACGGCGCTGCTGATCGAGCTGCCGCTGGCCGCCTTCATGATCCTCAGCGCGGTGCGCATGATGCGCTTCACGATGATGCGGCTGTGGCTGCTCAATCCCGGGATGCGGCTGTGGGACCTGCCGCTGTTTCCGTGATGCGGTACAGGTTCGGCTCGGCGAGCTCGTCGAGCAGCGACGCCAGCTGATCGACCAGCTGCTCCGGCTCGAGCCGGACGTCGCCGGCCAGCCAGGCGCTGAGCGTCTGCCCGACGCCGCCGACCGCGAAATGCGCCGCGGCCATGATGCGTTCGTTTGCCGGGACGCGCAGCGTGTCGCCGACGTACTGGCCGGACAGCATTGCGAACAGGGCGCTGGATTCGGCGCGCTTGCGCACGATCACCGGGTTGGCCAGCTTGGTGGAGAACAGCAGCCGCCCGATGCGGGCGTCGCCGGCGACCGTCCGCACGATGTTGGCCATCCCGGCGCGCGTCTGCTCGGGCACCGGCACCGCCGCCACCGCCGCCTGGGTGGTGGTGGCCAGCTCGGCGACCACCCAGTCGAACACGCCGCCGACGAACGCGTCTTTGTCGGCGAAGCTTTCGTAGAAATAGCGCGCCGCCAGGCCGGCCTCGGCGCAGATGCCGCGGACGGTCAGCTCGGAGATGTCCTGCCGCTCGGCCCCCAGCAGCTCCAGGCCGGCGGCCAGCAGCCGGCGGCGGCGGCCGGCCAGCCGCTCGGCCGCCTCGACCCCGCGGTAGGGGCGCGCGCCGGCTGCTTCGGGCATAGCCCCCATCTTGACACCGGGCCGGTGACGGGACAACATCAGGAAACAAGCGTTCGCAGATTTTGCGGGCCGGGGCCAGGGAGGACTCACGCATGGCAACTCACGAGGTCGTTCGGCAGCCGGTCCGGCACGTGGAACGACCCATCACCGACCCGCCCCTGCCGTCGGGGCGGCGCCGCCGGCGCCGGCGCGCACTGGGCGTCGACGAGGGGTTGATGGGGGTGGCCCTGCTGGCCGGACCCGCGAACGTGATCATGCAGTTGGCACGTCCCGGGGTCGGCTACGGGGTGCTGGAGAGCCGCGTCGAAAGCGGGCGGGTGGACCTGCACCCGATCAAGCGGGCGCGCACCACCTTCACCTACCTCGCGGTGGCGAGCAACGGCAGCGAGGCCCAGAAGGACGCCTTCCGCCGCGCGGTGAACCGGGCGCACGCGCAGGTGTACTCCACCGCGGAGAGCCCGGTGGCCTACAACGCCTTCGACATCGACCTGCAGCTGTGGGTGGGGGCGTGCCTGTACAAGGGCGGCGTCGACATCTACCGCATCTTCATCGGCGAGCTGGACGGCGACGACGCCGAGCGCCACTACCGCGAGGGCATCACGCTGGCCACCACGTTGCAGGTGCCGCCGGAGCGGTGGCCGGCCGACCGGGCGGCCTTCGACCGGTACTGGCAGGAGTCGCTGGACCGGGTGCACATCGACGACGCCGTCCGGGACTACCTGTATCCCATTGCGGCGGGCCGCATTCGGGGCGTGTCGCTACCGCGCCGGCTGCAACGCATGTCGGACGACTTCAACCTGCTGATCACCACGGGCTTTCTGCCGCAGCGGTTCCGCGACGAGATGCGATTGCCCTGGGACGCCGCCAAGCAACGCCGCTTCGACCGGCTGATGGCCGTGTTGCGCACGGTCAACCGCATGCTGCCGCGCTTCGTGCGCCAGTTCCCGTTCAACGTCCTGCTGTGGGACGTCGACCGCCGGATCAGGACGGGTCGTCCCCTGGTCTGAGATGGCGAACCGAGCCGAATCGGCCGAAGTCCCGGTCCAGGGTCACGGGCGGCGAGGACGGACCGGGCGCTGATCCAGGTGGTCACGGGCTCTCGTCAAGAACCTCGTAGAGCGCACGGTTGGACGTCAGGTCGAGTCCCGGCCGTGGGCCCGTGCCGCCGGTGAATATCGGGACCGTGGGGCGGCGGCTGCGGTCGCCCACCGCGGCGAGCTCACGACGGAGGGCGTCCTCGATCACCGAACCAAGCGTTTGACCGCGCTCGCGGGCGCGGCGCTTGGCCGCAACCAGCAGTTCATCGGGGGATCGAGATGGTGGTGCGCATGATGCGATCTACGTATCGACACGGGCGCGACCCCCTATTGAAAATGATTTTCAAGTTCAGTAGGCTCCGATGCTGGTAAATCACCAGCGGAGGGGTATCGCGCATGACGCTGTGGATGGCGTCGCCGCCGGAGGTGCACTCGGCGTTGCTGAGCGCCGGCCCGGGGCCGGGATCGCTGCTCGCCGCGGCCGGGGCGTGGGAGGCGCTGAGCGGCGAATACGCCTCGGTGGCCGACGAACTCATCACCGTGCTGGCATCGGTGCAAGCCGGCGCATGGGAGGGGCCCAGCGCCGAGTCGTACGTGGCCGCGCACGCTCCCTATCTGGCGTGGTTGACGCAGGCCGGCGCCGACAGCGCGGCACGGGCGGCCGAGCACCAGACGATGGCCGCGGCCTACACCGCGGCGCTGGCGGCCATGCCGTCACTGCCGGAACTGGGCGCGAACCACGTCGTGCACTCAGTCCTGGTGGCTACCAACTTCTTTGGCATCAACACCATCCCGATCGCGCTCAACGAGGCCGACTACGTCCGGATGTGGATCCAGGCCGCCACCACGATGGCCGTCTATCAGGCTCAGGCGGACGCCATCGGAGTGCTGACGTCGCTGCAGAACAGTCCCGGGGTGCCGCCGATCATGAAGGACTTCTTGAACTGCGTCGGCAATCAGCAGCTTGCGCACGACCCGACCGTCGACAACCCCCTCGACAACGTCATCGCCCAGATCCTGCAGAACTTCGGGGTGAACTGGAACCCCGCCGAGGGCACGGTGAACGGGCTCGACTACGACACGTATGTGGACCCGGGCCAGCCGCTCTACTGGGTCGTTCGATCGCTCGAACTCTTCGAGGACTTCCAGCAGTTTGCCGTGGAACTGCAGACCAACCCGGTCGGCGCTTTCCAGTACCTCATCAGCCTGGAGCTGTTCGACTGGCCGACTCACATCGCCGAGATCGCCCCCTACCTGGCGAGCCAGCCCGGGGTGTGGGCGGCCGCACTCGGCACGGCGGCCGCGCCCCTGGGCGGCGCGGGCGGACTCGCGGGGCTGGCGGGGCTGGCGGCCGCGCCCCAGCCGTCGCTGCCCGCGGCGGTGCCCGGCGCGGCGCCAGGCGGTCTGCCGGCCGTCTCGCCGCCCGCACCCGCCGCGCCGGCCGCGATATCGGCTTCGGCGGCCGCGCCCGCGCCCGCACCCGCCGCGAGCGCTGTCGCCGGCGCCGCGCCGCCGGCCGCACCGCCGGCCGCGGGCGGGGCCGGTTTCGTTCCGCCCTACCTCGCCGCACCGCCCGGCATTGGCTTCGGCTCGGGGATGGGCGCCGGCGCCGGTGCCGTAGCCAAGAAGAAGGCGCCCGAACCGGATTCCGCCGCCGCGGCCGCCGCGGCGAGCGCGCGGGAGGCGGCCCGAGCGCGGCGGCGCCGGCGGGCGCAACGGCACGACCACGGCGACGAATTCCTGGACATGAACGTCGAGCTGGACCCGGACTGGGACGCGCCGGCCACCACGGCGTCGGACCGAGGTGGTGGCGCGCTGGGGTTCGCCGGCACGGCGCCCCGGGAGTCGACGACCGCGGCGGCGGGCCTGACCACGCTGGCCGGTGACGAATTCGGCGGCGCCCCAATGGCGCCGATGCTGCCGGGCAGCTGGGATCCCGATCGCGCGTCGCCGTAGCCCAGCGGGGTAGGGTCGGTCGGGTGCGTAGCGAAGGCGATACCTGGGACATCACAACGAGTGTCGGCTCGACGGCGCTCTTCGTGGCCACCGCGCGGGCTCTTGAGGCGCAGAAGCCCGACCCGGTGGCCGTGGACCCGTACGCGGAGCTGTTCTGCCGCGCCGTCGGCGGGTCCGCGGCCGACGTCCTCGACGGCAAGGATCCCGACCACGCGCTGAAGACCGCCGACTTCGGCGAGCACTTCGTCAACTTCCAGGGCGCCCGCACCAGGTACTTCGACGAGTACTTCCGGCGCGCCGCCGACGCGGGCGTCCGGCAGGTGGTCATCCTGGCGGCCGGACTGGACTCCCGCGCCTACCGGCTGGACTGGCCGGCCGCGACGACGATCTTCGAGCTGGACCAACCCCAGGTGCTCGAATTCAAGCGCGAGGTGCTCGCCGGCCACGGCGCCCAACCGCGCGCCGAGCGGCGCGAAATCGCCGTCGACCTGCGCGAGGACTGGCCACAAGCCTTGCGGGACAACGGCTTCGACGCCGCCAAGCCGTCCGCGTGGATCGCCGAGGGCCTGCTGATCTACCTGCCGGCCAGCGCGCAGGAGCAGCTCTACACCGGCGTCGACGGCCTGGCCGGGCACGGCAGCCACGTCGCGATCGAGGACGGCGCGCCCCTCGCGCAGGACGAATTCGAGGCCAAGCGCGAGGAGGAACGGGCCGCGATGGCCGACGGCACCGAAGAGCGCCCGTTCTTCCAGCTGGTCTACAACGAGCAGTGCGCGCCGGCCACCGAGTGGTTCGGCCGGCGCGGGTGGACGGCCGTCGGCACCCCCCTGGCCGACTACCTGCGCCAGCTCGGCCGGCCCGTGCCCGGCCCGGACACCGAGGCCGGGCCGATGGTCGCCCGCAACACCCTGGTCAGCGCGGTCAAGGGCTGAGCGGAACCCGCGGGAACTTTCCCGCGCGTTCCCCCGACTACTAGCTGCGGGCTCGTCCGCCCGATCGCTAAGGAGTCGCCGCTATGACCGCGCCGGTGTGGATGGCGTCGCCCCCGGAGGTCCATTCGGCGCAGCTGAGCAGCGGTCCCGGCCCGGGTGGCCTGCTGGCCGGCGCCGCCGGGTGGAGCTCGCTCAGCAGCACCTACGCGTCGGTGGCCGACGAACTCACCGCCGTCCTGGCCGCGGTCCAGGCCGGGGCGTGGGAGGGACCCAGCGCCGAGCAGTACGTGACCGCGCACGCGCCCTACCTGGCGTGGCTGACGCGGGCCAGCGCCGACAGCGCGTCGGCGGCCGCCGCGCACGAGACCGCGGCCGCCGCCTACACCGCGGCGCTGACCGCCATGCCGACCCTGCTCGAGCTCGCGGCCAACCACGCGATCCACGGGGTGCTGGTGACCACGAACTTCTTCGGCATCAACACCATTCCCATCGCTCTGAACGAGGCCGACTACGCCCGGATGTGGATCCAGGCGGCCACCACGATGGCCACCTACCAGACGGTCTCCGGCGCCGCGGTCGCCTCGGCGCCGCAGCCCGACCCCGCGCCCCAGATCCTGCACGCCGCCGACAGCAGCGACGGTGACGACAGCGGCGACAGCGGCGGCATCGTCGACAACGACGGCGGCGACCCCTACCAGCTGAGCTGGTGGGAAAACCGCGTCCTCGAGGTCTTCCAAACCCTGGGCCGCGACGTCGAGGAATTTCCCGAGAACCCCGCCCAGGCCGTGTCCGGGGTCGAGTCCGACGTGCCGCTTCTGGTGGCCGACGAGGTCGGCCACGCGGCCGAGGCATACCAGGCGTTCGCCCCCGCCATACAGGCCCTGGCGCTCGCGGTGCCGCTCGCCGGCACCGGCGCGCTCGGCGGCTTCGCGGGCCTGAGCGGGCTGGCCGGGATCCAGCCGGCCCCGGCGCCCGCCGCCGCGCCGGCGCCCCTGCCCGACACGCCCGGCATGCCGGCGGCCGCGGGCTCGTCGGCCCCCGGCGTCGCGGCCGCCGCCCCGGCGCCGACCTCGGCCCCGGTCTCCGCGCCCGCGCCCGCCCCGGCGTCGGCGGTCGCCGGCGCGCCGCCCCCGCCGCCCGCCGGCGCGGCGGGCGGCGCCTACCCCTACCTGGTGGGCGGTCCGACCATCGGATCCAGCAACCGGATGAACGCGGGCGCCCGGCGGAAGGCGCCGGAGCCCGACAGCGCGGCGGCGGCCGCGGCGGCCGGGGCGTCGGAGCGACAACGGGAGCGGGCGCGGCGGCGCCGTCGGGCGGCGATGCACGACCACCAGCGCGGCCGCCGCTACGAGTTCCTGGACTCCGGCGCACCCGTCGCGTCGGTGCGCGGCGCGGGGGATCTGGGCTTTGCCGGAACCGCGCACAAGGGCGCCGCCGGGGCAACGGGATTGGCGACGCTGGCCGCCGGCGAGTTCGGCGGCGGACCGGCGGTGCCGATGGTGCCGGGAACCTGGGAGCGCGACGGATCTGACGAAAACGACCGGATTGATAATGAAAATGATTTTCAGTAAGCTCCGCGTGAAGCCGAATCTGGGAGGGGCCTGTCAAATCGCCCGCATCGGGTCCAAAATCCGAAAGTGCGGCAATGATCGACCTGTAACACCCTCACAATCGGCGCCAAGACGCGAGTGGAGGCGTGAGTCGCACGGGGCCCCAGGGCACCTCGACAACGCTGCTTAGGTAATGCTAACTTCAGGCGGTTAGGTAAGGGGAGGCTACATAGATGGGAAGTGGCCGTGGAACGCGGTGACGCCGGCGTGCTCGCAGCGCGGTCTGTCAACTCTGGATCGGACGGCAAGGTCGACGGCGACACCGTCAGCCGGTTCGCCACGTGTTGCCGCGCGCTGGGCATTGCGGTCTACGAGCGCCAGCGCCCGGCCGACCTCGCCGCCGCCCGCTCGGGCTTCACGGCGCTGACCCGCATCGCCCACGACCAATGCGACGCGTGGACCGGGCTGGCGGCCGCCGGCGACGTCTCCCTGCGGGTGCTCGAGGCCGTGTCGCGCACCGCGGCCACCGCCGGCACACTGCAGCGTCAGGTGGAGCTGGCCCCCGGGGCGCTGGGCTTCCGCTACGACAGCGGGCTGTACCTGCGGTTCCGCGCCGCCACCCCGGACGACTTCCACCTCGCCTACGCGGCGGCGCTGGCGACCGAGGGCCGGTTCGCCGCGGCGCACGAGATCGTCGCCGGCCTGTCCGCCCGCCGCCCCGGCTGGCGGGAGGCCCGCTGGGTCGCCGTCGTCCTCAACTACCGCGCCGAGCGCTGGTCGGACGTCGTCAAGCTGCTGACCCCGATCGTCAACGACGCCGACCTCGACGAGAGCTTCGCGCACGCGGTCAAGGTCGCCCTCGGCACCGCGCTGGCCCGGCTGGGCATGTTCGCCCCCGCGCTGTCGTATCTCGAGGAACCCGACGGCCCCGTCGCGGTGGCGGCGGTCGACGGCGCGCTGGCCAAGGGGCTGGTGCTGCGCGCGCACGTCGACGAGGAGTCGGCCGGCGAAGTGCTGCAGGACCTGTACGCGGCGCATCCCGAGAACGAACAGGTCGAACAGGCCTTGTCCGACACCAGCTTTGGGATCGTGACCACGACGGGGGCGCGCATCGACGCCCGCACCGACCCCTGGGACCCTGCCACCGAGCCCACCGCGGAGGACTTCGTCGACCCCGCGGCCCACGAGCGCAAGGCGGCGCTGCTGCAGGAGGCCGAACGCCAGCTCGCCGAATTCATCGGCCTGGAAGAGGTCAAAAACCAGGTGTCGCGGCTGAAGAGCTCGGTGGCCATGGAGCTGGTGCGCAAGCAGCGCGGGCTCACCGTGGCGCAGCGCACCCACCACCTGGTGTTCGCCGGGCCGCCCGGGACCGGTAAGACCACCATCGCCCGTGTCGTCGCCAAGATCTATTGCGGGCTGGGGCTTTTGAAGCGGGAAAACATCAGGGAGGTGCACCGCGCCGACCTCATCGGCCAGCACATCGGCGAGACCGAGGCCAAGACCAACGCCATCATCGACAGCGCCCTGGACGGGGTGCTGTTCCTCGACGAGGCCTACGCCCTGGTGGCCACGGGCGCCAAGAACGACTTCGGGCTGGTGGCCATCGACACTCTGTTGGCCCGGATGGAAAACGACCGCGACCGGCTGGTGGTCATCATCGCCGGCTACCGCGCGGACCTGGACAAGTTCCTCGACACCAACGAGGGCCTGCGGTCCCGGTTCACCCGCAACATCGACTTCCCCTCCTACACACCGGGCGAGCTGACCGAGATCGCGCACAAGATGGCCGAGCAGCGCGACAGCGTCTTCGAGCCCGCCGCGCTCGACCACATGGAGGCCCTGTTCTCGAAGCTGGCCACCGAGTCGACGCCGGACGCCAACGGGATCTCGCGGCGCAGCCTGGACATCGCCGGCAACGGTCGGTTCGTCCGCAACATCGTCGAGCGCTCCGAGGAGGAACGCGAATTCCGGCTCGACCATTCGGAGCACGCCGGGACCGGGGAGTTCAGTGACGAGGAGTTGATGACGATCACCGACCAGGACGTCGAGAAGTCGGTTGAGCCGCTGCTGCGCGGCCTCGGCCTGTCGGTGCCGGCATGACGAGTACCAACGGCCATGAGCCGCAAGAGGATCGGCGTTCGTTCTCCTCGCGGACCCCGGTCAACGACAACCCCGACAAGGTGGTCTATCGGCGCGGTTTCGTGACCCGCCATCAGGTCAGCGGCTGGCGGTTCGTGATGCGCCGGATCGCCTCCGGGATCGCCCTGCACGACACCCGGATGCTGGTCGACCCGCTGCGCACCCAGTCGCGCGCGGTGCTGATGGGTGTGGTGATCCTGATCACCGGCCTGGCCGGGTGTTTCGTGTTCTCCCTGATCCGGCCCAGCGGGTCGGCCGGCAACAACGCGGTGCTCGCCGACCGGTCCACCGCCGCGCTGTACGTGCGGGTCGGCGACGACCTGCACCCGGTGCTCAACCTGACCTCGGCCCGGCTGATCGTCGGCCGCCCGGTCAACCCCACCACGGTGAAAAGCGCTGAGCTGGACCGGTTTCCGCGGGGCAACCTGATCGGCATCCCGGGCGCGCCGGAACGGATGGTGCAGAACAGCGCGCGCGACGCCGACTGGACGGTGTGCGACGCCGTCAGCGGCCCCGCCCACGGCGCCCACAGCACGGGGGTCACCGTGATCGCGGGCCCGCCCGACGGCGACGGCGCCCGGGCCGCGGCGATCCGCGCCAACCAGGGGATCCTCGTCGACAGCGACAACGGCACCTGGTTGCTGTGGCAGGGCAAGCGCAGCCGGATCGACCTGGCCAACCACGCGGTCACCAACGCGCTGGGTCTGGGCGTCGGGGCCGGCGAGGCACCCGCCGTGCCCGCGCCGCGGCCGATCGCGCAGGGCCTGTTCAACGCGATTCCCGAGTCCCCGGCGCTGGCGGCGCCGCCGATACCGAATGCCGGTGGCCCGGCGGGCTTTTCGGTGCCCGCGCCGATCGGCGCGGTGGTGGTCTCCTACGGCCTGGAGCAGAACTCGTCGGGCACCCTGCACTACTACGCGGTGCTGCCCGACGGCCTGCAGCCGGTCTCGCCGGTGCTGGCCGCGATCCTGCGCAACTCCAATTCCTATGGCCTGGACCAGCCCCCGCGACTGGGCGCCGACGAGGTGGCCAAGCTGCCGGTGTCGCGGATGCTGGACACCGGCCGCTACCCCGACCAGCAGGTCGCTTTGGTGGACGCGGCGAAGGATCCCGTGACCTGTGCGCATTGGAAAAAGGCGGCCGGCGCCGCCACCAGCTCGCTGAGCCTGCTGTCCGGGTCGGTGCTGCCGGTGCGCGAGGGCGTGCGCACGGTCGACCTGGTGGGCGGCGGGTCCGCGGGCACGGCCACGCGCGTCGCCCTGGCGCCCGGCACCGGCTACTTCACCCAGACCGTGGGTGGCGGGCCGTCGGCGCCGGCCGCCGGCTCGTTGTTCTGGGTTTCTGACACCGGGGTGCGCTACGGCATCGACACCGAGGCGGGCGGGGCGGGCGACCCCGGCGGCCGCGGGAAAACCGTTGAGGCCCTGGGCCTGAACGCGCCCGCGGTTCCCATCCCGTGGTCGGTGCTGTCGTTGTTCGCGTCCGGCCCGACGCTGTCGCGCGCCGACGCGCTGCTGGCGCACGACGGGCTGGCGCCCGACACCAGGCCGGGCAGGCCGGTTTCGGCGGAAGGGGAGGGCCGATGAGCCGCCTGATCTTTGAGGCCCGGCGCCGGCTGGCGCCCCCGGCCACCCGCAAGGGCGGCATCACCATCGAGCCGCCCCCGGAGCTGCCGCGGGTGATCCCGCCGTCGTTCCTGCGCCGCGCGATGCCGTATGTGCTGGTGATCCTGATCGTCGGCATGGTGGTGGCGTTGGTGGCCACCGGGATGCGGGTGATCTCGCCGCAGACTTTGTTCTTCCCGTTCGTGCTGCTGCTGGCGGCCACCGCGCTGTATCGGGGCAACGACAACAAGACGCGCACCGAGGAGGTCGACGCCGAGCGCGCCGACTACCTGCGTTACCTGTCGGTGGTCCGGGACAACATCCGGACCCAGGCCACCCAGCAGCGCGCCGCGGCGGAGTGGTCGCATCCGGACCCGGCCGCGCTGGCGACGGTGCCGGGCTCGCGCCGCCAGTGGGAGCGCGACCCGCACGACCCGGACTTTCTGGTGCTGCGGGCCGGCCGTCACGAGGTGCCCCTGGAAACCGCGTTGCGGGTCAAGGACACGGCCGACGAGATCGACCTGGAACCGGTGTCGCACAGCGCATTACGCAGCCTGCTGGACACCCAGCGCACGGTCCGCGACGTCCCCACCGGGATCGACCTGGCCAAGGTTTCCCGGATCACGGTCCTGGGCGACGCGGCCGACATGCGCGCGGCCGTCCGAGCGTGGATCGCCCAGGCCGTCGCGTGGCACGACCCGACGGTGCTCGGGGTGGCGCTGGTCGCCCGCGACTTGGAGGGCCCGGACTGGTCGTGGCTGAAGTGGTTGCCGCACGTCGACATTCCCGGCGAGGTCGACGGTGTGGGCCCCGCCCGCTACCTGTCGACCAACGGCGACGAGCTGGTCGCGACGCTGGGGCCCGCCCTGGCCGACCGCACCGCGTTCACCGGCGCCCCCGCGGATGCGTTGCGGCACTTGCTGATCGTCGTCGACGACCCCGACTACGACGTGAACGCCTCGCCGCTGGCGCTCGGCCGCGCGGGCGTCACCGTGGTGCACTGCTCCGCCACGCCCCCGCACCGCGAGCAGTATTCGGATCCGGAAAAGCCGATCCTGCGGGTCATCCGCGGTGCCCTGGAGCGCTGGCAGACCGGCGGTTGGCAGCCCTATATCGACAGCGCGGACCTGCTCGGCGCCGACGACGCGGCGCACCTGGCCCGCCGGCTGTCGCGGTGGGACTCCAACCCGACCCACGCCGGGCTGCGCTCCGCGGCCACCCGCGGCGCGACTTTCACCACGCTGCTGGGCATCGGCGACGCGTCGCAGCTGGACGTACCGACGCTGTGGGCCCCGCGCCGCCGCGACGACGAGCTGCGCGTCCCGATCGGCGTCACCGCCACCGGGGAGCCCCTGATGTTCGACCTCAAGGACGAGGCCGAGGGCGGCATGGGCCCGCACGGCCTGATGATCGGCATGACCGGCTCCGGGAAGTCGCAGACCCTGATGTCGATCCTGTTGTCGCTGTTGACAACCCATTCGGCCGAGCGGCTGATCGTCATCTATGCCGACTTCAAGGGTGAGGCCGGAGCCGACAGCTTCCGGAACTTCCCGCAGGTCGTCGCGGTGATCTCGAACATGGCCGAGAAGAAGTCGCTGGCCGACCGGTTCGCCGACACGCTGCGCGGGGAGGTGGCCCGCCGCGAGACGCTGCTGCGGGAGACCGGGCGGCGCGTGCAGGGCAGCGCGTTCA
Organism: Mycobacterium sp. NGS63; assembly: GCF_059812295.1. Classification (NCBI taxonomy): domain Bacteria; kingdom Bacillati; phylum Actinomycetota; class Actinomycetes; order Mycobacteriales; family Mycobacteriaceae; genus Mycobacterium; species Mycobacterium sp. NGS63. Next base: position 157,743 of record NZ_JCALCJ010000010.1, read on the forward strand.
ACTCGGTGACCGAATACGAGAACGCCATCGCCGCCGGGCATGACCTGCCGCCGATCCCCACGCTGTTCGTGGTCGCCGACGAGTTCACGCTCATGCTGGCCGACCACCCGGAATACGCCGAGCTGTTCGACTATGTGGCGCGCAAGGGCCGCTCGTTCCGCATCCACATCCTGTTCGCGTCCCAGACGCTGGACGTCGGCAAGATCAAGGACATCGACAAGAACACGTCGTATCGCATCGGCCTGAAGGTGGCCAGCCCCAGCGTGTCCCGCCAGATCATCGGCGTGGAGGACGCATACCACATCGAGTCCGGCAAGGAGCACAAGGGCGTGGGCTTCTTGGTGCCCGCGCCCGGTGCCACGCCGGTCAAGTTCCGCAGCACCTACGTCGACGGCATCTACGAGCCGCCGCAAGCGGCGAAAACCCTTGTGGTGCAGGCCAACCCCGAGCCCAAGCTGTTCCGGGCCGGGATGGTGGAGCCCGACCACGGCACCGTGATATCCACCGGCGAGGACGAGGAATACGCCGGCCCGCCGCGCAAGCTGATCGCGACCATCGGCGAGCAGCTGGCGGGCTACGGGCCGCGGGCGCCGCAGCTGTGGCTGCCGCCGCTGGACGAGCCGATCCCGTTGACCGCGGCGCTGGCCCGCGCCGCGATCCCGCAGGGGCAATGGCAGTGGCCGCTCGGCGAGATCGACAAGCCCTTCGAGATGCGGCGCGACCCGCTGGTCTTCGACGCCACGTCCTCGGCCGGCAACGTGGTGATCCACGGCGGCCCCAAGTCCGGGAAATCGACTGCGCTGCAGACCTTCGTCCTGTCCGCGGCCAGCCTGCACTCGCCCCGGGAGGTCACGTTCTACTGCCTGGACTACGGGGGCGGGAAGCTGCGGGAGCTGGAAGGCCTGGCGCACGTCGGCAGCGTCGCGTCGGCCCTGGAACCCGAGCGCATCCGCCGCACCTTCGGCGAGCTGGAACAGCTGCTGCTGTCGCGTCAGCAGCGGCAGGCGTTCCGGGAACGGCACGGCTCGGCCCCCGATGACGGCTACGGCGAGGTGTTCCTGATCATCGACAACCTCTACGCGTTCGGCCGGGACAACACCGACCAGTTCAACACCCGTAATCCCTTGCTGGCCAAGGTGACCGAGCTGGTCAACGTCGGCCTCGCCTACGGCATCCACGTCGTCGTCACCACCCCGAGCTGGCTGGAGGTGCCGCTGGCGATGCGCGACGGGCTGGGGCTGCGGCTGGAGCTCAAGCTGCACGACGCGCGGGACAGCAACGTGCGGCTGGTCGGCGCGCTGCGCCGCCCCGCCGACGCCGTCCCGCACGACCAGCCGGGCCGCGGGCTGACCATGGCCGCCGAGCACTTCCTGTTCGCGGCACCGGAATTGGACCAGACCGCCGCGATCAACGCCCGCTACCCCGGGGTCTCCGCGCCGCCGGTCCGGTTGCTGCCCACCAACCTGGGGCCCGGCGCGCTGGGTCCGCTGTATCGGGGTGCGGAGCAGGTCGTGATCGGTCAGCGCGAAGAGGACCTCGCGCCCGTCGTCCTCGACTTCGCCGAGAACCCGTTGCTGATGGTGTTCGGCGACAGCAAGTCCGGCAAGACGACGCTGCTGCGCCACATCATCCGCACCATCCGCGAGCACTCCACCGCCGACCAGGTGGCGTTCACGGTGCTGGACCGGCGGCTGCACCTCGTCGACGAGCCGCTGTTCGCGGACAACGAATACACGGCCAACATCGACCGGGTCACCCCGGCGATGATCGGGCTGGCCAACCTCATCGAGTCGCGGCGGCCGCCGGCCGGGTTGTCGCCGGCGGAGCTGTCCCGCTGGACCTACCACGGCCACACGCACTACCTGATCATCGACGACGTCGACCAGATACCGGATTCGCCGGCGCTGAGCGGCCCCTACGTCGGGCAGCGGCCGTGGACGCCGCTGATCCCGCAGCTGTCGCAGGCCGCCGATCTGGGGCTGCGGGTGATCGTCACGGCGCGCGCCACCGGGTCGGGGCACGTGCTGATGACCAGCCCGCTGCTGCGCCGCTTCAACGACCTGCAGGCCACCACGCTGATGCTGTCGGGCAACCCGCAGGACAGCGGCAAGATCCGGGGTCAGCGGTTCGGCCGGCTGCCGGCCGGGCGCGCAATCCTGTTGGGCGACAGCGACAGTCCGACCTACGTGCAGTTGGTCAACCCGCTGGTGGGGGAGACCGCGATGTTTGGTGAAACGCAACAGAAGGGGAGTTAGTCATGACGTTGCGAGTGGTACCCGAGGGACTGGCCGCGACCAGCGCGGCCGTGGAGGCGCTGACGGCGCGGCTGGCGGCTGCGCACGCGGCGGCGGCGCCCGCGATCACCGCGGTGGTGCCGCCGGCGGCGGATCCCGTGTCGCTGCAGACCGCGGCCGGGTTCAGCGCCCAGGGCCAGGAGCACGCCGCCATCGCGGCCCAGGGGGTCGAGGAGCTGGGCCGCGCCGGTGTGGGCGTGGGCCAGTCGGGCGTCAGCTATCTCGCCGGCGACACCGCGGCGGCCGCGACCTATGGGACGGCGGCCGGCTAGCAATGAGCTCGCCCATCTGGATGGCATCGCCACCGGAGGTGCATTCGGCGTTGCTGAGTGCCGGTCCGGGGCCGGGGTCGCTGCTGGCGGCCGCCGGGGCCTGGTCGGCGCTGAGCACCGAATACGCCTCGGCGGCAGCCGAACTCGGTGGGCTCCTGGGGGCGGTGCAGGCGGGGGCATGGCAGGGGCCGAGCGCCGAGCGCTACGCGGCGGCGCACGCCCCGTACCTGGCCTGGCTGCAGCAGGCCAGCGCGGACAGCGCCGGCGTGGCCGCCGAGCACGAGGTCGCCGCGACGGCCTACACCACCGCGCTGGCCGCGATGCCGACGCTGTTCGAGCTGGCGGCCAACCACGTCATCCACGGGGTGCTGGTCGCGACGAATTTCTTTGGCATCAACACGATTCCGATCGCGCTGAACGAGGCCGACTACGCGCGGATGTGGGTCCAGGCCGCCACCACGATGGGCGCCTACCAGGCGGCGTCGGGCGCGGCGCTGGCCTCGGCGCCCCGCACCGCGCCGGCGCCGTCCATCGAAAACCAGGGCGCCGCGGCCACCCAGCCGGGTTCGTCGCTCAATCCGTCCGCCCTGCTGTCGCAGCTGCTGTCGCAATACACCAATTTCTACGGAAACATGTTCCAGGAGCTCGCCACGTTCTTCCAGGATCCCGTCGGAAACTCGGTGAAGATCATCCAGGCCTTCATGACGAATCCGTCTGAGGCGCTGGTGCTTTACGGTCCGCTGTTGTTCGCGATCGCCTACCAGGCGTTCTCCTGGGTCGGCGCGTCGATCACGTACCCGTCGCTGTTGCTCAGCCCCTTCCTCGGGCTCATCCTCCCGGTGACCCTGCAACCGGCGCTGGCGCTGGCGGCCGCGGCGGCTCCCGCGCTGGCGGCGCCCGTGGCGGGGGGCGTCGCCGCGACCGCCGTACCCGTTTCCGCGGCGTGGCCGGTGGCCGGCGTCGCCCCGAGCGTCGCGACACCGGCCGCCGCCCCGGCGTCGGTCACCACCGCGGGCGCCGCGTCGCCCGCCGCGCCGGTCCCGGCGACCACCGCCGGAACCTTCGCCTACCTGGTCGGTCTCGGCGGCGGCCCCCCGACCGAGTCCGGGCCGACCGTGGGCGGGCGCGGCGGCGCCAAGGCGCCCGCGGCCACCATCCCCGCGGCCGGTGCGGCCGCGCCCATCCGGGCCGACGCGCGGGCGCGGCGGCGCCGCCGGGCGGCGATGCGCGAATACGGCGACGAGTTCCTGGACATGGACGCCAGCGTCCTACCGGATTTCGGCGCCGACGACGAGCAGCAACTGGTCTCGGCGATGGCCTCCGGGAACGGAGCCGGGGGGCTGGGGTTCGCCGGGACGGTGCGCAAGGACACCGCCGCGGGCGCGGCCGGGCTGACCAAGCTGGCCGGCGACGAGTTCGGCGGTGGCCCGCGCGTGCCGATGGTGCCGGGGACATGGGAAAAGGAGAAAGGGGGAGACGACGGTTCGTAACGCGACAGTCAGCAACCGAAATCCGAAGAGAGCGAAAGGAAACCAAGCACCATGAGTATGTTGGACGCTCATATTCCGCAGTTGGTGGCCGCGCAGTCGGCGTTCAGCGCCAAGGCGGCGCTGATGCGCAGCACGATCAGCCAGGCCGAGCAGGAGGCGATGTCGGCGCAGGCGTTCCACCAGGGCGAGTCGTCGGCGGCGTTCCAGGCCGCGCACGCCCGCTTCGTGGAGGCCGCGGCCCGGATCAACACCCTGCTCGACATCGCCCAGGCCAACCTCGGGGACGCCGCGGGCACCTACGTGGCCGCCGACGCCGCCGCCGCTTCCGGTTACACCGCGTTCTGATCACACCGCCAGCAGCGAAAGGACTTGTGATGTCACAGATCATGTACAACTACCCGGCGATGCTGAGCCACGCGGCGGACATGTCGGGCTACGCCGGCACCCTGCAGGGCGTGGGCGCCGACATCGCCAGCGAGCAGGCCACCCTGTCCAACGCCTGGCAGGGCGACACCGGGATGACCTACCAGGCCTGGCAGGCCCAGTGGAACCAGGCCATGGAGTCGATGGTGCGCGCCTACCAGTCGATGGCCAGCACCCACGAGGCCAACACCACGGCCATGCTCGCCCGCGACCAGGCCGAAGCCGCCAAATGGGGCGGCTAACCACTGTCCACATGACGTAAATGGACCGGGCACCCAACGCCGTCGAGCTGACGGTCGATCACGCGTGGTTCATCGCGGAAACCATTGGCGCGGGCAGCTTCCCGTGGGTTCTCGCGATCACCACGCCCTATCGCGACGCCGCGCAGCGCGCTGAGTTCTTCGAACGCCAGCGCGCCGAGCTGACCCGCATGGGTCTGGTGTCGGGCGACGGATCCATCAACGCGGCGGTCGCGGGGTGGATCAGGGCGGTGTGCTTCCCGGACCGGTGGCTCGACCTGCGCTTCGTGGGACCAGGCACCGCCACCGGTGCGGGCGGGCTGCTGCGCGGCGTGGTCGCGCAGCGCGCCGACACCGGGCTCGCCGGCAAGACCCGCACGGTCGTCGCGCTGCGCAGCGCGCAACTGGTCACGTTCACCGCGATGGACATCGACGACGCGCGGGGGCTGGTCGGAGTCCTCGGCGTCGGGCTCGCGCAACGCCCGCCGGCGCGCTTCGACGAGTTCAGCATGCCCATGCGCGTCGGGTCGCGGGCCGACGAGCGGTTGCGGTCGGGCGCCTCGCTGTCGGAAGTCGTTGACTACCTGGGCATCCCGGCGTCGGCGCGCCCGGTGGTGGAGTCGGTTTTCTCCGGGCCCCGCAGCTACGTCGAGGTCGTCGCCGGCTGCCACCGCGACGGGCGGCACTGCACCAGCGAGGTCGGGTTGAGCATCGTCGACGCCGCCGCGGGGCGCGTGCTGGTCAGCCCGTCGCGCGCCTTCGACGGCGAGTGGGTCTCGACGTTCAGCCCGGGCACCCCGTTCGCCATCGCCGTCGCGGTCGAACAGCTGACCGCCCTGCTGCCGGACGGCCCGTGGTTCCCCGGCCAGCGGCTGTCCCGAGACTTTTCCGCACAGAGTTCATAACAAACGAAATAGAGAAGAGAGAGCAATGTCTTTGCAATGGCTGCAGCGTTCGGCGAGGGCCCGATGACCGCCGTCATGCCGATCGTCCGCGTCGCGATCCTCGCGGACAGCCGGTTGACCGAGATGGCCCTGCCCGCCGAGCTGCCGCTGCGCGAGATCCTGCCCGCGGTCAAGCGTTTGGCGGCGCCGGCCGCCGGAAACGGGGACCCCGACGGCGCCGCGGAAACGCCCCTTGACGCCGCGGCCGTCCAGCTGAGCCTGGCGCCCATCGGCGGGGCGCCGTTCAGCCTGGACGCCAGCCTGGACACCGTCGGGGTCGTCGACGGCGACCTGCTGGCGCTGCAGCCGGTGCCCACCGGCCCGGCCGCACCGGGCATCGTCGAGGACATCGCCGACGCCGCCATGATCTTCTCCACCTCGCGGCTGCGGCCTTGGGGCGCAACGCATATCCAGCGTGGGGCGCTGGCCGCGGCGATCGCCGTGGCGTATCTGGCGACCGCCCTGGGTGTCACCTACCGGGTGGCCAGCGGCGCGCTGGCCGGGCTGGTCGCGGTCGCGGCGATCGCCGCGCTCACCGGGGTTGCCGGCCTGCTGACGATGGCCCGTTCCGGGGCCCGTTCCGAGGCCCGCTCGGCGCGCACCGGAACGGCGCTGACGATCGCGGCGCTGGCGCCCATCGCCGCCGCGCTGGTGTTGGCGGTGCCCGGCCGATTCGGGCCGGCGCAGCTGATGCTGGCCGCGGCCGGGGTCACCGCGTGGTCGCTGATCGCGCTGATGGTTCCCGGCCCGGAGCGCGAACGGGTGGTCGGGTTCTTCACCACCACCGCGGTGGTCGGGGCCGGAGTGTTGCTGGCCGCCGGCGCCGAATTGCTCTGGCATTTCCCGATGTTGACGATCGGCTGCGGGCTGATCGCGGCGGCCTTGCTGGTCACCATCGAGGCCGCCCAGCTGTCCGCGCTGTGGGCGCGCTTCCCGCTGCCGGTCATCCCGGCCCCCGGCGACCCGACCCCGTCCGCGCCGTCGTTGCGGGTGCTCGAGGACCTGCCGCGGCGGGTGCGCATCGGCGACGCGCATCAGAGCGGGTTCATCGCCGCCGCGGTGTTGCTCAGCGTGCTGGGTTCGGTGGCGATCGCGCTGCGGCCGGAGTCGTTGGCGGGCCCGGGCTGGTACGTGGTCGGGGCCGCCGCGGCGACGTCGGTGCTGCGCGCCCGGGTCTGGGATTCGGCCGCCTGCAAGGCGTGGCTGCTCGCGCAGCCGTACCTGGCGGCGGGTGCGCTGCTGGTGCTCTACACCGCGACGGGGCGCTACGCCGCGGCGCTGGGTGCGGCGGTGGTGCTCGTCGCGCTGGCGTTGGTGTGGGCGGTGGTCGCGCTGAACCCGACCATCGCCTCGCCGGAAACCTATTCGCTGCCGCTGCGCCGGCTGCTGGGCCTCGCCGCCGCCGGCCTGGACGCGTCGCTGATTCCCGTCATGGCGTACCTCGTCGGCCTGTTCGCCTGGGTGCTCAATCGATGAAGCGCGGACTGGCCTGCGCCACCGCCGCTGTGGCGGCGGCGCTGTGGACCTGTCCGCCGGCTTTCGCGATCGACCAGCCGAAGGTGGACGCCGACGCGCCGCCGCCCAGCGGGACCCCCGGGCCCGGGCAGCCGATGGAGCAGCGCGGCCCGTGCAGCGTCTCCGGTGTCATCCCCGGCAGCGACCCGGCCGTCGTGACTCCCGGCCAGGCGATGCTGAATCTCCCTGCGGCGTGGGGATTTTCGCGCGGCGAGGGCCAAACCGTGGCCGTCATCGACACCGGGGTGCGGCCGGGACCGCGGCTGCCCAACGTCGATCCCGGCGGCGACTTCGTCGAGACGACCGAGGGCCTGACCGACTGCGACGGGCACGGCACGCTGGTCGCGGGCATCATCGCCGGGCAGCCCGGTGACGACGGGTTCTCGGGCGTGGCGCCGGCGGCGCGGGTGCTGTCGATCCGGATGACGTCGGCGAAGTTCTCGCCGCGCACGCCGGCCGGCGGCGATCCGCAGCAGGCCCGGGCGTCCCTCGACGTCGCGACCCTCGGGCGGGCCATCGTGCACGCCGCCGACCTGGGCGCCCGGGTGATCAACATCTCCGCGATCACCTGCCTGCCCGCCGACCGGCCGGTCGACCAGGCCGCGCTCGGCGCCGCGATCCGGTACGCGGCGGTGGACAGGGACGCGGTGATCGTCGCCGCCGCGGGAAACACGGGCGCCACCGGATCCATCGCCGGCGGCACGTCGTGTGACTCCAACCCGCTCACCGACCTCAGCCGCCCGGACGACCCGCGCAACTGGGCCGGCGTCAAGACGGTGTCCATCCCGTCGTGGTGGCAGCCCTACGTGCTGTCGGCCGCCTCGCTGACACCGGACGCGCAGCCGTCGAACTTCACCATGGCCGGCCCGTGGGTGGGCATCGCGGCGCCGGGGGAGGGCATCGTGTCGGTGAGCAACCGCGACGGCGGCGGCCTCGCGAACGGCCTGCCCGACGACCACCAGCGGATGGTCGCCCTGAGCGGCACCAGCTACGCGGCCGGCTACGTCTCGGGCGTCGCGGCGCTGGTCCGCAGCAAGTACCCGCAGCTGACCGCCACGCAGGTGGTGCAGCGCATCACCGCGACCGCCCACAACGGGGCCCGGGCGCCGTCCAACGTCGTCGGCGCCGGCGCCGTGGACCCGGTGGCCGCGCTGACCTGGGAGCTGCCCGCCGGCAACCCGCCCGGATCGCCGGCGCGGCCGGTCGCCGTTCCGCCGGCGCCCGCCCCCGCCGACACCACCCCGCGGACCGTCGCGTTCGTCGGCACCGCCGCGCTGGCCGTCGTCGTCGCGGTCGCGGCCGCGGTGGCCGCCCTGGCCCGAAAGAAGGAGACCACCCCGTGAGCCGCTCGATACCGACCCCCGGCACCGGCCGGATCACGCTGGCGCTGCTGGCCCTGGTCCCCGCGGTGCTGGCCTGCCCGTGGCGATCGGCCCGCGACTACTGGGTGCTCGGCATCGCCGCGGCCGTCGTGATCGTGCTGTTCGGCTGGTGGCGCGGTCTGCACCTCACCACGATCCTGCGCCGCCGGCTGGCGATGATCCGCCGGGGCGCCGGGTTCGTGCCCGAAACCGACTCCGCCACCAAGGCGACCGCGCTGCTGCGGCTCGGGGCGCCGGTCGGCGACGCGGACGTGCTGCCGCTGCCGCTCGTCGCCGCCTACCTCGACCGCTACGGCATCCGCGCCGACCGGATCCGAATCACCAGCCGCGACAACCCATCCGACCCGTCGCGGCGGGAGACCTGGATCGGGCTGACGGTGTCCGCGGCCGACAACCTGGCGGCGCTGCGGGCGCGCTCACCGCGGATCCCGTTGCACGAGACGGTCCAGGTGGCCGCGCGCCGGCTGGCCGACCACCTGCGCGAGATCGGCTGGGACGCCGGCACCGTCGCTCCCGACGACGTCCCGCGGTTGGTGGCGCCCAACGCCCGCGAATCCTGGCGGGGAGTGCAGCGCGGGACCGCGGATTACGTTGCGGCATACCGGGTTCACGTCGACGACGCGCTGCCGGAAACCCTGGCGGCGATCCGGTCGCACCCGGTGCGCGAAACCTGCACGGCGCTGGAGATCGCCGGCGACGGCGGCCACCGGACCGTCGCGGCGGCGTGCGCGTTCCTGACCGAAACGCCCCCCGGGGGCGCGGCCCCGCTGGCCGGGCTGACCCCGCAACGCGGGAACCACCGGCGGGCGCTCGCCGCGCTGGATCTGCTGTCCACCCAACGGCTCGACGGGCACCGCGACGAGCCCGCCGGCCTGCTGGAGCGGCTGGACTGGCCGACGCCGGAAGCCGGCGCGCACCGGGCACCGCTGGCTAGAACATGACCTCGTGCAGGAACTTCGTCATCCGGCGCAGGTAGTCCAGCTGGCTCACGTGCAGCACGTGGCTGCCGGGAAACCAGTGCAGCGCACAGCGATCCCAGTGCTCCCACAGCATGGTGGCCTGCCCGGGCGGGGCCATCCGGTCCCCAAGGCCGGTGATGATCATGCGGCGGTCCTTGTCGACCAGGGGCCGGTAGTTCAGCGGGCAGTGGTAGGACAGCCCGGCGAGCAGCTCGTCGCGGCCGATGTTGGACATCCGCAGCCCCAGCCCCATGAGCTTGTTGGCCGGGAACCATTCGTCGAACATCGTCGCCGGCGTCACGACGGGGCAGTTGGGGATCACGGCCTCGAGGCGGTCGTCCACCGACGCCACCAGCGCCGAGGTGTAGCCGCCCAGCGAGATGCCGGTCAGGGCGATGCGCTCGACGCCGGTGTGGCGCAGGTAGTCGACGATGGACCGGAAGTCGTGCACGGCCTGGGCCATGGCCTCCGCGAAACCGGACAGGCCGCCGGCGAAATACCCGAAACCGCTGAACGGCGAGCATCTTTCGGCCCGGGGGCCGTGAAACGGCAGCGTGTACATCAGGACGTCGTAGCCGGACCGGTAGTACCAGGGCAGCGTGAAGAACCGCCCGTTGGCCAGATACGACGACCCCATGAAGCCGTGGATGACGCACAGCGTGGGGTGCGGCCCGTCGGCGTGGCGCCAGTGCTGCGCGTGCACGACGTTATTGGACTTCCATGCGCTCCATCGCGCGCGCATCGCGGGGTTGATCGCCCGGAAGCTGCTGGGGAACGAGATGTTGTCCACCGTGCCGTGCGCGACCCACTCCGCGAGCCGGTTGGCCGGCCGCGACGACACCTCGGGCAGCTCGGTGGGCGCCGGAAACGACTTCCCCGGGTCGCGCTCGGCGCCGAGCTCGGCGTAGAAGCGCAGGCTGTCGCGTTCGCTGCCGGAGCGCACGGAGCTGGCGATCACCGCCGGCGTCACGGTGGTGGTCAGCACCGAGGCGACCGCGGTGCGCAGCGCGAGATCCGAGATGGCCGCGGCCTCGACGACCATGCGCTGCCGCGGTGACAGCGCCGACCGCGGCGGCAATCCCTCGGCGCCGGAGGGAACGTCGGCGCCGGGAACATCCGGGACGGGGACCGGGGTGTCGACCGGATCCGAGTCGGGCGTCACATTCGCGATGCTATCCCCCGGTCGGGCGGCGCAAGGGCGGCATGCGGTAATACGGTTTGTCTAGCCACGGTTGTGTGATGGGGTTGATCAGGAGGACCGACATGTGGGATCCCGACGTCTACCTGGCCTTTGCGGACCATCGCAGCCGCCCGTTCTACGACCTGCTGTCGCGGGTGGGGGCCAACCGGGCGCGCCGGGTGGTCGACCTGGGCTGCGGCCCGGGCCACCTGACGCAGTACCTGGCCCGGCGCTGGCCGGACGCGGTGATCGAGGCGGTGGACAGCTCGCCGGAGATGGTGGCCGCGGCCAAGGAACGCGGGATCGACGCCGTCATCGGCGACCTGCGCGACTGGAAGCCCAAGCCCGACACCGACGTGGTGGTGTGCAACGCGGCCCTGCACTGGGTGCCCGAGCACGCCGACCTGATGGTGCGCTGGGCTGATGAGCTGTCGCCCGGCTCGTGGATCGGCGTGCAGATCCCGGGCAACTTCGAGACGCCGTCGCATGCCACGGTGCGGGCGCTGGCCCGCCGGGAACCGTACGCAAAGATCATGCGGGACATACCGTTTCGGGTGGGCGCGGTGGTTCAGCCGCCGATGAACTACGCCAACCTGCTGCTGGACGCCGGATGCAAGGTCGACGTCTGGGAGAGCACCTACCTGCACCAGCTGAGCGGCGAGAACCCGGTGCTGGAATGGATCACCGGCACGGCGCTGGTCCCGGTGCGCGAGCGCCTCGACGACGAGGGCTGGGAGCAGTTTCGAACCGAACTCATCCCGCTGCTCGACGACGCGTACCCGCCCCGGGCCGACGGCACCACGATCTTCCCGTTCCGCCGGGTCTTCATCGTCGCCGAGGTGGGCGGCGCGCTGCGCTCGAGTAAGTAGCCCACCGCCTATTCTTCGATGCCGCGGTCGGCGGCGATCGCCGACCGGCTGGTGGGCGTCATGTGGTGAATCCGCAGGTACGTCTCGGTGTAGCGCTGCGCGATGCGGGAACCCGCGAAATCCGACGGGATGACGTCGCCGGTGCGCTGGCGCCAATCGTCCAGGCGCACAGCAAGATCGGCGGCGATCGCGTCGATCCCCGCGTCCGCCTCGCCGGTCAGCAGGTTGTTGGTCTCGGCGGGATCGCTTCGCAGGTCGTAGAGTTCGCGCTCGGGACGCGGCCCGCTGACGAACGGCGCGACCGCCACGCCCGACGGGCTTTCCTCGATGTCCCACGGCAGGTCGAGCAGCGGCCGGGGCGCGTAGTTCTCGATGTAGCTGTAGTCCTTGGTGCGGATCGCGCGAATGGGGTCGAAGGAGTCGTGGTAGGTCTTCATGGTGTAGACCTGCTCGCGGACGGGCTCGGCCTGCGGGTCCGCCGCCAGCAGCGCGTCGGCGTGTGACACGCCCTCGACGTCGGCCGGCGGGTTGAGACCCAGCAGGCCGAGCAGCGTCGGCACCAGGTCGACGCCGCTGAACAGTTCGTCGTACACGCGCGGCGCCAGCGCGCGCCCCGTGGGGGGACGGATGATCATGCCGATCCCGGTACCGGCGTCGTACAGCGTGGATTTCGCGCGCGGGAACGCGGCGCCGTGATCGGTGAAGAACACCACCCAGGTGTTGGCGTCCAGGCCCGTGTCGGCCAGCACGTCCAGCAGCCGGCCGACGGCGGCGTCGGCGGTGGCGATAGACCCGTAGAACTCGGCGAGGTCGCCACGCACCTCCGGGGTGTCCGGCAGGTAGCCGGGGAGATCGACGCCGGCGGCGTCGGCCGGCTGGTAGCGGTCCCGCGGGTAGGGCCGGTGGGTTTCGAAGAACCCGGCCGTCAACAAAAACGGTTGGCCCGCAAGGTTCCCGGCGCTCTCCCGCAGCCATTCCTCTGACTTGTCGACCACGTACTCGCAGTACGAGTTGGACACGTCGAATTCGTCGAAGCCCAGCCGCTTCGGGTACGACGTCTCGTGTTGCATGCCGAAAAGAACCGAGTACCAACCGGATTCGGACAGCATCTGGGGAAGGGTCCGCACGCCGCTGCGGTATTCCCAGCCGTGGTGGGCCAGCCCCACCAGCCCGTTGCTCTGCGGGTAGCGGCCGGTGAACAGCGATCCGCGCGACGGTGAGCACAGCGGCGCGGTGGCGTGCGCGCTGGTGAACAGGATGCCCTCGGCGGCCAGCCGGTCCAGGCGCGGGCTGGACACGTCCGGGTGGCCGTAGACGCCGAGGTATCGCCCCAGGTCGTGCCAGTGCACGAGCAGCAGGTTTTCTGTCATACGGTCACCTCGACCGGCGACGATACCGCAGGCCCGCCGACGTCCGCGCCGGCCGCCTCGCCGTGTTCACGCTCGGCGCGGTTCGATTGGCCGTTGACCCCATCGGTTCTCGCTGACGAACTCCGGCAGCGGCCGCGCGTAGGCCCACCCGTCGAGCTCCAGCGCCGGGCGATCCGGAAACTCGGGAACCGGGCCCAAACACAGGATGGCCACCGGCTCGGCGCCGGGAGGCATCTCCAGCAGGTCCGCCAGCCGCCGCGGGTCGAACAGCGAAACCCAGCCCATGCCAAGGCCTTCCGAGCGCGCCGCCAGCCACAGGTTCTGGATCGCGCACGACACCGACGCGAGATCCATCGCCGGCAGCGTCCGGCGGCCGAACACGTGCTTGTCGCGGTCGTCGCACAGCGCCACCACGAACAGTTCGGCGCACTCCAGGATGCCCTCGACCTTCAGCGCCATGAACTCCTCGGCGCGCTCGCCCAGGGCCGCCGCGGTGCGCGGGCGTTCCTCGTCGACGAGGGCGTGGATGCGCCGCCGCAGCGCGTCGTCGGTGATCCGGACGAAGCGCCACGGCTGCATCAGCCCGACGCTGGGGGCGGCGTGCGCGGCCTGCAGCAGCCGCGCCAGCACGTCCTCGCCCACCACGGCGCCCGGCGCGAAGCGGCGCATGTCGCGTCGCTCGGAGATCACCCGATACACGGCGCGCCGCTCCTCGGGGCTGTACGCCTGATCGGTCACGCCCGTCATCGTAGGAAACCCGTCACGGGCTATAGGTGACGCCGACCGCGCGCAGGACGTACTCGGGCGGCATGTCGAAGGCCAGCGACCGCCGGGGCAGCCCGGCGAGCACGTCGGCCGGGATGTTGGCCTTGTAGTGCAGCGACAGTTCGCCGCTGAACTTCGGGTCGATCGCGCCGACGTCGACGTCGACCTGCACACCGGTCGACGAGATCTCGACCTTCGCCGCGCCGGTCCGCGGCGCGTCCCAGCGCGCGTTGACGGTCGGCCCGGCCAGCCGGGGCAGCATGGACAGCGTCGCCAGCACCCGCTCGGAGGTGAAGACCAGCGAGCCGGCGTAGCTGGCGACGCTGTGCGGCAACCGCACCCCGGGCAGGACGCCGGAAAAGCGCCGGGTCACCGCGACGTAGTCGGCGAGGTAGACCAGGCCCTCCGCCTCAACCTGAGCGTGCAGATCGGCGGGGAGCTTGCCGATGCCGAACAACCTGCGGACGAAGACCGCCATGACTGCCAGTATGGCCTCCCGCAGCGCCCCCGCGTCTTGGCTGCTGGTATCGGTGTAGCGATGACCCGCCCACCAACCGCCCCGGCCCTCTGCGTCGCGCTGGCGGCGGCGGCCGCCTACGCGGTCATGTGGGTGGGCTACTGGCAGCACTGGAGCTGGCTGCATGCCGTCGACTGGTCGCTGCTGAACGCCGCGCGCGGCGTCGCCGTCGAGCACCCGGCGTGGGTGCGGTTCTGGGACGGGGTGTCGCTGGTGCTCGGGCCCGTGCCGCTGCGGCTGCTGGCCATCGCGGTGGCGGTGGTCGCCCTGGCCGGGCGCAACGTGCGCGCGGCGCTGGTGCTGCTGGCCTGCGGGCCGCTGAGCGGGCTGGTCACGGTGGCGGCCAAGGGCCTGGTGGACCGCCCGCGGCCGTCGACCATGCTGGTGGCGGCGCCGTCGTGGTCGTTTCCCTCGGGGCACGCGCTCGAGGCGACGGCCACGCTCTTGGCCCTGCTGGCCTTCCTGCTGCCGAAGCTGAGCCGCGCGCTGGGGCGCATCGCGATGGCGGTGGCGGCGCTGAGCCTGGTCGCGGTCGGGATCGCCCGGGTGTCGCTGAACGTGCACTACCCGTCCGACGTGCTCGCCGGCTGGTCGCTGGGCTATCTCTATTTCCTGTTGTGCCTGTTGGTGTTTCGGCCCGGCGCGCCCTGCCGAGTGGTCACGGCGCAGTTACCCAACCGGAGCTAAAGCTTTACTTGACCCTGAGCTTCGGGACGCCCGACCATGGAATCCATGCGCCGACTGCTGGTTTCGCTGTGCGCGGCGGCGTGCCTGATCGTCGCGCCCCTGGTGGCGGCACCGGTGAGCGGTGCGGCCACCCCGTGGTTCGCGAACTCGGTTGGCAATGCCACACAGGTGGTTTCGGTCGTCAGCACCGGCGGCTCCAACGCGACCATGGACATCTACCAGCGCACGACCGCCGGCTGGCAGGCGCTCAAGACGGGCATCGGAACCCACGTCGGCTCGGCGGGCATGGCCCCGCAGGCCCGCAGCGGGGTGCCGGCCACCCCCATGGGGGTGTACACCCTGGACTCCGCGTTCGGCACCGCGCCCAATCCCGGTGGGGGACTGCCGTATACGCAAGTCGGGCCCAATCACTGGTGGAGCGGGGACGACCACAGCCCGACCTTCAACAGCATGCAGGTCTGTCAGAAGGCGCAGTGCCCGTTCAGCACCGCCGCCAGCGAGAACCTGCAGATCCCGCAGTACAAGCACGCCGTGGTGATGGGGGTCAACAAGAACAAGACCCCCGGCGGCGGGTCCGCGTTCTTCTTCCACACCACCGACGGCGCGCCCACGGAGGGCTGCGTGGCCATCGACGATCCCACCCTGGTGCAGATCATCCGCTGGCTGCGGCCCGGCGCGGTGATCGCGATCACCAAATAACCGGCCGCCGCTAGGGTGTAGGAGCGTCCGCCCAGCCGGGCTAGTGTTACGCAGGGACGAAAGGCGCCTTCGCAATGACAGAGCTGGTTACCGGGAAATCGCTGCCCAACGTCGTCGTCACCGGCATCGCCATGACGACCGCATTGGCCACTGACGCCGAGAACACCTGGAAGTTGTTGCTGGACAGCCAAAGCGGCATCCGCACCCTCGACGATTCGTTCGTCGAGCACTACGACCTTCCGGTGCGCATCGGCGGGCACCTGCTGGAGGAATTCGACGACGGATTGACGCGCGCCGAGCGGCACCGGATGGGTTACCTGCCACGGATGTCCACCACGTTGGGCCGCCGGGCGTGGGAGGACGCCGGCTCGCCCGAGGTGGACCCCAACCGGCTGCTGGTGTCCATCGGCACGGGGCTGGGCTCGGCCGAGCAGATCGTGTTCAGCTACGACGACATGCGCGCCCGCGGGATGAAGGCGGTGTCGCCGCTGGCGGTGCAGAAGTACATGCCCAACAGCGCGGCGGCGGCGGTCGGGCTGGAGCGGCACGCCAGGGCCGGTGTCATCACGCCGGTGTCGGCGTGCGCGTCGGGCTCGGAGGGCATCGCGCAGGCGTGGCGCAGCATCGTGTTCGGCGAGGCCGACGTCGCGATCTGCGGGGGCGTCGAGGTCAAGATCGAGGCGGTGGCGATCGCGGCGTTCGCCCAGATGCGCATCGTGATGTCCACCAAGAACGACGACCCCGCGGGCGCGTGCCGCCCGTTCGACCGCGACCGGACCGGGTTCGTGTTCGGCGAGGCCGGCGCGCTCATGGTGATCGAGACCGAGGAGCACGCCAAGGCCCGCGGCGCCAGGATCCTGGCCCGGCTGATGGGGGCGAGCATCACCTCCGACGGCTACCACATGGTGGCTCCCGACCCCAACGGCCAGCGCGCCGGGCACGCGATGAGCCGGGCGATCCAGCTTGCGGGGCTGAGCCCAAGCGACATCGGCCACGTCAACGCGCACGCCACCGGCACGTCGGTGGGGGACGTGGCCGAGGGCAAGGCCATCAACAACGCGCTGGGACCGCACGGCGGCAACGCCGCGGTGTACGCGCCCAAGGCGGCGCTGGGCCACTCGGTGGGTGCGGTCGGCGCGGTGGAGTCGATCCTGACCGTGCTCGCGCTGCGCGACCAGGTCATCCCGCCGACACTGAACCTGGAAAACCTCGATCCCGAAATCGATTTGGACGTGGTGGCGGGCAAGCCGCGGCACGGCAACTTCGACTACGCGATCAACAACTCGTTCGGATTCGGCGGCCACAACGTGGCCATGGCCTTCGGGAAGTACTAAGCCAAAGCGCGCCCGGGCTTGACCTTGAAGTCCATGCCCGCCAACGACATCGTGGCGTCGTAGGTCCGGTCGTAGCCGGTGCCGCTGATCTTCCAGCCGGCGTCGGTGCGCCGGTAGGAGTCGCGGTAGAACGCCGCGCCGATCAGCATGAAGTTCAGCTCGGCGACGATGACCCGGTCCTGCAAATACCAGCTGCCCGAAGCGGTGTCGCCGGTCACCACGATCTCGGGGTGGGTGACGCGGTGCTCGGTGATGACGTTCGGGCCCAGCGACGAGCGCATGTAATCCACCAGCTCGGTGCGGTTGGTGAAGTGCAGCTCGTTGCCGATCGACGGGCCGTAGTCGGCCTTGATGTCCTCGGCCAGGGTGTCGGCGAAGTCGTCCCAGTGCTTGGTGTCCAGCGCGCGCAGGTAGCGGTACTTGACCTGCTTGATGGCTTCGATGTCGGCGAGATCTTGAGGGGTCATCCCGTCATTGCAACACACGGGTGGCCATGTCGATCAGGGCGCGTCGTTCCCGGCTCCAGTCGACGTCGGTCCCGGTGAGCATCTGCGCCAGCACCACACCGCGCAGGGTGGCCCAGATCACCTCGGCCACACCGGCTTTGGCGGGATCGTCGGTGATCAGCCGGCCCAGCTGGCCGATCGCGGAGTTCATCTCGAGCAGGTGGCGCCGCGACGATCCGCCGCGGGTGGCGCGCAGGATCTCGAACGCGGCCATCGACGTCGGGCTGCTGTAGCAGCTCCAGGCGGTGTCGACGACGACCTCGATGCGCTCGCGCAGCGGGAGCTCGCTGACGTGGGCCGACGACAGGCTGTCGACCAGCCGGGCCACGCCGTCGTCGACGACGGCCGTCAACAGGCCGTTGCGGTCCCCGAAGTGGTACTGGATGACACCCCAGGTGACGCCGGCGCGCTCGGCCACGTGCTTGGCGGTCGCGGCGGCGAACCCCTCCTCCACGATGCAGCGCACCGTCTCGTCGATGATCTTGGCGCGGGTGTCGTCGCCGCGCTTGCGTGGCGCGGTGGTGCGCCGGGTCGGACCGGCGGGACGTGCGGCGACGGGCATTGTTGACTTTATAACATAGACAGATTTATTTTTGGGCGGTGAGCCCATCCCGATACGCGCGGCTGTCCCGTCAGGAGCTGTCCGTCCTGGTTCCCGAACTGCTCCTGATCGGTCACATGATCGATCGCTCGGGCATGGCCTGGTGCATCACGGAATTCGGCCGCGAAGAGATGGTGCAGATCGCCATCGAGGAGTGGGCCGGCGCCAGCCCGATCTACACCAGGCGCATGCAGCGGGCGCTGAACTACGAGGGCGACGACGTCCCCACCATCTTCAAGGGCCTGCAGCTCGACATCGGCGCGCCGCCGCAGTTCATGGACTTCCGCTACACCATCCACGACCGCTGGCACGGCGAATTCCAGCTCGACCACTGCGGGGCGCTGCTCGACGTCGAGCCCATGGGCGACGAGTACGTCTTCGGGATGTGCCACACCATCGAGGACCCGACCTTCGACGCCACCGCGGTCGCGACCAACCCGCGCGCGCAGATGCGTCCCATCCACCGGCCGCCGCGCCAGCCGGCGGATCGGCACCCGCACTGCGCGTGGACCGTCATCATCGACGAGTCCTATCCCGAGGCCCAGAGCATCCCGGCGCTGGACATCATCCGCCAAACCCGCGCCGCCACATGGGAATTGGATCCCATTGACCGCTCCGACGAGGGGCGGGGCGACTACTCGGGGCCGCTGCTGTCCGATCTCGACTTCGCCGCCTTCTCGCATTCGGCGCTGGTCCGCATGGCCGACGAGGTCTGCCTGCAGATGCACCTGCTGTACCTGTCGTTTGCCGTGGCGGTGCGGGCGCGCGCGGCCGACGACGCCCAGGCCGTCTCGGTGGGCACCCGCGGCCTGACCGGCCTGGCCGGGCTGGGGGCCGAGCGGATCCACCGCGCGCTCCGCCTGCCCGGCGGAATCGACGGAGCGCGAAGGGTGCTCGAGTTGCACCCGCTGCTCAACCCCGCGGGCTACGTCGTCGCCGAGGCGGAAGGCAACCGGCTGACCGTGCGCGCCTCGCCGGCCCACGACGACGGCGCCTGGATCTCGCTGTGCTCGCCGGAATCCGTGCAGCCGCTGCAGGCGATCGCCACCGCGGTGGACCCGCGCCTGCGGGTCCGGGTCAGCGGCACCGACACCGAGTGGACCGCGGAACTGGCCGAAACCGACACCCCCGCGGCCGAGCTGTCCGAGGTGTCGGTGGCCAAATTCAGTGGCGGGTCGACGTTCCAGTTCGAGCCGAGGCGTTCGCTGCCGCTGACCGTGGTGTAATCCCGTTTGGCTTCATTTGTCAATGGGTATTTGATACCGCTTCGGTGACACAATCACATCGAGCCGATACCAATGGCATTGCAAGCCATCGGCTTTGCGCGTGTCCGCGGCTATGGTTAACGCTGGCCAAGACCTAGAAACCGCTGTAGATCCCCTGTAGACGAAGGTTTTCGCTCTATGTACGACCCAGTGGGGTTGTCGATCGGGACCACGAACCTGGTCGCCGCGCGCAATGAAAGCCCGCCGGTGGCACGCCGTGCGGTGCTGACGCTGTACCCGCACTGCGCACCGAAAGTCGGTCTGCCCACCGAAGATCCGAACCTGACCGAGCCGGGCGTGCTCATGCGCGGCTTCGTCGAGCGCATCGGTGACTCGGTCGCGCTGGTGTCGCCCGACGGTTCCGCGCACGACCCCGACCTCCTCATGGTCGAGGCCCTGGACGCGATGATGGTGTCCGCCGGCGCGGACGCCGCCGGCTCGGAGATCTCCATCGCCGTGCCCGCGTACTGGAAGCCCGGCACGGTGCAGGCGCTGCGCAACGGGTTGCGCACGCATCTGGGCTTCGTGCGCAGCGGCATGGCGCCGCGGCTGGTCTCGGACGCGATCGCGGCGCTGACGGCGGCCAACGCCGAGCTGTGCCTGGCGGCGACGGGCGTGGTCGCGCTGCTCGACTTCGGCGGCGGCGGCACCTCGGCCACCTTGATCAGCCTCAAGGGGGACTTCGAACTCGTCAGCCCCACAATGCGTTACGCCGCGTTCTCCGGCGACGAGATCGACCAGGCGCTACTGCTGAAGGTCTTCGAGGAGCTCGGGCACGGCAGCGGCATCGACCCGGCCAGCACCGCCGGCGTCGGGCAACTCGGCCTGCTCCGGGAGCAGTGCCGCGAGGCCAAGGAACGGCTGTCCACCGAAACGGTGGCCGAGTTCGCCGCCGAGCTCGGCGGGCGACGGTGCACCATGAAGCTGACGCGCGACGAGCTGGGCGACCTGATCGGAGACCGCCTGTCGGGCTTCATCTACGCGTTCGACGAGATGCTGGTCCGCCACAAAAGGGGCTGGGCGGACCTGTCGGCGGTGGTCACGGTCGGCGGCGGCGCCAGCATTCCGCTTGTCACCGAACGCCTTTCGGTGCACGGCCGCCGACCGGTGGTCAGCCCGTCGCAGCCGGGGCACGCCGCCGCCCTCGGCGCGCTGCAGCTGGCCTCCCGCGGCGAGGAGCTGGACCTGCGCACGCGCACGTCCATCGGCCTGCTCACGGCGGCCGCCGGCGAGATCGTCGAGCTGCCGGCCGGCGACGTGCTGGTAATCGACGACGAGGCGCTCACCGACCGCGAATTGGCCTGGTCGCAAACGGAATTCCCGGGTGACATCCGGGTGCCGTACAGCCCCGCCGCCTTCGAGGAGGACGGTCCGGCCGGGTGGTCGATGCGCCTGAACGTCATCGAGCCGCCCAAGGAAAAGCCGTGGCGGCGCCTGCGGCTGTCGCAGCTGATCGTCGGGATGTGCGCGGTCGTCGCCATGACCGCCGTCGGCGGGGTGGCCTACACGTTGACGGGCATCGAAAACCGCCCGGCCCCGCCGCCCACCGTCGCGCCGCTGCCGCTGCCGCCCGTCAGCTCGCTGGCGCCGAGCCCGCCGCCCCCGACACCCGTGCCGCCGCCGCCCAGCGCGCAGCCGGTGCCCAGCCCGGCGCCACCCCCGCCGCCGCCGTCGCCCCCGCCACCGCCGGCGCCGGTGATCGTGACCACCCCGCCGCCCGTCGCGACCACCCGGCACCCCCCGCCGCCCCCGCCGGCCACAACAACGCAGCCGCCCGCGCCGACGACGACGGCGATGACCACCCCGCCGGCGCCGTCCACCACGACTCCGTCACCCACGCCGTCGACCCCGACGACGACCGTGCCCATGACGACGGAGTGGATCCACGTTCCGCTGCTGCCGGTGCCGATCCCGGTTCCGGTGCCCGCGAACCAGGCCCCCCAGGCGCCTCCGGTCCCGCAGTACCCGCAGTATCCGCAGAGCCCGCAGAACCCGTTCTTGAGCCCGGGTTACTGAGTCCCGCCACGAGCGCGCCCGGCCGCACGCGGGTAGCGTGGTGTCACCGGTTCGGGCGGGGGCCGCTTCGTGATGCCCTCGTGGGGGACCTTGGAGGCGCAAAGTGGACATCGTGCTCGGAGTCTCGATGGCTCCGACCGCCGTCCGCCTGGTGCTCGTGGAGGGCCAGGACGCTGACGGCGTCACAGTCGAGCAGGACGAGTTCGACATCGCCGCGACCGACGGCGCGGCGGCTGCGGCCGGCCCTGACCAGGTGATCGACGCGATCGTCGGCACCCGGGAGGGCGCGGCCGAGGGCGGCTATCGCCTGGCCTCGACGGGGGTGACGTGGACCGACCCCGCCGAGTCCGCGGCGCTGCGCGACGCGATCGCGTCTCACGATGTCGGCAGCGTCATGCTGGTCTCCCCGTTGCTGGCCGCGGCCGCGCTGGCGCAGACGGTCGGCCATTCGATCGGCTACGAGCACATCGCGATGCTCTTCGTCGAGGGCGACAGCGCGACGCTGGCCGTCGTCGACGTCGCCGACGGTTCCATCGTCGACCTGCACCGGCGGCAGCTGGTCGGGGGCACCGCGGCCGAGCTGGCCGCCATGGTCGCCGGGCTGGACACGCCCACGTCGCGCGCCGACGGCGTGTTCGTCGTGGGCAGCGGCGCGGGCTGCGGGGCCGATGTGGTTGCGATCAAGGCCGCGCTCGAGGCGACGACCGCCTTCGAGGTGTCCGTGCCCGAGGAGCCGGAGATGGCGCTCGCCCGGGGCGCGGCGCTGGCGTCGGCGAACGCGCCGCTGTTCGCGTCCTCGACCGCCGCCCTGGCCTATTCGCTGGATCCGGGCACCGGTGAGGTGCATCCGCGCGGGCTCAGCCCCACCTACCTCGACGTCTCCGGCAACGCCGCCCCGGAGACCGGCGCGCTGGCCTACAGCGCGCTGAACGACGAGGCCGACAGCGCCGACGACGCGCGGCCGCGGCGCCGCGGGCCGGCCATGCTGGTCGGCGGCGCGCTCGCCGGGATCGCGGCCGTCGCGGCCGGGGCGGTCGTGGTGTCGCTGACGTCGGACGCGCCGGTGCCGTCCCCGCAGCCGAGCCCGCACGCGGTCGCCCCGCAGAACCTGGTGCCGCCCCCGTCGGCGCCGCCGCCCGCCCCCAGCCCGCCGCCGCAGGCGCCGCCGCCCGCGCCCGAGGTGGCCGCCCCGGCACCGGCGCCCGCGCCCCAGGTGGCCGCCCCGGCGCCCGAGGTGGCCGCGCCGCCACAGCCGGCGCCGCTGCCCCGTCGCGCATCCACCTGGCGAGCACCGGAGTCGGCCCCCGCGCCGCAGGCCCCGGCGCCGCAGCCGGCCGCCCCGCCCCCGCAGCCGGCCGCCCCGCCGCCGGCCGCGCCGCCCGCGCCCGCGTCGCCGCCGATGACGATGTACCTGCACCTCCCGTTCGTCACGGTGCCGATCCCGATCAATCCGCCGCCACCGCCCGCGCCGCCGCCCGGCCCGTAGCCCGATGGCGAACACCGGCGACCGGGCGCACACTGGGCATTGACACTGTGACGGCAAGGAGGCCTGCGTGGGCGAGCATGGTGCGTTCGGATTCGATCCCGAGGAGTTCGACCGCCTGATCAGGGAGGGCAGCGAGGGCCTGCGCGACGTGTTCGAGCGGGTCGGCAGGTTCGTCGGCGGTCCCGGCGGCCGGGCGGGCTGGTCGGCGGTCTTCGAGGACCTGTCGCGGCGGCCCCGGCCGGAGCCGGAGACCGCGGGCGAGGCGGGCGACGGCGTGTGGGCCATCTACACCGTCGACGACGACGGCGGCGCCCACGTCGAACAGGTCTACGCGACCGAGCTCGACGCGCTGCGCGCCAACAAGAACAACCTCGATCCCAAGCGCAAGGTCCGCTTCCTGCCCTACGGCATCGCGGTCAGCGTGCTCGACGACGATTCGGACGAATCCGACGGCGACTAGCTGGCTGTCGTCGAGTGTGAAGCCAGGGCGTCGAGTGTGAGCACAGGGCGGGATTTCGGCTCTGCTGCCGCCCTGGCTTCACAGCCGAAGCCGTGGCTTCACACTCAAAACTCAAGCCGCGCCGTGCATTTGGCCTCGCCGGCCGGCTAGCCCCGCTGCACCGCGTTCGAGCCGCCGGAATTGCTGATCTTCGGGTTGCCCGAGTGGTAAGTGATCTTGTTGTCGAAGCCGGAGGCGTCGATGCTGTCGACGGCGTCGACGGTGATCGCGTTCTGCACGCCGGACACCGTGAGCCTCGCGCAGTGGCCCGTGATCACGACCGTGTTGGACACGCCGCTCACGCTCACGACGTTGTCGTTGCAGGCGATCGTCCGGTTTTCGTTGATGCCGGCGACGCTGAGGCTGGCGCCCGGCGACGGCCTGGGTGACGCGGGTGACGCGGGTGACGTCGACGGCGCCGACGGCCTGGCCCGCGTGCTCGACGGGCCGAACGTCGCGGAGACGCTCGGCGGCGAGCTGATGATCGACCGGACACCCGAAAGCTGGTGCGCGGCCAAGGCGGCGATGCCCCCCGCCACCGCGAGCAACGCGATGACGATGAACGTCCCCACCACCCACCACGCCCGGTTGCCCGACGGCGACCGCGGCGGCGGGCCGGCGTAGGTCCAGGGGCTGGGTGGCGGTGGCGGCGCCGCCGGGCCGGACGAATACGGGTAGCCCCCGGGCGGCTGCGCTTGTCCGGACTCGGACGCGCGTGCCGCGTCGGCCAGGGGGCGCTCGAGTTCCCGGATGCGTTCTTCCGGGTCGTCCTGCGAGTTCATGAGGTGATGCTCCCACCGCGGCGCGCGTCGTATGGGTAGTTTCAGCACCGTGCCCGACTTGCCCAACCGCCAGATCCTGTTGCGCCGCCGCCCGAGCGGGCTGGTCCAGCCCGGTGACACCGAGCTGGTCACCACCCCGGCGCCCGAGCCCGCCGACGGCGAGGCGCTGGTGCGCACCACCTACGTCGGGCTCGACGCCGCCGTGCGCACCTGGCTGAACGACCAGCCGGGCTACCTGCCGCCGGTGCAGGTGGGCGAGGTCATCCGGGCGGCCGGGATCGGCGAGGTGGTGGCGACGCGCTGCGACGCCTTCGAGGTCGGCGACGTCATCACCACGCTGACGGGCTTCCAGGAGTACGTGATCGTGCGCGACGACGTGTTCAGCACGCCCATCCCGGGCAAGGCGGCCGTCGACCAGCTGGCGGTGATGTCCGTGTACGGCCCGACCGGGGCGACGGCCTACATCGGGATGATGGACATCGGCCGGCCCCAGCCCGGGGAGACGGTGGTGGTGTCGGCCGCCGCGGGGGCCACCGGGTCGGTGGCCGGGCAGATCGCCAAGATCGCCGGCGCCCGGGTGGTGGGCATCGCCGGCGGCCCGGAGAAGTGCCGGGCGGTGGTGGAGGACTTCGGGTTTGACGCGTGCATCGACTACAAGAACGAGGACGTGGCGGCCGCGCTCAAGCAGCACTGCCCGAAACGGGTCAACGTCTACTTCGACAACGTCGGGGGGCCGATCCTCAACGCGGTGCTCGGCAGGCTGGCGACCAAGGCGCGGGTGGTGCTGTGCGGCGTCATCTCCAGCTACCTCAGCGGCGAGCACCCGGGGCCGGCCAACTACGTGAACCTGTTGTCCAAGACGGCCCTGATGCAGGGGTTCAACGCGCTCGACGACTGGGGCCGCTTCGACGAGGCGTTCGCGGCGCTGCGCCAGTGGGAGCACGAGGGCCGGATCCGGCACCGCCAGACCGTGTTTGAGGGCGTCGAGTCCTGCGTCGACGCCCTCAACGGCCTGTTCACCGGGGCCAACATCGGCAAGATGCTGGTCAAGCTGAGCGAACCGGCGACCGGTTAGGCTTCGCCCAGGACCCGGTGTAGCGCCTTCTTCGCGTCGGTCAGGGCCGCCAGCACCGTGGTGCGGGTCTCGGCGAGCTGCTGCTTCTGCTCGTCGGTGCCCGACCAGGTGATGGTGCGGGCCAGCCCGGCGATCTCGAAGAGTTCCCGGCGGATCTTGAACACGTCGCCGAATTTCGCCGCGCGCCCCAGGAAGGCGTGCGCGGTCTCGCTGCTGACCCCGCGCCAGGCCAGCAGGTTGCGGCCCAGCTCGGTCAGGGTCGCCACGCCGTTGTCGACCGTGACGACGCCGCGGCCGGCGAGCAGCCCGATGGCCAGCTCCGCCACGTCCTGCGGCGGGGTGAACGCGCCCTCGGTCGCGTCGGACACCCGCTGCACGACCTGCGCGGCGTCGGCCGGCCCGTCGAGCAGCAGCGCCGCGGTCACGAACGCCGCCCGCTTGAGGAAGTGCCGCCCGTGACGGCCGCCGGGGCCGCCCTTGAAGCCGGGCCCACCCGGAAAGCCGGGGCCGCCCGGGAAACCGGGGCCGCCGAACCCGCCGTGCCCCCAGCCCCTTTCGCCCCAACCGCCGGGGCCACCGAAGAATCAACCAGACATCGCTGTCGTTCCTTTCCACATCGGAGTATCAACTTCCTTGATACCACCGGCGCACGGGATGTCAAGGAAGTTGATGATGGGGGCCGCATGCGGGGGCGGCCGTCCCGCCGATGAACCGGTTTCGGCGCGTTAGCAGTGGTTATTCCCCCGAAACGGGTCCGGACGCGCCGTCGGCAGAGGTGCGATCCGCCCCCGGCGCGTGGTTTCATAACACCGTTTGCAACAGTTGCTTCGGGGAGCGTGGCCAGCACGAGGTCACGGCGTTTTGAACAGATGGGTGGTAGTGCAGATGGATCGTCGCAGCATGTTGTTGACCACGGGCCTCGGCATGCTGGCGGCCGCGGCGGCGGGGTCCGCGATCCGGATCCCCGAGGCGCAGGCCCACCCGTCGCTCACGTCGCCGCCGGAGGCGCCGTCGGCCGGGGGCGGGGGCTACATCTTCTCCGACGAGTTCGACGGCCCGGCCGGCGCGCCCCCCGACCCGGGCAAGTGGACCATCCAGACCTGGCAGGACGACGTGTTCCCACCGGTCGAGGGGATCTACCGCGACGACCGCCGAAACGTGTTCCTCGACGGCAATTCCAACCTCGTCCTGTGCGCCACCCATGAGATGGGCAACTACTACAGCGGCAAGCTGCGCGGCAACTTCCGCAGCATGATCAACCAGACCTGGGAAGCGCGGATCAAGCTCGACTGCCTGTTCCCCGGCCTGTGGGCGGCGTTCTGGGGCGTCAACGAGGATCCCCTGCCCGACGGCGAGGTCGACATCTTCGAGTGGTACGGCAACGGCAGTTGGCCCCCCGGCACCACGGTGCACGCCGCGTCCAACGGCAAGACGTGGGAGGGCAAGTCGATCCCCGGTCTGGTGGACGGCGGCTGGCACACCTGGCGAATGCATTGGGGCGAGGAGGGATTCCAGTTCGCGCGCGACGGGGCGCAGTACTTCAGCGTGCCGAACAAGCCCATCCACGTCCACGGCGGCGCCCCCGACGACTTCCGGTGGCCGTTCAACAACCCCGGCTACTGGATGACGCCGATGTTCACCCTCGCGGTCGGTGGGGTGGGGGCCGGCGATCCCGCCGCGGGCACCTTCCCGGCGTCGATGCTGGTCGACTACATCCGCATCTGGTGACTATTTCTCCGCTTTGAGCACCTGGACCAGGTTGAACTGCCAGCGCTCGACGAGGCGGAAGCCGAGATCGCGCGGCACCGCGAACGCGGGGGTCGCCCCGTAGCGCGGGCCGGGCGGCAGCGCCGGGCCCCGCTCGTGCGCGGGCATCGTCTCGTCGGCCTGGGTGATGATCCACACGACGCGGCAATGGCTTAACGGCCCGGCGACCACCTCGGGGATGAGGTTGGTGTCGAAGACGTCGTTGCGGTCGGTCGCCCGCTGCCACAGCGTCAGGTCGACCAGCTTGCGGTAGGCGTCCGGGCGGGCGGCCATCAGCGGGCGCATCGGGGCGGGCATGAACGTCACCGTGTCGTTGACCAGCAGGCAATCGCCCGGCGCCGCCTGCGCGGTGATCAGGTCGGCGACCTGGCTGTAGTCCATCCCGTATTTGGCATACGGGTTGCGTTGGGCCCGAACATAATTCGGCACCGCGGCGACGGCGAACAGGCCGACCAGGGCGGCGGTGACCCAGGGCTTGCGGGCCACCGCCGCGGTGCAGACCGCCAGTATCAGGGCCATCGCCGGTGCCGTGAAGGCCAGATAGCGCGGCGTGTAGATCGGGTGGGCCAGCGCCGACCACGCCACGATCAGGGCGGTCGGGATCACCAGCCACGCCACCGCGACCGTCAGCAGTTGGCGCTCGGCCTCGGCCAGCCGCGCGGTTCCGCTGAGCCACAACACGATAGCGGCCGCCAGCACCAGCGCCGACAACACCGCGAACGGCGGGCTGCGCTCGAAATACTGCTGGACCACCACGTCCTCGATCGTGCGGTGCCCGATCGTCGGGACCCAGCTGATCTGATGCGACTGCCCGGCGACCGTGGCCAAAAACGGCGCCAGGGCGCACACCGCCGCCCCCGACGCAATCGCGAAGCGCGCCAACACGTGTCGGCACCAGGCGCCGACGAAGACGAGGTGCGCCAGCACCAGCAGCACCAGGTACGCGTCGAGCACGACCGAGACGGCCAAAACGACGCCGTACGCGAGCCACGACGCGGCCGAGTTGCGCCGCGTCGCCACGACCAGCAGCACCGTCAGCCACACCGCGGCCGCCATCGACAGGGCATACGGGCGGGCCTCGATGCCAGCCCACGTGCTGCGCGGCAGGATGCCGCAGAACACCCCGGCCGCCACCGCAACGGTGCGCGACGAGAACTGCCCGCCCAGCACCACCGCCCCGGCGGCGGCGGCGCCGACCGCCAGGCCGCTGGGCGCGCGCGACCAGAACTCCGTGGGCGGGGCGACGAGGAACCAGGCGTGCATGAGCGCGTAGTAGAGGCCGTGCACGGCGTCGACGTTGCCCAGCATGTGCCAGAGCTGACCGAGCGAGCGGCTGTGGGACGCGGAGATGGTGGCGGCCTCGTCGTACCAGAACGACGGCCGCGCCGCGCCGCCCAGACTTATCGCGGCGGCCAGCACGCCGACGATCAACGGGTCCAGACGCCGCGGCACAGCGCTATGGTGCCAGAGCCCACCCCATTCGAACGTATGATCGATAAATGGGCGAGCTCGCGTCGATCGGGTACAACGGTCAGCCGGTGCGCAGCCCGTTTCGGGTGGTGCGTCCGCCGATCGCGGTGCTCGTCGACCTGACGGTGCTGTTCCCGCGCGAGCCGCACCGCTCGGGGCGCTACCAGCCCAACGGCCTGCAACTGCACAAGGTCGTCGAGGGCCGGCTGAGCTGCTGGGGCATCTGCGAGCAGGGCGACTGGTGGGGGCTGGTGACCTACCCGATCGCCTACGGGTCCAAGCCAAAACCGTGACGCACTGGGTGCCGGCCTGGACGCTGCGCCGCAAGGGCTAGCGGCAATGCGATGATTGCTGCCCGTGGCAGGCAACTTCGTTTCGGTGCTGACCAAGCTCGTCCCGCTCGGGGTCGTCATCGCGGTCTCACCGATCACGGTCATCCCGGCGGTGCTCGTCCTGCACGCGCCCCGGCCGCGCCCGGCCAGCCTCGCGTTCCTCGGCGGCTGGCTGGCGGGCATGGGGGTCCTCACCGCGGCGTTCACCGGGGCCTCCGACCTGCTGGGCGATCTGCACCAGACGCCGCCGCGGTGGGCGTCGTGGCTGCGCGTGGGGATGGGGTTGGCGCTGATCGCGTTCGGCGTGTACCGCTGGCTGACCCGGCATCGTCAGGGCAAGACCCCGGCCTGGATGCGTTCGTTCTCCAGGCTGACCCCGTTGCGTGCCGGGGTGACCGGCGTGGTGCTGACGGTGGTGCGCCTCGAGGTGCTGCTGCTGAGCGCGATCGCCGGGCTGGCCATCGGCACCGGCGGGCTCGGCGCGACGGCGGGCTGGATCGCCGGCGCCGTGTTCGTCGCCGTGTCGTCGTCGACGGTCGCCGCGCCGATCCTGGCCTACGTCGGCTCCGGCGGCCGCCTCGACGACGCGCTGGAACGGCTCAAGGCGTGGATGGAGGAAAACCACGCCGCCATGCTCGCGGTCATCCTGGTCCTGATCGGTTTGTTGGTGCTCTACAACGGCATTCGCGCGCTCTAGCGACGGCGGCGTGCAAGGATTGCTGCCCATGGCAGGCAGCTGGGGCTCCGCGCTGGCCGGGCTCATCCCGCTCGGACTCGTCGTCTCGCTCTCACCGATCACGGTCATCCCGGCGGTGCTGGTGCTCCAGGCGCCGCGGCCGCGGCCCAGCGGCCTGGCGTTCCTGGCCGGGTGGGTGCTGGGTCTGGCCGCGGTGACGGCACTGGCGGTCGCGGCCTCGGGCCTGCTCGGCGGGCTGGACAGGTCGCCGCCGAGGTGGTCGTCGTGGCTGCGCGTGGTGCTCGGGGCGGCTTTGATCGTGCTCGGCATCTACCGCTGGCTGACCCGGCACGGCCACACCGAGTCGCCGCGCTGGATGCGGTCGTTCGCCGCCATCACCCCGCCGCGGGCGGCGCTGACGGCGGCGGCGCTGGTGGTGATTCGGCCCGACGTGCTGCTGATCTGCGTGCCGGCCGGGCTGGCGGTGGGTGCGGCCGGGCTCGGCGCGGCCGGCGCCTGGGTGGCGGCGGGGTTCTTCGTCGCCGTCGCCGCGTCGACGGTCGCGATCCCGGTGCTGGCCTACGCCGCGGCCGGCGAGCGCCTCGACGCTGCGCTGGCGCGGCTCAAGGAGTGGATGGACCGCAACAATGCGGCGCTGATGGCGGCGCTACTGCTGGTGATCGGATTGATGGTGCTCTACAACGGGATTCGCGGCCTGCATCACCGATAGCCGCCGTCGGACAGCCCGGCGTCCGCCTCGAGCCGGTTGGTCGCGCCGAAGACCAGCTCGCGGATCAGTTCCCAGCCGTAGGCCCCGAGCATGCCCGCGTAGCCCTTGGCCGCCCACTGCCGGCTGTGCCGCTCCTCGTGGTGCAGCACCCGGTCCAGGTCGTTGGTTCTGACGATCCGGCGCAGCCGCTCGGCCGGGTCAGTGCGCGGGGGCGCGTGCAGCATGAAGATGTCGCCCCAGGTGGTGCCGCCGCGCCGGCTGAACAGGCGCTGCAGCCAGTTGCCGCCCAGCCCCATCAGGATGCCGTTCGGGGTCGTCACGAGGCGGCCGCCGTTGCGGTGGACGAACGCGACATCGCTGGCGTAGCTCCAGCGATTTGCGTTCTGCCGGTGCATGATTCGCGCGACCTCGGCCGCGCGGTAGGGCGTGGCCGGAAAGTCGGTGCGCCGGCCCGATTTGCCGTAGTCGGTGCCCGCGTTGAGGACGTAGGTCAGCAGCGTGGCCCGGCGCGCGTCGAGGCCGCCGATGTCGCGCGGCAGCAGGAAGTGGGACTTGCCGTGCGGGTCGGTGATCTCCTCGGTCTTGTTCAGGACCGCGAAGCTGTCCGGCGTGAGGGCGTTCCATCGAGCGATCTCGGCGACGACGCCGGCGGGCACGCCGCGACGTCGGGCGTTTTCCCGCCACGTCGTGGAGTAGCGCATGGGTGATCAATTTAGGGTGTGGGTAATGAACAGGCGGCGCCCGCGCGGCATCCAGCAGATCACCCGCGGGCTCGGCACTTTGGACCGCGAGCTGTTCGAGACGATCGCCGAGACCCCCACCCCGCTGCTCGACACGGTCATGCCGCCGCTGACCCGCGCCGCCGACCACTCCAAGCTGTGGCTGGCCATCGCCGCGGCCCTGCTGGCATCGGGCAAGCAGTCCGCGCAGCGCGGCGCGACCCGCGGCGTGGTGACGCTGGGGGCCACCAGCCTGATCACCAACCAGCTCGCCAAGCGCATCCGCCGGCGCCCGCGGCCCGTCTACGATTCGGTGCCGCTGATCAGGCGGGTGCGCCGCCGCCCGGTGTCCAACTCGCTGCCGTCGGGGCACTCCGCCAGCGCCGCCGCGTTCGCGGTCGGGGTGGGGCTGGAGAATCCGCCGCTGGGTTTCGTGCTGGCGTTGCTGGCCGGCATGGTCGGGCTGTCGCGGGTGGCCACCGGCGCGCACTATCCCGGCGACGTCCTCGCCGGCTTCGGGATCGGCGCGGGCCTCGCCGTGCTGGGTGGGCGGGTGGTCCCCCCGATCGTCGAGACCGCGCTGACCAAAAACGAGCCGCTGACGGTCGACACGCCCGCGCGGCCCGACGGCGCCGGCGTCGTCCTGGTCATCAACCCGTCGTCGGGCAGCGGCACGGGGGCGCGCGTCGTCGACGAGGTGCGTTCGGCCCTGCCGAAGGTTCAGATCGTCGAACTGGGGCCCGACGACGACCCGGAGCCGGTGTTGCGCGCCGCCGCCGGGCGCGCCGAGGTGCTGGCCGTCGGGGGCGGCGACGGGACGGTGGCCGCGGGGGCGTCGGTGGCCATCGACGCCGGGCTGCCGCTGGCGGTGTTTCCGGCGGGAACGTTCAACCACTTCGCCAAGGACATCGGCTGCGACACGGTGGCCAAGACCGTCGACGCGATCCGCCGCGGCAGCGTGGCGCGCGTAGACCTGATGTGCCTCAACGAATCTCGCATGGTGCTCAACACCGCCAGCATCGGCGCCTACCCGGCGTTCGTGCGGCGCCGCGAGAAGCTCGAGAAGCGGGTCGGCAAGCCGGTCGCCGGTTTCTACGCGATGCTGCGCACCCTGCGCAACGAGCGGCCGGTGTCCATCCGCTACGACAACAAGGCCCTGCAAACCTCGCTGTTCTTCCTCGGCAACTCGGTCTACCTGCCGGCCGGGTTCGCCCCGTCGGTGCGCGCCCGCATGGACGACGGCCTGATCGACGTGCGCATCCTCGAGGCCGGCCGCCCGTGGGCGCGCACGCGGATCCTGACCGCGCTGGCCCTCGGGCGGCTGCAGCGCAGCCCGCTCTACCACGAGCTGCAGGTGCCCGAGTTCAGCTTCTCCGCCGTGGACGGCCCGACCGTCGTCGCCCACGACGGCGAGGTCGGCGAGGAGTACGACGAGGCCCGCTTCGTCGTGAAGTACCGGGTCCTGCCCGTGTTTCGCCCCGCCTGCTGAGTTGTCCGCGTACGCTGAGCGATCACCCGACGGCGGGAGGACGCGATGTCGTATCTGGCGGCGGCCCCGGAGTGCCTGGCTCGGGCGGCAACGGATCTGTCCACCATCGGCTCGGGGCTGAGCGCGGCTCATGCGGCGGCCCCGATTACGACCATGGCGCCTGCGGCCGGCGACGAGGTGTCGGCGGCCATCACGGCGGTGTTCAGCGGTCACGCGCGGGCCTATCAAGCGCTCAGCGGCCAGGCCGCGGCGTTTCATGCCCAGTTCGTGCAGGCATTGAGCGGCGCGGGCGGCGCGTATGCGGCCGCCGAGGCGGCCAATGCCTCGCCGCTGCAGACGCTGCAGCAAGACGTGTTGGCAGTGATCAACGCGCCCACCAACGCGCTGCTCGGCCGCCCGCTGATCGGTGACGGCGCCAATGGGACGGCGGCCAGCCCCAACGGCGGGGCCGGCGGGTTGTTGTACGGCAGCGGCGGCAACGGTTTTTCGGAAACGGGCAACCCCGGGGTGGCCGGCGGGGCCGGCGGAGCCGCGGGGTTGATCGGCAACGGCGGATTCGGCGGCGCCGGCGGGGCCGGCGCGGCGGGCGGGGCCGGCGGCGCGGGCGGGTTTTTCTACGGCAACGGCGGGGGCGGGGGCACCGGCGGGCTGGCCGTGCGGGATGCCGGCGTCGGCGCCTTTACGGGCGGCATAGGCGGGGCCGGTGGGGCCGCGGGGTTGTGGGGCGCCGGCGGAAGCGGCGGGAACGGCGGCAGCGCCGGACCCAACGACGCGACCCTGGCCGCCGGCCAGACCACACCGTTCGTCCTGAACGGCGGCAATGGCGGCGACGGCGGGCGCGGCGGGTGGCTCCACGGTCAGGGCGGCGCCGGCGGGCAAGGGGGCACCGGCAGTCCATCCACGGCCGTGAACCTCACCGTCGGCGGGGACTTCACGATCGTCAACAACGCCCCCGGATCAGGCAACATCGTCGCCTTCCTGCCCACCTCCAACGTCTACTCCGTGAGTCCAGCGAGCGCGGCCGGCTCTTTCGGCACCACGACCCCGGTGACGATCGTCTTTACCAGCGGCAATACCAGCGGCGTCGTCACTTTCTTTCAAGTCGCGGGCACTGTTGCCGGGACCGCGGGCACGCCCGGCCTTCCCGGGCCCAACGGCTGGTTCTAGGCGCACCCCACCACCGCGAGGGTGCAACTGGCGACACCCTTTCTCGAGAAATGCCTCGGCAGTTGCACTTTCGCGGGCTCAATGTCCGCCGAACTTGGGATCGGTAGACGGGGCACATCGATACGGTTTCGCCACTCGGCGGCCAATGGGCGGCCGGTAGGGCGGAGGTCGGCATGTCGTTTGTCATCGCGGTCCCGGAGTATGTGACGGCCGCGGCCTCGGATCTGGCGAATATCGCTGCGGCGATCGGCGCGGCCAACGCGGCAGCGGCGGCGCCAACGTCGACGGTGCTGGCCGCGGGTGGCGACGAGGTGTCGGTGGCCGTCGCGGCGATGTTCGGCGCGCACGCGCGTGCCTACCAGGCGATCGGCGCCGAGGCGGCGGCATTCCACCAGCGGTTCGTCGAGCTCCTGAATGCGGGTGCGGGTTCCTATGCCGCCGCCGAGGCCGCCAACGCCAATCCCTTGCAAAACCTCCTTGACCAGATCAACGCGCCCTTCGATGCGCTGCTGGGGCGGCCGCTGATCGGCGACGGCGCCGACGGCACCAACGGAACCGGCGCCAACGGGCAGAACGGCGGGTTGTTGTGGGGCAACGGCGGCGCCGGCGGTTCCGGCGCGCCCGGCCAGAACGGCGGCAACGGCGGCAGCGGCGGGTTCCTGTTCGGCAACGGCGGGCGCGGCGGAGCCGGTGGGGCCATCGGCAACGGCTTCGCCGGCTTCGGCGGCAACGGCGGCAACGCCGCCGGGCTGTTCGGCAACGGCGGCCTCGGCGGGCCGGGCGGCGCCTGCCCCAACGGCGTCGCCGGGGACGGCGGCTTCGGCGGCAGCGGCGGAATTCTGTTCGGCAACGGCGGTTTCGGTGGCGCCGGCGGGGCCAGCAACATCGTCGCCGGCTGGGGCGGTGGCGGCGGCGACGGCCTCGGCCTGCTCTACGGCGCCGGCGGGGCAGGCGGCACCGGTGGGGCCGCGACGAGCAACGTCGGGGTTGCAGGCCTCGGCGGGAACGGCGGCAGCGGGAACATCCTGTTCAACCTCGTCAGCACCGGGGGCGACGGCGGCGCCGGCGGGCCGGCCGTCGGCCCCACCAACATCGGCGGCCAGGGCGGCCAGGGCGGCGGCGGCAGCGGCACCCTGTTCGGCATCGGCGGCAACGGCGGCCCCGGCGGCGCGGCGCAGTCCGCCGGCGGCACCGGCGGGGTCGGCGGATATGGCGGCGACGGCGGCACCTTCTTCGGCATCGGCGGAGCCGGCGGCGACGGCGGGGCCGCGCAGGCAGGCGGCCACGGCGGCACCGGTGGGCTCGGCGGGCTCGGCGGTCTCCTCTTCGGGCTCGGCGGCCACGGCGGCAACGGCTACGGCGCGGCCGGCTTGGCGTTCGGCGGCAACGGCAGCCAGGGCGGCTACGGGGGCCTGCTGTTCGGCATCGGCGGGGCCGGCGGCAATGGCGGCATCGGGGTCACCCCGGGCGTTGGCGGCCCCGGTGGCTTCGGCGGGTACTACATCGGCGGCATCAACGGCCCGAATGGGTTGACGCCGGCGTGAACTAAGGGGCCAGGCCGCCCGGCGGAGTGGCGACCCGGAAAACCTCGGTCTCCTCGGCGAGCCCCTTGAGGCGTTGTGGGCCAAGGCTTTCGAATGTCAGGCCCGATCCCGCGGAAAGATCGCGGACGGTGCGGCTGGCCAGCACCTCGCCCGCCCCCGCCAGCGCCCCGATGCGGGCTCCCGTGTGAACGGCCAACCCGCTCCACTCCTCACCGCGTCGCTCGCACTCGCCGGTGTGGACGCCCGCCCGGATTCGGATGCCGCGCGCGGCGAGGGCCGGGACCATTTCCAACGCGCAGCGAGCCGCCTTGGTCGGCCCGTCGAAGAGCGCGAAGACGCCGTCTCCCGTGTGCTTCGCACGCTGGCCGCCGAACTTCTCCAACAGCCCGTCGATGACTTTGTCGTGGGCATCGAGCTGGCGTCGCCAGTGGGCGTCGCCGCGTGCGCTGAGCAGTTCGGTGGAACTGACGATGTCGGTGAACAGCACCGTCTTGACCACTCGCTCGTCGACCGCGGTACCCGATGTGCCGCAGACGAAGTCGAGGATCGCCGAACCCACCGCATCGTCGACGAGCGCGTGCGGTCCCTCGGGGAGCTCCTTGAACCGGGCGCCGGGGATTGCGGCCGCCAATGCCGTCGCGCCCTCCAACGGAGCCATCAGGTCACCCGGCCTCGCCAGCACCAGGCTCGGTGCGCGGACCGAACCGAGGATGCCGCGAACGTCGATCTCCAGCAGCGCCTGCCACAGCCACGCGGCCATCGTCGGGCTCGCGCTCGCCCGTTGGTACCGGCCGTAGAGGTCGCGAAATCCCGGTACCTCGGCGAACTCCCCGAAGAACAGCTCAGCGAGCGCGCCTTCACCCCAATGGCTTTCGATGACTTCCAGATGGTCGGCCTTCTCTTTCGCGGTGAATCCCCAGGGGCAATCCGGAAGCTCCTGCGAAAACCGTGCGACCACGCCGTACATCACCAGCGAGTGAACGCGTTCTGGATACGTCGCCGCGAACAACAGGCTCATCGGGCCACCCTCGGACATGCCGAACAAGGCGGGACGATCGACCTGGGCGGCGTCGAGAATGGCATGAAGATCATCCATTCGCTCGTCGAGCGGCGGGACGTGGGTGGCCGGATCCGAGAGGCCGGTGCCGCGTTTGTCCCACACTATGGTCCGGGTGACCTCGGCCAGTCGTTCGACGACGGCCGCGACCGGACTCGCGGGTTCGTCGACGAGGTCGACGTTGCTGAACCAGCCCGGGTTCCAGACGAGGGTGGTGTCACCCTCGCCGAACTCGCGGTAGGCGAGCCGGACGGAGCCGTTGCGCGCATAGCGAACCCGTCGGTCGCTCATGCCCACATCTTGGCATCACCGATGCCACCAGGTCCCCGGATCAGTGGATGCGGGCGCTGCCGCCGAGGCCGATCTCGAGCACGCTTCCGGTGATGACGCCGGGGTCGGTGACCAGATACAGCACCCCGCGGCTGACGTCCTCGGGCTGCAGCCAGGGTTGAGGTATCGGGTTGGCTTTCGTCATCCGGCGCACCAGGTCGTCGGGGACGTCGTCAGTGCCGGTGGGTTGCACCATCGGCGTCTGGGTCGTGGTCGGGCAGACGACGTTGATCGTGATGCCCTCCTTGGCGACCTCCAGCGCGGCGGATTTCGCGAGGCCGATGACGCCCCACTTGGTGGCGTTGTAGGCGGCCAGCTCGGGGATGCCCATCCGGCCGCCCATCGACGAGGTCACGACGATCCGTCCGAACCGCTGCTGCCGCATCACCGGGATGGCCGCCCGCAGGGTGTGGAACGCGCCGGTCAGGTTCGTGTCGACGAGTTGTTGCCACACCACGTCGCTGACATCTTCCAGCGGCCCGGTGCTGACGATTCCGGCGTTGGCCACCACGATGTCGAGGCTGCCCATGTCCGCGACCGTCTGCTTCATCGCGGCGCCGACCGCGGCGGAATCGCGCACGTCCAGGGTCAGCGGCACGCAACGCCCGCCCAGCGCTTCCACCAGCTTCGCCGTCTCCCGTAAGTCATCCTCGGTGCCCAGGGGGTAGGTCAGTTCCGTCATCGCAGCCGGGGCATCGGCGGCCACGATGTCGGCTCCCTCGGCAGCCAATGCCAACGCATGCGCGCGGCCCTGCCCTCGAGCCCCGCCGGTGATCAAGGCCACGCGTCCATCCAAGGCACCCATGGGGGCTAAGCTACCAGCCGGTCGATGGACCGGATGCTTGCAGTCGTCCGATGTTCAGGTCGGCGAAATCAATTGTTGCGGAATAAATTTCGGCGCTTCGGCGCCGGGCGAGCTGCTCAGTGTGGAGCCGATGACGGGAATCGAACCCGCGTGTTCAGCTTGGGAGGTATCTTTCTACGCCCAGACGTTGGCACTGGTCAACTGCCACTCCGGTACGCCGCTAGCCGACGACCTTGAAGGCACACCTGTGATGCTCAGCGGTCGAGAATGCGGATG
This sequence comes from Mycobacterium sp. NGS63, assembly GCF_059812295.1. NCBI lineage: Bacteria > Bacillati > Actinomycetota > Actinomycetes > Mycobacteriales > Mycobacteriaceae > Mycobacterium > Mycobacterium sp. NGS63. The sequence continues at coordinate 195,274 of NZ_JCALCJ010000010.1, forward strand.
GCCTTGGCGACCCGGACTACCCCTCTGACAGCGCAAACGCCACCAGCGTCGGTCTACGGAACGCGGCTACGGGAGCCCGGGTGACCCGTCCAGGCCTAGCAGCTGCCCGCCGGTGCCGCCAGCTCCGGCTGCTCCGTCTTTGCCCGGGGTCACGGCGAACCCGCCGTTGCCGCCGTTGCCACCGTTGCCGAGGAGCACGGCGTTGCCACCTCGACCACCGATGCCGCCCGCGCCGCTGGGGTTGTTCGTGGCGTCGATCCCGCCGTCACCACCGTGCCCGCCGTTGCCGACTAACCCGGCCATGCCTCCGGCCCCGCCATTCCCGCCGATGATGGCGCTGATACCGCCGGCGCCACCGGAACCACCGTCGCCGAAGAGCATGCCCGCATTGCCGCCGGCTCCGCCGTCCCCGCCTATCGCGGCGCCCGAGGCGGCACCACCGCCGCCGCCGCTGCCGCCGGTGCCGAAGAGCATTGCTGCCCGGCCGCCCGCGCCCCCCTTCCCGCCAATGGCGCTGGCGGTGCCGCCGGCCCCGCCAGCGCCGCCGGCGCCGGCGAATAAGCCTGCCGCGCCGCCGATTCCCCCGTCCCCGGCAATCGAGCCTCCACCGCCGCCGGCGCCCCCGCCCCCGCCATCGCCGAAGAACATGCCCGCCGCGCCGCCGGCCCCGCCCTTGCCGTTGATTGCGCCGCCGCCGCCGCCGGCGCCGCCAGCCCCGCCATCGCCGCCGAGGACGCCACCTAGGCCACCGGCGCCGCCATTCCCGCTGATCGCGCCGGCACTACCGCCGGCGCCGCCTAAGCCGCCGGGGCCGCCGGTGCCGATCAGCCCACCGGCCCCGCCGGCCCCGCCGGGACCCGCGACGGCGGTACCGGAGAATCCGCCGATGCCGCCAGCACCGCCGACCCCGAACAGCCCCGCAGTGCCACCTGGGCCGCCGGCACCGCCATTACCCGCGGCGCCGTTGCCGCTGCCGCCGGGGCCGCCGGTGCCGCCCGAGCTGAATAGTCCGCCGGCCCCGCCGGGCCCGCCGTTCCCCCCGGTGCCGGCGGCGTTGAATCCACCGGCACCGCCACTGCCGCCGGCCCCGAATAGCAACCCGCCGGCCCCGCCGGCCCCGCCGGTGGTGGTGCCGGGCCCGCCGGCCCCACCGGCGCCGCCCATACCGAACAACCCCGCGGCCCCGCCGGCGCCGCCGTTCTGGCCGGCCCCGCCAGACCCGCCATTGCCGCCGCTTCCGAACAAGATTCCACCGGCCCCGCCATTGGCCCCGCTGCCCGTAGCACCGTTGGCGCCGTTGCCGATTAGCGGTCGCCCAGTCAGTGTCAGGAAGGGCGCGTTGATTGCGGTGAGAACGGGCTGTAGCACCGTGGCAGCGGTGGTCTCAGCACTGGCATACGACGCCGCACCGCCGGTCAAATTCTGGGCAAATTCGGCCTGAAACGTCACCGCCCGCGCGCTGAGCGCCTGATACGCCTGGGCGTGTCCGGAAAATAACGCCGCGATGGCCGCCGACACCTCGTCGGCCCCCGCCGCCGCCACCGCCGTCGTCGGAGCACTTGCCGCCACGTTGGCCGCGCTGAGCGCCGATTCGATCTGGCTTAAATCCGTTGCTGCAGTTGCCAGCGCCTCCGGCACCGCGTTTACAAATGACATCGGACACCTCCCGGTGAGTCATGGCGACCACGCCATGCCCCCCCGGAAACCGCTGGCCATCACATCCAAGCGGGATGAATACATCATCGCGCTCCGGCTGAGGCGTGGAGTGGTTTTGCCGATTTTTTCGGCTGGTGAGCGACCGGCTGTACAGGCTGGCTGCGCAGGTCAGTTCCGCTGGTGAATGTGGAGCCGATGACGGGAATCGAACCCGCGTATTCAGCTTGGGAAGCTGATGTTCTGCCATTGAACTACATCGGCGCGGTTGCTCCGAAAGGCTAGCATTCGGCACCAGCGGCAGGCGTGCGGCGGCCGCAGCTGTCGAGTGTGAGCCCACGGCTTTGGCTGTGAGCCTGTGGCGGGATTGCGGCCCGGATCGCGCCCTGGGTTCACTCTCGACGCCGTGGCTTCACACCCGAGGACTGTGACGTAAGCAACGCGATTAAATGTTGTCCAGCATTTTTAGACAATGCCTATTTTATTATTCCGTGATCTGGTCGTAATGTGCTTGCCGTGGGTCGGCACGAATTAGCCAGGAAGCGCCGAAAGTCGCCAGGTGTGCTGGCTGCACTGCTCGCTCCCGCCGCCGTCTTCTTCGCGGCCGCCGGGGACGTCCGCCCAATGCCCACCCACGAGGACGCCAAACCCGTTATCGAGGACGGCCCGCCGTGCTGTTTGGAAATCGTCACCGCGGCACACGCCGCGCCCAATAAAGCCGGGTTCGTCGACGCCCCGCCCGTGGCGTCGAGGTATCACACGCGGTCCCGGTTCCTGCCCGTCGGCGTCGCGTCGGAGCAGGGTCTTCAGGTCAGGACGATCCTGGCCGCCCGCGCGATCAGCGCGGCGTTCCCCCAGATCCACGAGATCGGCGGTTGCCGACCGGATGCGCTGCCGTGGCACCCCCGCGGCCTGGCGCTCGACGTCATGATCCCCAACCCCGGCAGCGCCGACGGCATCGCGCTGGGCAACGCGATCGTCGCGTACGTGATGCAGAACGCGAAGCGGTTCGCGATCCAGGACGCGATCTGGCGCGGCGTCTACTACACGCCCGGCGGCGCGCAGCCCAGCCGGCTCGGCCACTTCGACCACGTCCACGTGACGACGACCGGCGGCGGGTATCCCACCGGCGCCGAAATGTACCTGGCCGACTGAGGACGACCGGAGCGGCCCAGCGGATACGCTCGTCGGGTGCTGCTCTCCGATCGTGACCTGAGGTCCGAAATCTCCGCCGGCCGGTTGGGCATCGACCCGTACGACGACACCCTGGTGCAGCCCTCCAGCATCGACGTCCGGCTCGACTGCATGTTCCGGGTGTTCAACAACACCCGCTACACCCATATCGATCCCGCGCGGCAACAGGACGAGTTGACCAGCCTGGTGCAACCCGTCGACGGCGAGCCGTTCGTGCTGCACCCCGGCGAGTTCGTGCTCGGCTCGACGCTGGAGCTGTTCACCCTGCCCGACAACCTCGCCGGGCGCCTGGAGGGCAAATCGTCGCTGGGCCGCCTGGGTCTGCTGACCCATTCCACCGCCGGCTTCATCGACCCCGGCTTCAGCGGCCACATCACGCTGGAACTGTCCAATGTCGCCAACCTGCCGATCACCCTGTGGCCGGGCATGAAGATCGGCCAGCTGTGCATCCTTCGGCTGACCAGTCCGGCGGAGCACCCCTATGGCAGCTCCCACGTGGGGTCGAAGTATCAGGGCCAGAGGGGGCCGACGCCGTCACGCTCCTACCAGAACTTCATACGAAGTACCTAGGTTCGACAAGGCGTCCGCACAGCGCTTTTGCGCCAAGATGGAATGGTCGGTGGTTTCCTCCTCCGCGCGACCGTGGCTTCGCTGCAAATACCTTTGGAGGGGTTTGTTTTGGACATCGTGCTCGGGGTGTCGATGGCACCGGCGTCGATCCAGATGGTGGTGCTCGAAGGCGAAAACGCCGACGGCGCCACGGTGGACGAGGACGAGTTCGACGTCACCGCCACCGGCGGCGCGGCCACCGCGACCGCGCCCGACCAAGTGGTCGCCGCCATCCTCGGCACCCGTGAAGGCGCGGCCGACGCCGGGCTGGAGCTGTCGGCCATCGGCGTGACGTGGACCGATCAATTCGAGGCGGCCGCCCTGCGCGACGCGCTGGCCGCCCACAAGATCGAGAACGTCATGCTGGTGTCGGCGTTTCTGGCGGCGGCGGCGCTGGCCCAAAGTGTCGGCGGCGCAGTGGGTTACGAGCGCACCGCGGTCCTGTACATCGAGCCCGACACCGCGACGCTGGCCGTCGTCGAGACCTCCGACGGTTCCATCGTTGACGTCTGCAAGCAGGCGATCTACGCCGAGTCCTACGACGACGCCATCACCCAACTCAGTGGCATGGTCGTCGGGCTGGAACACAGCGGCCTGGCCCCCGGCGGGCTGTTCCTGGTCGGCTCGGGCGTCGACCTCGCCCCGATCAAGCCGGCACTCGAGGCCGTGACCTCGCTGGACGTCAGCGCGCCCGAGGAGCCCGACACCGCCCTGGCCCGCGGCGCGGCGTTGGCGTCGGCGAACGCGCCGCTGTTCGCGTCGTCGACGGCGGCCCTGGCCTACGCCCAAGACCCGGGCACCGGCGCGGTCGACCACGCCGCCCTGCCCGACTACCTCAGGGTCGGAACCGAATTCGGCGACGACGACGTCGCCTACAGCGCGGTGGGGGACGACGACGCCGACGCCCAGACCGTCGTGATCGAAAAGCTCTTCGCCCAGGAGCCGGAGCAGCCGCGGCGCCGTCCGGCCCTGTTGATCGGCAGTGGGCTGGCGGTCGTCGGCATCAGCGCGGTGCTGGCGCTGGAGATCGCACTGGCGGTCGGCATCCGCACGACGGGTGCCGTCGGCTTGCGGCCCACCCCGGGCCAAAGCCTTATCGTCCCAACGCAACAGGCCCCGCCGCCCGCACCGGTTCAGGCGGCCGCGCCGAAGCCGAACTTCACCGTCCCGGCGCCGATGATGGCGCCCCGGCCGGTGAACCCGCCGCCGGCCGCGCCGCCACCCGCGGCCGCGGCCCCGGTTCCGGTCGCTCCGCCGATCCCCGCGGCTCCCGTTCCGGTTCCGGTGCCCGTGCCGGTGGTGCTGCCCCCGCTGGCGCCGGTCCCCGCGCCGCCGCTTCGCCTGCCCGTCCCCAACCCCGTTGCGAGCCCGCCGGTGCTCCAGATCCCGCCGCTGCTGTCGCCGCCGAAACCCGTGACACCCCCGGCGCCGGTGCATATTCCGCAGCCGCCATCACCGCCGCAGGGCGTCGGCACGCTCCCGCATTCGCCGCCGCACCAAACTCCGCCCGGGCAGGGCTCGCTGCCCAACCCGAGCAGCCCCGGCGGCCCCGGTGGGCCCATCCACATTCCGACGCCGGGCAACGGTCCGGGCGGACCCGGCGGTCCCGGCGGGCCGATCCATATCCCGACTCCGGGTAATGGTCCGGGCGGACCCGGCGGTCCCGGTGGGCCGATCCATATCCCGACGCCGGGCAACGGTCCGGGCGGACCCGGCGGTCCCGGTGGGCCGATCCACATTCCGACGCCGGGCAACGGTCCCGGCGGTCCCGGCGGGCCGATCGGCGGCGGCGGACCCTTCGGCGGCGGTGGGCCATTCGGCGGCGGCGGGCCGTTCGGCGGCGGTCACGGCGGCGGTGGGCCCATTGGCGGTGGGCCCGTTGGTGGCGGGCCGATCGGCGGGGGCGGACCCTTCGGTGGCGGCGGGCCGTTCGGTGGCGGAGGTGGGCCGTTCGGCGGCGGCCACGCCGGCGGCGGCGGACCGATCGGTGGCGGCGGCGGACCGTTCGGTGGCGGTGGCGGCCTGGGCGGCTTCGGCGGCGGTGGCGGTCACGCCGGCGGAGGCGGACACCACTAGCGGCGCCCCGCCTCGTTGACTCTGCGTCCACGGCGCGGCCTACTCGCACTTTGACGCCATACACGCAGACTCAACTCCGTCGCGGCGCGGGTAGGGTCGAAATACTGGGGCAGGCCGAAAAGCCGCGCCACCCCGCCCAGCGACGCAGCAAACCATCGAGAGGGAGTTTTCAGCGGTGGTGGGCATCGTGCTCGGCGTCTCCATGGCGCCGACGAAAGTCCGCATGGTGCTGGTGGAAGGCGAAAGCGCCGACGGGGTCACCGTCGACCAGGACAACTTCGACGTCGACGACACCACCGCCGGCGGGCCCGCCACGGCACCCAACCAGGTGGTCTCCGCCATCCTCGGCACCCGCGAGAGCGCCGACGAGGGCGGCTTCCGGTTGTTGTCGACAGGCGTGACCTGGACCGACCACGTCCAGGCCGCGCTGCTGCGCGACGCGCTGATCGCCCACAAGATCGAAAACGTCATGCTGGTGTCGGCGTTCATGGCCGCCGCGGCGCTGACGCAGGCGGTGGGCGACGCCACCAACTACGCGCACACCGCGCTGTTGTTCGTCGAGCCGTACACCGCGACGTTGGCTTCGGTCGACACCGCCGACGGGTCGATCTCCGGGGTGCACCGGCGGGTCCTCGCCGACGACGACGACCAGGCGGTCGCCGAGCTCGCCGAACTGGTGTCGGGGGCCGACGCGCTGGAAACGCGGCCGGAGGGTGTGGTCGTCGTCGGCTCGGGCGTCGACATCCCGCTGATCAAACCGGCCCTGGAGGCCGCGACACCCCTTCCGCTGTCGGTGCCCGACGAGCCCGAGCTGGCCCTGGCCCGCGGGGCGGCGCTGGCCTCGGCGAATGCGCCGCTGTTCGCGTCCTCGACGGCGGCGCTGGCCTACGCGCTCGACCCCGGCACCGGCGAGGTCGACCCGCTGGCGCTGACCGGCCAGGTTCCCGGGCTGCTTCACGCATACCGGCCCGAACATCACCGGGTCTCCGAGCCGCCCGCCGGCGCCGGGCAGGGCAAGCCCAACGTCGCCTACAGCGCCGTGCCGGACGACGACGCCGCTCTAGGTGAGAGCGCGCAGCGGCGCAAATCCCTTCTGCTGGTTGGCAGTACGCTCGCGGTGATCTTCATCAGCGCCGTGGTGGCGCTCGAGATCGCGCTGGCGATCAGCATCCGTCCGACTGTGGCGCTGCGGCCCAGCCCCAACCAGAACGTCGTCGCCCCGGCGCCGACGCCCGCTCCCGCGCCGGTGCCGCAGGCGCAGCCGAAGATCCAGCCGCCCGCACCGGTCGCGGCGCCGCACCCCGTCGCCCCGCCGGCGCCGGCAGCGGCCCCGGCCGTCCCGGTGCCGGCGCTGCCGCCGCCCGTGTTCGTGCCGGTGCCTCGCGTGCCGGTGATCGGGCCGCCCGCGGGGGGCGGCCACGGACCGTTCGGCGGCCGGGGGCCATTTGGGCGCGGGCCGTTCGGACGCGGGCCCTTCGGCCACGGTCCCTTCGGGGGCGGGCACGGCCACGGCGGGTTCGGCGGCCACGGCCACGGCGGCTTCGGGCGCCGCTAGCCGCCCGGGCGGACGCGTAAAATTGAAGAATTAGGGGAATACGAGCGGGGACTGTCAACGCGCGGCAGCCGACTCAGGCTTGCGACGACGACGTTTCCGTCCTCACTGGCTAGCAAACGACCGATGGAGGAGCTTTGGACACCGTACTTGGCGTGTCGATGGCGCCGACGGCAGTCCGTATGGTGCTGGTCGAAGGCGAAAATGGCGACGGTGCCACTGTCGACGAGGACAATTTCGATGTGGCCTCCGAGGACGACGCGGCAACGGTCACCGCGGCCGACCAGGTAGTGTCGGCGATCCTCGGCACCCGCGAGGGCGCGGCCGAGGGCGGCTATCAGCTGGCGTCGACCGGCGTCACGTTCACCGACCCCATCGAGGCCGCCGCGCTGCGCGACGCGCTGGCCGCCCACAAGGTCGAGAACGTGATGTTGGTCTCGGCGTTCCTGGCCGCGGCCGCGCTGGCCCAGGCCGTCGGCCACCAGACCAACTACGGGCGCACGGCCCTGCTGTACATCGAGCCCGACACCGCCACGCTGGCGGTCGTCGACAGCGCCGACGGTTCGGTCACCGACGTCTACCGCCAGGCCCTGCCCAACGACGACGACGCGGCGGTGACCCAGCTGGCCTCGATGGTCTCGGGCGCCGAGGCGCTGGAGAGCCGGCCCGACGCCGTGTTCGTCGTCGGTTCGGGCATCGACATCCCGATGATCAAGCCGGCCCTCGAGGCCGCGACCACGCTGCCGCTGACGGCCCCCGAGGAGCCGGACACGGCGCTGGCCCGCGGTGCGGCGCTGGCGTCGGCGCACGCCCCGCTGTTCGCGTCGTCCACCGCAGCGCTGGCCTACGCGCAGGACCCGGGCACCGGCGCCATCAACCCGTTCGCGGTGGCCCCCGGCTACTTCGAAACCCCGGAGGCCGGCGCGAACGCGCTGGCCTACAGCGCGGTGCCCGACGAGTTCGACGAGGCCTACACCGGCGCGCAGCCGACCCAACTCGTCGGCGGCTATCGCGAGCGCAGGTCCTTCCGGCTGATCGGCAGCGCGCTGGCGGCGGTCTTCGTCGTCGGCGTGACGGCGCTGGTCGTGTCGCTGGCGATCGCCATCCGGCCGACCGCCGGGGTGCGCCCCGACCCCGGGCAGCACGCCGTCGCCCCCACCCAGGCGGCGCCGCCGCCCGCGGCGCCGGCTCCGGCGCCCGCCCCGGCTCCCGCGGCGCCCGCCCCGGCGCCGGCTCCCGAGGCTCCGGCCCCCGCGCCGCCGCCTGCCGCGGTTCCGGCCCCGGCGCCGGCTCCCGCCCCCGAGGCCCCCGCGCCGGCGCCGGTCCCGGTGCCGGCCGCCCCCGCGCCCGCTCCGGCGCCGCCGCCGGTGGCGCCGGTTCCCGTGCCCATCCCGCTGCCGATCCCGGGCCTCGGCGGCCCGCCCGGTGGCGGGTGGGGCCCCGGCGGCGGTCACGGCGACGGCGGCGGCCACGGCGGCGGCGGCTTCCCCGGCGGCGGGCACGGCCCGTTCGGCGGCGGTGGCGGCCACGGTCGCGGCGGGTTCGGCATCCCGGGCATCCCCGGCCTCTAGACATCTGTCATCTGCCGTTTGCCTGCCGCTCAGCGTGGCGATGCAGTCAGCTCATCGCGGCCCCCTACACCGGTGGTATGCGATGCACCGTCTTCGGAACGGGTTATCTGGGTGCCACCCACGCGGTCGGGATGGCGGAACTCGGGCACGACGTCGTCGGGATCGACATCGATCCCGGCAAGGTCGCCAAACTCGCCGGGGGCGACATCCCGTTCTACGAGCCGGGCCTGCGCAAACTGCTGACCGAGAACCTGGCCGCCGGGCGGCTGCGGTTTTCCACCGACTACGACATGGCGGCCGAGTTCGCCGACGTGCATTTCCTCGGGGTCGGCACGCCGCAGAAGAAGGGCGAGTACGGCGCCGACCTGCGCCACGTCCACGCCGTCATCGACATGTTGGTGCCGCGCCTGACCCGGCCCTCGGTGCTGGTCGGCAAGTCGACGGTCCCGGTGGGCACCGCCGCCGAGCTGGGCCGCCGCGCCGCCGCGCTGGCCCCGCACGGCGTGGACGTCGAAATCGCGTGGAACCCGGAGTTCCTGCGTGAGGGTCTGGCCGTGCACGACACCCTGCATCCCGACCGCATTGTCCTTGGGGTGCAACGGGATTCGACGCGCGCCGAGGCGGCCGTGCGCGAGCTGTACGGCCCGCTGCTGGACGCCGGCGTCCCGTTCTTGGTGACCGATCTGCAGACCGCGGAGCTGGTCAAGGTGTCCGCCAATGCCTTTCTGGCGACCAAGATCTCGTTCATCAACGCGATCTCCGAGGTGTGCGAGGCCGCGGGCGCCGACGTCAGCGTGCTGGCCGACGCGCTCGGCCACGACCCGCGCATCGGGCGCCAATGCCTCAACGCCGGTTTGGGTTTCGGCGGCGGCTGCCTGCCCAAGGACATCCGCGCGTTCATGGCCCGCGCCGGCGAGCTGGGCGCCGACCAGGCGCTGACCTTCCTGCGGGAGGTGGACAGCATCAACATGCGCCGCCGCACCCGGATGGTCGAGCTGGCCACCAGCGCGTGCGGCGGCTCGCTGCTGGGCGCCAACATCGCCGTGCTGGGCGCGGCGTTCAAGCCCGAGTCCGACGACGTGCGCGACTCGCCCGCGCTCAACGTCGCGGGCCAGTTGCAGCTCAACGGCGCCGCGGTCAACGTGTACGACCCCAAGGCGCTGGACAACGCGCAGCGGCTGTTCCCGACGCTGAACTACGCGGTCTCGGTCGAAGAGGCCTGCGAGCGCGCGGACGCGGTGCTGGTGCTCACCGAGTGGCGCCAATTCGTCGACCTGGATCCCGACGACCTGGCCGACCGGGTACGAGCCCGGGTCATCGTCGACGGCCGCAACTGCCTGGACGTCGCTCGCTGGACGGACGCGGGGTGGCGGGTGTTTCGGCTCGGGGCGCCGCGGCCCTAGGCCAGCCCGTCGTTGCCGCGCTGGCCGAGCAGCCCGCCCGTGCCGCCGGCGCCGAAATCGCCTGGCGGCGCGCCGATCCCGGCGTTTCCGCCGGTGCCGCCGTTGCCGACCAGCACGGCGGCGCCGCCGTTGCCGCCGTTACCGCCGCGGCCGGTGATGCCCTGGCCGCCGGGGCCGCCGTCGCCGCCGTAGCCGACCAGCGCGGCGCCGCCGCCGTTGCCGCCGGCCCCGCCGGTGGTGGCGCCCGCCGCGCCGGCCCCGCCGGCGCCGCCGCTGCCGGACAGCCCGCCCGCGCTGCCGCCGTTGCCGCCGTTCCCGCCGGCCCCGCCGCCGCCGACGCCGCCGTCGCCGCCGCGCCCGGCGGTGCCCTGGACCGGCCCGGAGTTGCCGCCGTTGCCGCCGGCCCCTCCGGCGCCGGTGAGGCCGGCCCCGCCGGCGCCCCCGGCGCCGCCGTTGCCGGAGATCCCCCGCGTGTTGCCGCCGGCCCCGCCGGCGCCGCCGGTGGTGTGGCCGTCACCGCCGTTGCCGCCGGCGCCGGCCGAGCCCTCGAACATGCCGCCGGCGCCGCCGTGCCCGCCGGCCCCGCCGGCGCCCGCGGATCCCGTGCCGCCGGCTCCGCCGGCGCCGCCGTTGCCCCACACCTGGCCCGCCCCGCCGCCGCCGCCGTTGCCGCCATTGCCGCCGAAGCCGGGCCCGCCCGCGCCGCCGGCCCCGCCGGCGCCGAGCAGCCCGCCGTTGCCGCCGGCACCGCCGTTGCCCCCGTCGGTCGTACCGGCGCCGCCGGCGCCCCCGGCGCCGCCGGTGGGCTGGGTGGGCCCGCCGATCCCCCCGTTGCTCGCGACGCTGAACACCCCGCCGTTGCCGCCCGCGCCGCCGCTGCCGCCGGCGCCGCCCGTCGATTGCCCGCCGGCGCCGCCCGCGCCGCCGGCGCCAAAGATCCCGCCGGGCCCGCCGGCCCCGCCGTGGCCGCCGGGGCCGTTCGTCGACAGCCCGCCCGCGCCGCCGGCGCCGCCGGCGCCGAACAGCGCGCCCGCCCCGCCGTTGCCGCCGTTGCCGCCGGTGGCACCCGACCAGCCGGCGCCGCCCGCGCCGGCGGCGCCGAGCAACCCGGCGGCCCCGCCGTTGCCGCCGTCGGGGTGGCCGGGCCCGCCGGAACCGCCGGCCCCGCCGTTGCCGATCAAGATTCCGGCGTCCCCGCCGTTCGCGCCGGTCCCCGGCGCGCCGTTGGCGCCGTTGCCGATCAGCGGCCGCCCGAACAGCGCCTCGGTGGGCGCGTTCACCGCGTCCAGCAGACTCTGCTGGACGTTGGCGGCCTCGGCGGAGGCGTACGCGGCCGCATTCCCGTTGACGGCCTGCACGAACCGGTCGTGGAACGCCGCGGCTTGGGCGCCGAGCGCCTGAAAGTCCTGCGCCTGGCTGGAGAACAGCGCCGCGATCGCGGCCGACACCTCGTCGCCGCCGGCGGCCAGCACGCGCGTCGTCGAGGCCGCCGCGGTCGCGCGGGCCGCACCGAGCGTCGCACCGATTCCGGCCAAATCCGAGGCCGCGGCCCCCAGCGCCTGCGGCGCAGCGGTCACAAACGACATACCCCCGCCCCTTCCCTCAGTCGGTGACAGGACGTTATCGCGAGTAGCCTGACCGCGTGGACTATGCGGCCGCGTTCCTCGACGAGAACCGGGCGTTTGCGGAGCTTTTCCGCGACGCCGACGAGTCCACGCCGGTGCCGACCTGCCCGGGCTGGACACTCACCCAGCTGTTGCGTCACGTCGGGCGCGGCGACCGCTGGGCGGCGCAGATCGTGCGCGACCGCCTCGACCACGCCCTCGACTTCCGCGCCGTGGAGGGCGGCAAACCGCCGCCGGATCCCGCCGACGCGGTCTCCTGGCTGCACGGCGGCGCGCAGCGGCTCGTCGACGCCGTCGAGTTGGCGGGCCCGGAAACCCCGGTGTGGACCTTCCTCGGCACCCGCCCCGCGAACTGGTGGATCCGGCGGCGGCTGCACGAAACGGTGGTGCACCGCGCCGATGCCGCCCTCGCCACCGGCGCCGAGTTCCCGCTCGACGCGCACATCGCCGCCGATGCGATCACGGAATGGCTTGAGCGAGTGGCGATTCGGGCCGGCGGCGACGGGGAGCCCCTGCCGCTCGCCGACGGCGACACGCTGCATCTGCACGCCAACGACCCGGGGCTGGGCGACGCGGGCGAATGGACGATCGGTGTCGACGGCGGCGCGGTCACCTGGTCGCACGCGCACGGCAAGGGCAGCGCCGCGCTGCGCGGCGGCGCCACCGAGTTGCTGCTGGCCGTGGTGCGCCGCGTCCCGCTGGCCGACACCGGCATCGAGCTGTTCGGCGACGACGGGGTGTGGCAAAAGTGGCTGGACCGTACGCCTTTCTAATTCGGCCGAACGCGGTACCTTGCTGACCATGACCACATCGGAGATCGCCACCGTTCTGGCGTGGCATGACGCCCTCAACGCCTCCGACCTGGAGACGTTGGTGGCATTGTCCAGCGACGACATCGAAATCGGCGAGGCGCACGGCGCCGCGCAGGGCCACGAGGCGCTGCGCAGGTGGGCCGCCTCGCAAGAGGGCACGGCCGAGCCGGGCCGGATGTACGTGCACGACGGCGTCGTCGTCGTCGAACAGAAGGTCGGCAGCCCGGACGGGCCGGTGCACAACGCGGCGTCGGCGTTCCGGGTGGTCCGCGATCACGTCACCGCGGTGTTTCGCCACGACGACCTGGCCTCGGCGCTGGCGGCCACCGAACTCACCGAGGCCGACCTCGTAAATTAGGGCCCGGGGTAGGACCCGAATAGGAGAGACATTCATGCGCGGGATCATTCTGGCTGGCGGGTCGGGCACCCGTCTTCATCCGATCACCATCGGCATCAGCAAGCAGCTGCTGCCCGTCTACGACAAACCGATGATCTACTACCCGCTGACCACGCTGATGATGGCCGGCATCCGCGACATCCTGGTGATCACGACACCGCACGACTCGGCCGGATTCCGGCGGCTGCTGGGCGACGGCTCGCAGTTCGGCATCAACCTGACCTACGTCACACAGAACCAACCCGACGGACTGGCACAGGCTTTCGTGCTGGGCGCCGACCACATCGGCAACGACTCGGTGGCGTTGGTGTTGGGGGACAACATCTTCTACGGTCCGGGCCTGGGCACCAACCTGAACCGCTTCCAATCCATCAGCGGCGGAGCCATTTTCGCCTACTGGGTGGCCAACCCGTCGGCCTACGGCGTCGTCGAATTCGGGGCCGACGGCATGGCGCTGTCGCTGGAGGAAAAGCCCGAGACGCCGAAGTCCCACTACGCGGTGCCGGGCCTGTACTTCTACGACAACGACGTCATCGAGATCGCTAAGGGCCTGAAGAAGTCGGCGCGCGGCGAGTACGAGATCACCGCGGTCAACCAGATCTACCTGAACCGGGGCCGGCTGGCCGTCGAGGTGCTCGCCCGCGGGACGGCGTGGCTGGACACGGGAACCTTCGACTCGCTGCTGGACGCCAGCGACTACGTCCGCACGCTGGAGCGGCGGCAGGGCCTGAAGGTCAGCGTCCCCGAGGAGGTGGCGTGGCGGCAGGGCTGGATCGACGACGATCAGCTGGCCGGGCGGGCGCGCAGCCTGGTCAAGTCCGGTTACGGGGACTACCTGCTGCAGATGCTGGAACACCCGCGCTGACGGCCGGTTTGGCCAGCACCGCGGCGATCCCCGTCGTCAACGGCACCGACAGCGCCAGCGCGATGCCGCCGACCGCCGACCGGGCGACTTCGATGGCCACGCTCTCGCTGACCAGCACGTCACCCAGCGAGCGGTTGGCGACGCTGAACAGCAGCAGCAACGGCAGCGAGGTCCCGGCGTAGGCCAGCACCAGCGTGTACACCGTGCTGGCGATGTGGTCGCGGCCCACCCGGAGCGCGCCTGAGAAGATGGCCCGCCGCGAGGTGTCCCCGCCGAGGTGTGCCAGCTCGAACACCGTCGACGCCTGGGTCACGGTCACGTCGTTGAGCACACCCAGCGACCCGATGATGAACCCGGCGAGTAGCAGCCCGCTGATCGACACGTTGCCCAGGTACGCCGATACCTGGGAGTTCTGGTCGTCGGACAGGCCGGTGAGATGGGCCAGACCCACTGCGGCCCAAGACAATCCGGCGGCCAGCAGTAACGCCGACAAGGTGCCCAGCAGGGCGGCGCTGGTGCGCAGGCTGACCCCGTGGGCGAGGTAGATCACCGCGTAGAGGATGGCCGCCGACGCCACCAGCGCCACCGGGACCGCGGGCGCCCCGTCCCGCAGCGCCGGCAGCAGGAACACGACGAGCACCACGAAGGCCACCACGATGCCGACCAGCGCCAGCAGCCCGCGCCAGCGCGCCACGGCGACGACCACCACCGCGAACGCGACCGCGAGGCCGACGAGCGGCCAGCCGCGTTCGAAGTCGTAGAAGGCGTAGCTGGTCGCGCCCTGGTCGTCGACCTGCCGGACGAGCCGGACGCGGTCGCCGGGCGCGAAGTGCGGCTGGCCGGGTCCGGGGGAGGACTCCAGCAGCGTCTTGGCCCCGGCGTTGGGCCCGGAATCGATCGCGACGAGCGTTTGGACGCACCGCCCGGCGCCGGGCTGCGCCGGCTCGGGCGTGCTGGTGAGCACCTCGCTGGCCGACGGGCTGCCGCAGTCGCTCAGGCCGCTGGACAGCACGTGGCCGGTCACCGTGGTCACCGGGCCACCGGCCGCGTTCTGGAACGGCAGCGGGATGTCGACGTGCTGGCGGCTCGGCCACAGCAGCGCCGCCCCGGTGAGCACGGCCACCCCGATGGCGACCAGCAGCCCGACGACGATCCTGGCGGGCAGCCGACCCACCGGGGCCGGTCCCGACGAGAAGGTGTGGGAGTGCGCGTGGGTCACCCGGTCGAGGTTACGGCCGGTAGCTGCTCAGGAAGTTGCCGAGCCGCTCGATCGCGGCGGCGAGGTCGCGCGACCACGGCAGGGTCACGATGCGCAGGTGATCGGGCTGCGGCCAGTTGAACCCGGTGCCCTGGGTGACCAGGATCTTCTCCTGCAGCAGCAGGTCGAGCACGAGCTGCTCGTCGTCGGCGATCTCGTACACCTCGGGGTCCAGGCGCGGAAACGCGTACAGCGCGCCCTCGGGCTTGACGCAGGACACCCCGGGGATCTCGTTGAGCTTGGTCCAGGCGGTGTCGCGCTGCTCGAGCAGGCGGCCGCCGGGAAGGACCAGGTCTTCGATGCTCTGGTGGCCGCCGAGGGCGACCTGGATGGCGTGCTGCGCGGGCACGTTGGGGCACAGCCGCATGTTGGCCAGCAGGCTGATCCCCTCGATGAAGCTGCCGGCGTGTTCCTTGGGCCCGGTGATGGCCAGCCAGCCGGCCCGGTATCCGGCCACCCGGTAGGCCTTCGACAGGCCGTTGAAGGTCAGGCACAGCACGTCCGGCGCGAGTGAGGCCACGCTGATGTGCTTGGCGTCGTCGTAGAGGATCTTGTCGTAGATCTCGTCGGCGAGCAGCAGCAGCTGGTGCCTGCGGGCCAGATCGACCATCTGGGTGAGGATTTCGCGACTGTAGACGGCGCCGGTGGGGTTGTTCGGGTTGATCACGACCAGCGCCTTGGTGCGCTCGGTGATCTTGGACTCCAGGTCGGCGATGTCGGGCTGCCAGTTCTGGGTCTCGTCGCACAGGTAGTGCACGGGCGTGCCCCCGGCCAGCGACGTCGACGCCGTCCACAGCGGGTAGTCCGGCGACGGGATCAGCACCTGGTCGCCGTTGTCCAGCAGGGCCTGCAGCGTCATCGTGATCAGCTCGGAGACGCCGTTGCCCAGGTAGACGTCGTCGACGTCGAAGCGGGGGAAGCCGTCGACGAGTTCGTAGCGGGTCACCACCGCGCGGCGGGCCGGCAGGATGCCCTGCGAGTCGGAGTAGCCCTGGGCGTACGGCAGGGCTTGGATCATGTCGCGCATGATCACGTCGGGCGCCTCGAAGCCGAACGGCGCCGGGTTGCCGATGTTGAGCTTGAGGATGCGGTGCCCCTCGGCCTCCAGCCGCGCCGCGTGCTGGTGCACCGGGCCGCGGATCTCGTACAGCACGTCCTGCAATTTGGACGACTGCGCGAAGGCCCGCTGCCGGTGATGGCCGACGGTATGCGCGGGCAGCGGGTGCGTGGTCACCTAACTATGGTGCCATCGCTGTCCAATCAAATTTGCCATGTTGCATGCAACATGCGTTTCATGCAACATGGCGGCATGGGCGAAACGTCGACCGGCCGAGCCGCCGAATACCGCCGGCGCATGCGCGAACGCGGGTACCGGCCGGTGCAAATGTGGGTGCCGGATGTTCGGTCGGCGCAGTTTGCCGCCGAGGCGCACCGGGAAGCGTTGGCCCTCGCCGAGGCCGACCGGCACGGCGATGACATGGATTTTGTCGAGGCGATCTCGGACGACCTGGCTGGCTTGGACGACGAGTGAACCGCGGCGAGCTATGGACGGTGTCGGGCGGCGTCTATGCGGCCAAGCCGCGTCCGGCGATCATTGTGCAGGATGACCTGTTCGCCGCGACGGATTCGGTGGTCGTCATCCCGCTGACCGCCACGGCGGTGCCCGGCGTCGTGCTCACCCGCATCGAGGTCCCGACCACAGCCGGCGTTGCCCAACCCAGCTTCGCCATGGTCGACAAGATCACCACTGTGCGTCGGTCAAACCTCGGTGCGCGGATCGGTCGTGTGTCCGCCTCACTCATGGCGGACATCGAACGGTCGCTCATGGTGTTCCTCGGCCTGGCTTCCTGAGGCCGACCTTTCGCCGAGCGTGAAGCTGTGGCGGAAAATCGCGGGAAAATCGCGAAAAATTCGCCACAGCTGCACGCTCGGCGAAGCGGTCGGTCAGCGCTTGCCGGGAGGGCGGGCGCCGCGCGCGATGCCCAGCCCCTTGACCGGCGCGGCCGGGGCCTTGGGTTCCTCGGCGGGCTCGGGCTCCGGCTTGGCCTCGGGTTCTGCCTTGGCCTCGGGTTCTGCCGGGGCCTCGGGCTCCGCCTTGGCCTCGGACTCCGCCTTGGCCTCGACCGCCGGGGCCGCCTTCTTGGCCCCCGGCCGCTTGGCGCCGGCGGCGATGCCCAGCCCCTTGACTGGCGCGGCCGGAGCCTTGGGTTCCTCGGCCGGGGCTTCGGTCTTCGCCTCGGCCGGTGCCTCCGCCTTTGCCTCGGCCGGCGCCGCGGCCTTCTTGGCCCCGGGCCGCTTGGCCCCGCCGGCGATGCCCAGCCCCTTGACGGGCGCCGCGGGCGCAGCCGGCTCAGCGGGCGCCGCCGGAGCCGCCGCCTCGGCAGCCGGGGCGGCGGCCTTCTTGGCGCCGGGCCGCTTGGCGCCACCGGCGATCCCCAGCCCCTTGGCGGGCGCGGGAGCGGCCTTGGCGGCCTTCTCCGGCTCGGCGGCCGGTGCTTCCGCGGGCTCCTCGGTGCGGGGCGGCGCCTCGACGGGAGCGGCCGCCTTCGGGGCCTCGGCAGCGCGCTTCTCGGCTTCCTTTGCGGCCGTGCCCTTTTCGGGCAGCGTCGCCTTGTCGTACTCAAGGGACCCGAGCAGGATCTGGGCCACGTCGAGCACCTCGACGCCACTGCGGCCGGCCTCCTCCTGACGGTCGTTGACCCCGTCGGTGACCATCACCCGGCAGAACGGACACGCGGTGGCGACCGTGGCCGCGCCGGTGGCCAGCGCCTCGTCGACGCGCTCGTGGTTGATGCGCTTGCCGATGTGCTCTTCCATCCACATGCGCGCGCCGCCGGCGCCGCAGCAGAAGCTGCGCTCGGCGTGCCGCGGCATCTCGGTCAACGTCGCACCGGCGGCGCCGATCAGCTCGCGCGGCGCCTCGTACACCTTGTTGTGCCGGCCCAGGTAGCACGGGTCGTGGTAGGTGATGTCCTGGGAAACGGGCGTGACCGGGACCAGCTGCTTGTCGCGCACCAGCCGGTTGAGCAGCTGGGTGTGGTGCAACACGGTGTAGTTGGAGCCCAGCTGCCGGTATTCCTTGCCCAGGGTGTTGAAGCAGTGCGGGCACGTCACCACGACCTTGCGGTCGACGGTCTCCACGCCCTCGAAGACCCCGTCCAGGGTCTCGACGGCCTGTGCGGCCAGCTGCTGGAACAAGAACTCGTTGCCCGAGCGGCGCGCCGAGTCGCCGTTGCAGGTCTCGCCCGTGCCCAGCACCATGAACTTCACGCCGGCGATGGCGAGCAGCTCGGCGACGGCCTTGGTGGTCTTCTTGGCCTTGTCGTCGTAGGCGCCCGCGCAGCCCACCCAGAACAGGTACTCGTAGCCGTCGAAGCTCTCCACGTCCTGGCCGTAGACCGGGACGTCGAAGTCGACCTCGTCGATCCAGTTGGTCCGGTCGGCGGCGTTCTGCCCCCACGGATTGCCTTTGGTCTCAAGGTTTTTGAACAGCACCGACAGCTCGGAGGGGAACTCCGACTCCATCATCACCTGGTAGCGGCGCATATCGACGATGTGATCGATGTGCTCGATGTCCACCGGGCACTGCTCGACGCAGGCGCCGCACGTCACGCAGGACCACAGCACGTCGGGGTCGATGACGCCGCCCTGCTCCTCGGTGCCGACCAGCGGCCGGGTCGCCTGCTCGGGCCCCGAGCCCATGACGCGGCCGAAGCCCGACTCGGGGACGTGGTGCTCCTGCGCGTGCTTCTCGCCGGACAGTTTCTCGCCGACCCCGCCCTCCGGGGTGCTGTCGGCCGGAGTCTGCTTGTCGCCCAACAGGTATGGCGCCTTGGCCATCCAGTGGTCGCGCAGGTCCATGATGACGAGCTTGGGCGACAGCGGCTTTCCGGTGTTCCAGGCCGGGCACTGCGACTGGCAGCGCCCACACTCGGTACAGGTGGCGAAGTCCAGCATCGCCTTCCAGCTGAAGTCCTCGATCTTGCCGCGGCCGAATTCGGCGTCGTCCGGCGGGTTTTCGAAGTCGATCGGCTTGCCATCGGCCTCGATCGGCAGCAGCGGGCCCAGCCCGTCGGGCAGCCGCTTGAAGATGACGTTGATGGGCGCCAGGAAGATGTGCAGGTGCTTGGAGTGCAGCACGATGATCAGGAACGCCAGCATGACCCCGATGTGCAGCAGCAGGGCCGCCGTCTCCAAGACCTCGTTGCCGGTGTGGCCCAGCGGGCGCAGGATCACGCCGAACAGCTGTGACAGGAAGGCGCCCTTGCCGTAGGGCAGGGTGCCGTTGTTGACGGCCGACCCGCGGACCAGCACGTAGGTCCAGATGACGTTGAAGATCATGAACAGGATCAGCCACGCGCCGCCGGTGTGCGAGCCGTAGAACCGTGACCCGCGGCCGTACTCCTTGGGCTCGGTGCGCAACCGGATGATGGCGAAGGTGGCGATGCCCAGGAACACGGCGGTGGCGAAGAAGTCCTGCAGGAAGCCCAGCGCGTCCCAGCGCCCGATGATCGGGATGTGGAAGTTGTCCTGGAAGAGCAGCCCGTAGGCCTCGATGTAGACCGTGAGCAGGATGAAAAATCCCCACATGGTGAAGAAGTGCGCCAGGCCGGGGATCGACCACTTCAGCAGCCGGCGCTGCCCGAAGACCTCGGCGATTTCCGTCCAGATCCGCTCGCCGACGTTGTCGGTGTGCCCCGGGGCCGGTTTGCCGGAGGTGACCAGCTTGAACAGCCACAGGACCCGCCGCGCGGCGAACAGGAGCACGACCGCGGTCATGCCCAAGCCCACTACCAGTCTGATGAGCATCTGTGTGTCCACAGAAGACCTCTCCAATGCCTAGTCAACGGGGGTACTCAACCCCCTTCTTTTGCCTGCTTAGGCCCTGCTCATAGTGACATCTCCCCGGCTTCGGACGCGAGAAAGGCTGCCCTAACTCGCCTCAGTAGCTCCCCGGGGGCGTGACCGGCGTCGTCGTCGGCGGCGTTGTCAGCGGCCACGGCGCGGTCACCGACCCCGAGGTGGTCGACGGCGTCGTGGTCGTCGGCGTCGCGCGGGTGGTCGCCCGGGTCCTGGGCGGCGCGGTGGTCACGGTGATCACGGTGGTCGACGGCACGGGCGGCGGTGGCGGCGGCTCGGAGGTCTGCTCGATCGCCGACGACCTGACCGAGGAGGTGACGATCGACGGCGCCGGCTTCGGGACCTTCGTGGTGCTCACCTTGAACACCGTCCCCACGACGATCCCCAGCAGGACCACGGCGGCGACGCCGGTCAGGACCAGCAGCGGCGTGGATCGGGTGTAGCAGTGCCCCTCCCGGAGTGCGGCGGCGGCGCGGGCCCGCGGGGGCTCGTCGTCGCCCAGGTAGGGGATCGGTTCGACGCCCGAGTCGCCGGCCTGCGACCACGCCAGGGCGCGGTAGGTCGCCGACGGGTCGCCATCGGCGGCCGATTCCGCGGCGGCCTCGCCGGCGGCCAGCAGCGCCCACCCGGCCGGGGAGGCGTCGGTCTCCTGGCCGCCGGCCGGCGCGCCCGCGGCCGTCGGGGCGGGGGGCGAGGGCCGGTGGCGGCCCAGCTCCGCGGCGCCGGTCGCGGTGCTGAACGCGGGTTGGGGCGTGGTGAACACCGGCACGTCCAGCCGCTCCGCGAGTCGCGCGGTGATGAGCGGGATGCACGCCCCGCCGCCCACGGTCGCGGCGGCGGACAGGTTCGACCGCGCAATGTCGTTGCGGCGCAAGATTTCTTCGACGGCCGAGACGAATCGGTCCAGCGGTTCGGAGATCATGCGCTCGAACTCGGCGCGGGACAGCCGGACGTCCTGGCCGAACCCGGGCAGCTCGGCCGGGACGACGGTGACCGTGGCCGCCGACAGCCGTTCCTTGGCGCGCTGGCATTCCCCGAGCCGATGGGCCAGCGACCCCATCGGGTCGGTGCCCGCCCGCTCGTCGTCGTAGTCGTCGCCGTCGTCGGTGAGCAGGTTGCGCAGGATCAACTCGTCGATCCCGTCGCCGGAGAACTGCGCGTAGCGCACGGTCGGGCCGATCTGCTTGAGGTTCGACGCCGCGTCGGTCAGGGTCACGCTGGTGCCGCCGGCGCCGAAGTCGCACAGCGCCACCACGCCGTCGGCCGGGAATCCCGGTTCGGAATACAGCGCCGCGAGTGCGGCGGTCGCGTCCGGGATCGTCACCGGCGGCAGGCCGCCCGCCGGCGTCAGGGCCGGCCGCGTGCACAGCGCCGCGCGCAGCGAGGCGATCTGGTTGGCGGACCAGTACGCGGGTACCGCGACGCAGACCGGCGCGCCGTAGCCCGCCCCGCGTGCCATCGCGTCGAGAGCTTCGGCCGTCAGCGCCTCGGCGCGATGCGTCGTCCCGTCGGCGGCCACCAGCGGCGTGGGGTCTCCCACCCGTTCGACGAATCCCCGCAGCACCGAGCCGTACTCGCTCGCGCGCGGATCCGGCTCACCGACGTCGCTGGGGCGGTCGGGGAACAGGGTGAGCACCGACCTGCGGGCCAGCGGCGCGCCACCCGCGCGGGCCGCGACCAGGTTGGCAACCCCGATCGACAACCCGAGCGAGTCGGTCACCCCGCCGCCTCCACAACGTCCACCCGCCCGGAATACCCATGCCGCGCTGATGAAACCGGACCTCAGGGCTGGGGCAGGAACGGGAGCCCCGGTCGTGGCCGCGACGTCGTCGCCGGGGCGCTGGTGGTCGCCTGCGACGTGGTGGTCGGCGCGGCGCTCGTGGTGGTCGCCGTCGTGGTGGGCGGCTGGCTGGTGGTCGTGCTCGTCGTGGGCGGCGCGCTGGTGGTGGTGCTCGACGTGGGCGGCTGCGACGACGACGACGCCGGCGGCGGGGGCGGGAGCACGGTGACGGTGGCGCTGTCGTCGGGACCGGTGATGGTCACCGTCTGCGACGTCGGTGGCGGTCCCGTCTGGCTCGGCGTGGTGTTGGCCGGACTGGTCTTGGTGTGGCCCAGGGTGAGCGCCAGCACCACCGCGACCAGCACCGCCGCGGCCGCGCCGACGACGCTCAACACCAGCGCCGTGCGCTTGTACCACGGCAGCGGCGCGGCGGCGGCGCGGTCCCGGCCCGCGGGCGCCAATCCCGTTGGCTCCCGGCTGTATTCGCCGGTCATGTCGGGTCCGGTGTAGGGCACCGGCTCGGCACCGTCGTCGGCGTCCTGCGACCACGCCAGGGCCGGCTCGCCCCCGGAGACCCGGGACGTCTGGACCGCTTCGGTCGGGTTCTCCAGGATGGGGCTCGCGGCGGTCGCGACGCCCGCCGCGGCCTGCTGCGCACCCAGCGCGGCCGCGCCGATCGCGGCGGCGAACGCGGGCTGGGGCGCGGCGTGAACGGGCACCCGCAGCCGCTCGGACAGCCGCGCGTTGACCAGCGGGATGGCGGCGCCCCCGCCGACGGTCGCCACGGCGGCCAGGCCGGGCGGCTGAATCCCGTTGCGCCGCAAGGCGTCTTCCACGGTATCGACGAAGCGCTCCAGCGACGGGGTGATCAGCTGCTCGAGTTCCAGGCGGGCGAGGCGGACCTGATCCCCCGAGTCCGCCGCGATGGTGGCGGCCGTTGCCGTCGACAGCCGCTCCTTGGCGCGGCGGCACTCGCCGAGCAGGCGGTTGCCCGCCCCGATCCGCGCGGTGGCGGCGACGTCGCGGGTCTCGGCGTCCGAGGCGGCGCGCACGTGATCGAGGACGAGCTGGTCGATCGCGTCGCCGGACAGCTCGGTGTCGCGCGCGGACGGACCGATCTGGCGGGCGCTCCCGGCGTCGATCAGGGTCAGGCTGGTGCCGCTCGCGCCGAAGTCGCACACCGCGACGACGCCGCCGCCCGGGAATCCCGGGGTGGCGCGCAGGGCGGCCAGCGCGGCCACGGCGTCGGAGACCAGGGCCGGTGCGACCCCGCCGCGGGTGAGATCCGGCTGGGCGAAGAATTCCTCACGCAGCGCGGTGCTTTGGGCCTGCGACCAGTACGCGGGGACCGCGACGGTGACCGGTGTGCCGTAGCCGACCGCGCGCGCCATGGCTTCGATCGCCTCGACCGTGAGCACCTCGCCGAGGTACTTCGTGCCGTCGGCGGCCACCAGCGGGGCCGGGTCGCCTACCCGCTCGACGAATCCCCGCATCACCAGGCCCGGTTCGGTCAGGCCCGGGTTTTCTTCCGGCAGGCCGATTTCGGTCGGCCGGTTCTCGAACAGCGTCAACACGGAACTGCGGGCCACCGGGGCACCGCCCCCGCGCGCCGCAACCAGGTTGGCCGCACCGATCGACAAGCCCAGCGACTGGCTCATAATCCACACCCCACTCCAGCGAGTCTATGGGCGCGACCCGGTCACCGGCCGGTTACGAGAGCCCGGGCGGCAGCGTGACCGGGTTCGGCACCCCGGGAATGGTGATCACCGGCGGCAGCGGCGGCAGGTGGTGCCGGTGCGTCGGCTGCTGCTGGGTGGGCGCGTGCGTGGGCTCCTGGGTCGGCTGCTGCGCCGGGGGCTCGACGGCGCTGCTGGTGGGCGCCTGCTCTGAAGTGGTGGCAGTAGGCGTCGTGGTGGCCGTCGTCGTGGTGGTGGTCGGGGTGGTGCTGCTCGTGCTCGGGCTGGTGCCGTGCCCGCCCTGGGTCAGCTGCATGAGGCCGTAGACGATCAGCGCGATCAGGACCAGGACGGCCAGAACCCACCCGACGATCCCCGCGGGCCTGCGGTACCACGGGGTGGGCTCGGGTTCCTGGCCGAAGGTGTCCAGCGCCTCGGCGGGCGGCTGGTCGGGCGTCCCCTCCGGCGGCGCAGCCGTCGGCGGCGGATCACCCCCCGGTTGCGGGGGCCCGCCCGGGGCGCCGTAGTTCGCGTACTGCGTCTGCTGGTTGTGGAAGTCCTCCGGTGGGCCGTTGCGTGCCACGGCACCGATGGTACTGACACCGCCGTCCGGCCCGCTCAGTACGTCGGGCGGCGACGAATCCGCCGCGGCGGTCCGGTTGTGGCGGGCCGGGGCGAGCAAACGCCGGATTGCCGGCGCCCGAAACGGATCAGATCGAGCCGAAGATCGCTTTGACAATCGCCCCCACGAGCGCGTCCGCCACCGCGTTGATAATCGGCCCCAGAATTGGTGACAACGCGAACCAATCAGGGCGCCAACCGCATTTTGCAACTGGTTCAAGACCGCGCCGAACCACGCGGTCAGCGGATCGAGGGGCGCAGCGGCGACGGCGGATCCGGCGATCGCGCTCAACGGTTGCAGCGCCGCGGCGTTGGCGACCTCGGCGCCGGCATACGCCGCCGCTCCGGCGGAGATGTTCTGCGCGAACTGCTGATGAAACGCCGCCGCCTGCCCGGCCACGGCCTGGTAGTCGAGCCCGTGCGCGGACAGCACCTGCGCCACCCCGGCCGACACGGCGTCGGCGGCCGGGGCCGGCACCGTGACGGTCGCGGCCGCGGCCGCGGTGTGCGCGGCACTCAGCGTCGAACCGATATTCGTCAAATCCGTCGCCGCCGTCGCGATCAGTTCCGGCGCCGCGAACACACCCGACATTGCCGTCTCCCGCCGCATCGCCGATCGCATTCAAGCCGGCAAAGAGTATCGCGCGAACCCGCTAAACGCCACACCGTCCAAATTGCGCAGGAATTCACAACCGCAAATTGTCTTAATTGCGGCTAATAGGTGTTGACCTTCTCCACGCTGACGAACATGCCGTGGCCGGTGTGGTCGTTGGTGAAGCGGGTGCCGTCGGCGGAGGCGTTGATGGTCCAGCCCTGCGCGGCGTAGGTCTTGTAGTCGATGGTGACGGTCGGGATGGCGCCCAGGTTGCCCAGCACCCACTGCACGTTGCCGCCGGCGCTGATGCTGACGCCGTTGGCGTGCTCACCGTCCTGCAGCGGGGAGTTGGTGAACGGCGCCTCGCAGCCGACGGCGTCCTTGTTGATCTGGCAGCGCGTGATGCCGGACTTGGTCTCGATGAAGACGTAGCCGTTGTGGTCGGGCGGCAGCGGGATCGACCCCGCCGGCGGCGTGGTCGGGCCGCCCGGGCCCGGCGGCGGGGCGGGGGAGGGGCTGCCGGGCGCCGGCGTCGCCGTGGTGGGCCGCGGCGTGGGAAAGGTGGGCTCGGTCGGCCCCGTGCCGGGCGTTGCGACCGGCTTGCCATCGATCACGGAGCTGCAGCCCGACACCATCGCGAGTCCGGCCAGCAGCACCGAGCACCCGGCCAGACTTCGCCGTGCCTGTTGCGATACCTGCACCCGCCGCTCCTGAGAAAATCCCCGATCTCAGCGCATAGAGTACGCATGGCACCGCGAAAGTTACTGTAACCGCGGGCTTATCGATGCCGAGTCGATGGCGCAGGTTTACCGCTGCGTGACCGATTGCAGCTCGGCCGCGCGATGCGCGGCGGCGACGATGCCCTGATAACCGGTGCAGCGGCAGAAGTTCCCGGAGATCCCCTCGCGGATCTCGTCGTCGGTGGGGTCGGGGTTGTCGCGCAGCAGCGCGGTCAGCGACATCACAAAACCCGGTGTGCAGAAACCGCATTGCAGCCCGTGGCACTCCCGCAGCGCCGACTGCACCGGCGAGAGGGTGCCGTCCGGCGCCGCGACGCCCTCGACCGTCGTCACCTCCAGGCCGTCGGCCTGGACGGCGAACATCAGGCACGACCGCACGGCCGCGCCGTCCACCAGCACCGTGCATGCGCCGCACGACCCGTGCTCGCAACCGAGGTGGGTGCCGGTCAGACCGCACTTGTCGCGCAAAAAGTCCGCCAGCGTCATGCGCGGTTCGACGGTGGCGGTGATCGGGGTGTCGTTCACCGACAGCTGGACCGGTTGTTCAGGCATTGCCCGCCCTCGCTTCCTCGATGGCTTCGGTCCAGGCGCGCGCGGCCATGGCGGCGCCCACCTGGGTGCGGTAGTCGGCCGAGCCCTGCAGGTCGCTCGGGATGTCGTCGAGCCCGGTCATCGCGGCCCGGCCGATCTCCTCGGGCACCAGCTCGCCGATCGGCTTGCCGATCACCGCGGCCTCGGCCGCCGCCGCGCGCCGGGGGGTCGCACCGAGGCCCAGCAGCCCGATCCCGCAGCGCGACACCCGGTTGTCGTCGTCGAGCGAGACGGCGACCAGCGCGCCCGCGATCGCGAAATCGCCGTGGCGGCGCGAGAATTCGTGGATCGCGAACCCCGACCGGCCGTTCCGCACCGGGAACCGCACCCCGGTCAGCACCTCGTCGGGTTCCATCGTGGTCTCCCACAGCCCGACGAAGAAGTCCGCGGCGGCGATCTCGCGCCGCCCGCGCGGGGAGCGCACCTCGATCACCGCGTCCAGCGCCAGAGCGGCCGCCGGGTATTCGCCGGCGGCGTCGGCGTGGGCGACCGAGCCGCCCAGCGTGCCGCGGTTGCGGATCTGGAAGTGCCCGACGTACGGCGTCGCGCGGCTCAGCAACGGAACCGCTTGGCGCACTTGGGCGTCGGCGCCCACGACGGCCTCGGTGGTGCCCGCGCCGATCCACAGCTCCGAGCCCCGCGCCTCGATGCCGCGCAGCTCGCTCAGCCTCGAGATGTCGATGAGGTGGTCGAAGTACGCCAGGCGCATCGACAGCATCGGGACCAGACTTTGCCCGCCCGCAATGATTTTCGCGTCGTCGCCCAGCTCGGCCAGCAGGCGCACCGCGTCCTCGATGGTGTCGGGGCGGTGGTAGTCGAACGCGGCGGGCTTCACTGGGCCGCCTCGTTCAGCAGCGCCGCGATGGACGCGGGGCTGGCCGGCAGCCGGGTGATCGTGACCCCCAGCGGCGCGAGCGCGTCGTTGATGGCGTTGATCACCGCGGGCACCGAGCCGATGGCCCCGCCCTCGCCGGCGCCCTTGTACCCGCCGGGCCCGGGGCCGGGGATCTCGACGTGCCCGAATTCGATGGGCGGCACCTCGGTGGCCGTCGGCAGCAGGTAGTCGACGAACGTGGTGGCCAGCGGGTTGCCGTCGTCGTCGTAGGCCATGTCCTCCATCAGCGCGCCGCCGATGCCCTGCACGGTGCCGCCGGCGATCTGGCCCTCGACGATGGCCGGGTTGATCATGGGGCCCACGTCCTCGCTGACGATGTAGCGCAGCAGCGTGACCTTGCCCGTGGCCACGTCCACCTCGCAGGTGCAGGCGTGCGTCGCGTTGGACCACAGGATGGGCGCCTTGGCGACGTAGCGGGCGCTGGCCTCCAGCTCGGGCGACATGCCCGGCGGCAGCGCCTGCGGCGAGTAGTACGCGACGTAGGCCAGCTCCCCGAAGGTCACCTGCCGCGACGGGTCGCCGCGCACCGCGGCGGTCGAATGCGCCAGCACCACTTCGGATTCCGCCACCTTCAAATGCTGGGCGGCCAGCGCCACGATCTTCTCGCGCAGGATCCCGCCGGCCTCCTCGACCGCGCCGGCGGTCATCGGCCCGCTGCGGCTGCCCTGGGTCCCGGCGCCGTACGGCGTGATCGCGGTGTCGCCCTGGATGGTGGAGACGTCGTCGATGTCGGCGCCCAGCGCGTCGGCGGTCAGCTGAATCACGGTGGTTTCCAGGCTGTTACCGCTCGAGCCGCCGTTGACGTAGACGTTGATCTTGCCCGTCGGCTCCATCCGCACCGTGCAGCCCTCGGTGGCCAGGTGGCCCGTCGCCGCGCCGGTCGGCTCGATGTAGGCCGAGAAACCCAGGCCCAGGTAGCGGCCCTGGGCCAGCGCCTCGCGCTGTTCCTTGCGAAACCCTTCGTGGTCAAGGATTTTCACGGCCTGCTCGAACGTCTCGCTGGGGGCGACGTGGTCGTACGGCATGCCGTTGGGGTTGAAGTAGGGCATCTCGTCGCGGCGCAGCAGGTTGCGCCGGCGCAGCTCGACGGGGTCCATGTTCATCTTGCGCGCGGCGACGTCGAGCAGGATCTCGCGCGCCAGCGTCTCGTACTGCCAGGGGCCGCGGTAGGCGGCCAGGCCGCTGGTGTTGGTGAAGACGGTCTTGTAGTTGAAGCTGGCCTTGGGCACGCGGTAGGGACCGGGGAAGAACATGCCGATCGCCGCGGTGGTCAGCACCGGGTACGGCGTCGGGTAGGCGCCGATGTCCTGGACGAAGTCGATGTCGACGGCCGCGATGTTGCCCTCCGCGTCGAACGCCAGCCGGCCGGTGCCGTCGACGTGGCGGGCCTGGCCCGCCGACATCAGGTTCTCGCGCCGGTCCTCGATCCACTTCAGCGCCGCCGGCACCTTGCGGGCGGCCAGCATGATGCACATGTCCTCGCGCATCGGGACCACCTTCTGCCCGAAGGCCCCGCCCGTGTCGCGCATGATCACCCGAACCCGTTGCGCCGCAATGCCCAACAGCCGCGCGCAGAACGCCCGCAGCTCGTGCGGCGTCTGCGTGGACGCCCACAGGGTGAGCTCCCCGGAGGCCGCCTCCCACTCCACGACCAGCCCGCGGGTCTCGATCGGCACCGGCGCGTAGATCTGTTGGTAGATGTTCTCTTTCACCACGCACGCCGCGGAGGCGAAGACCTCTTCGTCCGGCGGCGCGCCGCCCATGCCGCCCGCCACGTTGTCCGCGTAGGTGTCGTGCACCAACACCTCCGAGGACTGCGCCTGGGTGAAGTCGACGATGGCCGGCAGCGGCTCGTAGTCGACGTCGACCAGTTCCAGCGCGTCCTCGGCGATGTAGCGGCTCTCGGCGACGATCAGCGCGACCGGGTCGCCGACGAACTTCGCCTCGCCCTCGGCCAGCGGCGGGCGCGGGGTGTCGGGGACGTCCTTGCCCGCGACCGCGTGCCACGCCTCCTTGACGTCGGGGTTGAGGTCGGCGGCGGTGAACACCGCGCGCACCCCGGGCAGCGCCAGCGCCGCCGAGGCGTCGATGCCGTTGATCTTCGCGCGCGCGAACGGGCTGCGCACGAAGCAGGCGTGCAGCATGCCGGGCCGCGAGATGTCGTCGACGAAGCCGCCGCGGCCCGTCAGCAACCGGAGGTCCTCCACCCGCTGGACGCGGGTGCCGGCGTACCGGGGCGCGATCGTGTCCGACATTGGCACTCCATCTCGTTGTCGCTCGATGAGAAGCTGAATGTCATCATAGGAGAGTGCCGTTATCGCAGTCGATGGGTTCGGCGCCGCGCGAGCCACGCCATGTCGGGGTGCTGCTCGCCGCGGGCGCGGGGCGGCGCTACGGCAAGCCGAAAGTGCTGGTAGACGGCTGGTTGGAGACCGCGGTCGGGGCACTGCGCGACGGCGGCTGCGCCGCTGTCGTCGTCGTTTTGGGGGCCGCGGAGGTCACCGTCCCGCCCGGGGCCACCGCGGTCGTGGCACCGGACTGGCGCGACGGGCTGAGCGCCTCGGTGCGCGCCGGGCTGGCCGAGGCCGGCCGCAGGGACGCCGACTTCGCGGTGCTGCACGTCGTCGACACCCCCGACGTCGGCCCTGCGGTGGTGGCGCGGGTCCTGGCCCGCGCGGCGGATTCGCCCGGCGGCCTGGCGCGCGCGTGCTTCGCCGACCGGCCCGGCCACCCGGTGGTGCTGGCGCGCCGGCACTGGCCCGAGGTGCTGGCCCGGATCTCGGGGGACCGCGGCGCGGGGGCCTACCTGCGCGACCGCGGGGACGTCGAGGCCGTCGAGTGCGGCGACCTCGCCGGCGGCGAAGACATCGATGAGCCTTAGGCCGGCACGGCGGTGTCCTGGGCGGCCGCGCTCACCCGGTGGCGGACCAGGAACCAACCCCCGACGAGGGCGGGCACGCCGACGACCATCGCGCCGAGCAGCCATGGGCCCTGCACCCGGTCGAACAACATCAGGATCACCACGCCCAGCAGGAAGGCCAGCGTGAGATAGCCGCTGTACGGGGACAGCGGCATCCGGAAGCTCGGCCGCTCCAACCTGCCGGCCTTGGCCCATCGGTACAGCTGCAGCTGGCTCGCCACGATCGTGCCCCAGGCGAACACGATGCCCACCGCGGCGATGTGCAGCACGATCTCGAAGGCCTGGCTCGGCTTGACCGCGTTGAGCACGATGCCCAACAAACCCACCGCGCTGGTCAGCAGGATCCCGCCGTACGGCACACCGTTTTTCGACATCGGCGCGGTGAATTTCGGGCCGCTGCCGTTGATCGCCATCGACCGCAGGATGCGGCCCGTGGAATACAGGCCCGCGTTCAGGCTGGACAGCGCGGCGGTGAGGACCACCAGGTTCATCACGCTGCCCGCGCCGGAGAAACCGACCTTGGAGAAGAACGTCACGAACGGGCTGACGTGGTCGCGGTAGGCGGTGTAGGGCAGCAGCAGGGCCAGCAGCACGGTCGAGCCGATGTAGAACACGGCGATGCGGAACACCACCGAGTTGATCGCGCGCGGCATGATCTTCTCCGGGTTCTCCGTTTCCCCGGCCGCGATGCCGACCAATTCGATTGCGGCGTAAGCGAACACCACCCCCGAGGTGACGAGCACCAACGGCAGCAGCCCGGCGGGCAGCAGCCCGGAATGGCTGTCCCACAACCCGGTCCCGGTGTCTTGACCGTCGACCTTGAAGCGCCCGATCAAAAAGACCGCGCCGACGACGAGGAACGTCACCAGCGCCAGCACCTTGATCAACGAGGCCCAGAACTCCAGCTCACCGAAGGCCTTGACCGAGATCAGGTTCATCGACAACACCAGAACCAGGGCGATCAGCGCCAGCGTCCACTGCGGGATGGCCTGAAACGCCTTCCAGTAGTGGCAGTAGTGCGCGATCGCCGTCGTGTCCACGATCCCGGTCATCGACCAGTTGAGGATGTACATCCAGCCGGCGACGAACGCCAGCTTCTCCCCGAAGAATTCGCGGGAGTAGGACACGAACGACCCCGACGACGGGCGGTGCAGCACCAGCTCGCCGAGCGCGCGCAGGATCAGAAACACGAAGACACCGCAAACCCCGTAGACCAGGAACAGGCCGGGCCCCGCCGAGGCCAGCCGCCCGCCGGAACCCAGAAACAGCCCGGTCCCGATGGCGCCGCCAAGGGCGATCATCTGGATCTGCCGGTTCTTCAGGCCCTTGTGATAGCCCGTGTCTTCGCGTGCGAGCCGCGCGGCGGCGCTGTCTGGCGATGGCATCGAGCTCCTGCCGTGGTGACTTCGGGAAAGCTCAGGCTAATCCATGGCCGCGGCGCCTGCGCGCTAACAGCAAACCGGGGTCAGAGGCCCAGCAGCCGTTCGGCGTTGCGGTGGCCGATCAGCGCGCGCTCGTGCTCGCTCAGCGGCAGGCCGTGGAAAAACTCCCGGGCGGCGCGCATCGACCCGAACGGGTAGTCGGCCGAAAAGCACACGCGTTCGACGCCGACCTGCGCGACGAGGTTGGCGTAGGTCGGCTCGTCGTTGAAGTTGGCGAAGGTGTAGTTGAGGTTGCGCCGCAGATAGGTGCTGACCGGGTGCCGCAACCCGGTCAGTTCCGGCCGCAGCGTCGCGTCGAAGCGCGGCAGCATGAACGACGTCGCCTCGCCCATGTGCCCGATCACGAACTGCAGCTCGGGGTAGCGGTCGAACACGCCGCCGAGGATCACGCGCAGCACGTGCGTGGCGGTGTTGATGTGCCAACCCCAGCCCACGGTGGCCAGCGCGAAGGTCACCTCGGCGGAGAACCCCGCGTAGCAGGCCTCGATGACGCCCGGCGGCGGGATGGTCGGGTGCAGGTAGATCGGCACCCGCAGCGCGGCCGCACGCGACAGGACCGGGTCGAAGAACGGGTCGTCGAGGTAGCGGCCCCGGCTGTGCCCGTTGATCACCGCGCCGACGAAGCCGTGCCCGCGCACCGCGCGCTCGAGTTCGTCGGCCGCCTCCTCCGGCGCGCTGATCGGCAGGGCGGCGAACCCGGCCAGCCGGTCCGGGTATCTTTCGACCGCCGCGGCGAGCTCGTCGTTGCAGGCGCGCGCCAGCCCAACGGCTTCCGGGCCGTCGAGCTGCTCCACGCCGGGCGCGGCCAGCGACAGCACCGCCACCTCGACGCCGGCGTCGTCCATCGCCGCGATGCGGCCGTCACCGAGATCGCTGATGGGCCCGACGATTCCGGTGCGCGAGGCCAGCCAGCGGCCGGGGCCGGTCAGGAATTCCGTTGTGGCGTAATGCTCTTCGAGTGCTATCGTGCGCACTAGCCCGCCAGCACCCGGGCGGCGGCGCTCCAATACGGCAGTTCGTCGCGCTTGGCCGCCAACCGGATCGTCTTGGTGTATCCGTACTCCGCCAGCGTCTCCTGGGCGTGCTCGCGGCCGAACCCGCTGTGGCCGACGCCGCCGAAACCCGTGCCGAGCGAAATCCGGTGATAGTTGTTGACGAAGACGGTCCCGGCCCGGATGCGCCGGCTCACCCGCAGCGCCCGGTCGCTGTCCTGGGTGAAGACCGACGCGACCAGACCGAACGGCGTGGCGTTGGCGATGCGCACCGCCTCGTCCTCGTCGGTGAACGGCATCAGGGCGACCACCGGGCCGAAGATCTCCTCGCGCGCCACCCGCATCGCGGGGGTGACGCCGGTCAGCACGGTCGGCGCGACGTAGAAGCCCTCGGCCAGCCGGGGATCGTCGGGCAGCGGCGCCTGGGCGGCGACGCGGGCGCCCTCGGCCTCGCCGATGGTGAGGTAGTCCAGCACCTGCTTCTGCTGCCGGCGGGTGACCAGCGGCCCGACGTCGGTGGCGGGGTCGGCGCCGTCGCCCACGCGCAGCCGGCTCACCGCCGCGCACAGCTTCGCCTCGAACTCCGCATAGACGTTGTCCTGCACCAGGATTCGCGATGCCGCGGTGCACGCCTCGCCCTGATTGAAGAAGCCGCCGTCGACAGCGGCCAGCAGCGCCTCGGGCAGGCTGGCGTCGTCGAAGACCACCAGCGGGTTCTTCCCACCGAGCTCCATCAGCGTCGGAGTGAGGTTGCCGGCCGCGGTCCGCAGCACCGCCGCGCCCGTCCTGGGCGAGCCGGTGAACGACACCTTGCCCACCAACCGATGCCCGGCCAGCGCGGCGCCCACCTCGCCCTTGCCCGGCACCGCCTCCACCACCCGGTCCGGCAGCACCGACTGGATCAGCTCGACCATGCGCAACACCACCGAGGGCGCCTGCTCCGGCGGTTTGAGCACGACGGCGTTGCCGACGGCCAGCGCCGGCGCGATCTTGCCGGCGGTGTGAATGGGCGGCCAGTTGAACGGCACGATGGCCGCGATCACCCCGTAGGGCTCCAGCGTCGTCAGATCCAGCACCGGACCGTAGTCGCGGGCCTGACTGGGCAGCACCTCCACCAGGCTGCCGAAGTACTCGAAGCTGGCGATCGCGGCTTCCACGTCGAAATTGCGCGCCTGGGTGATCGGCTTGCCCATCTCGAGCGTCTCGAGCTCGGCGATCTCGTCGGCGTGGGCGCGCAGCACCTCGGCGATCTGGCGCAGGTGCCGGCCGCGCTCGCGCGCCGGGCGCTGCTTCCAGCGCAGGTGCGCGGCGTGGGCCCGGCGGACGGCCTGGTCGACCTCGTCCGGCCCGGCGCCCTGCACGATGGTCACGGTCTGGCCCGTGGCGGGGTTTTCCACGACGAATTGGTCGTCGGTGGACGCCGAGGACCAGCGGGTCCGGGTCCTGGTCAGGCTGGGGGCCGACAAATTCATAGGGGCGCACCGTCCGTTTGAGGGGAGTGGGATCGACGCGAAGTTAGTTAGACAAACGTTAAATTGACAGGCTCGTCAGGCGCCAACGACATTTTTTGATGGCGGCCATCACCAGCGGTGATAATGGCTCGGTGGAGCTTCGCCAGCTGGACTATTTCCTCGCCGTGGCGGACACGCTGAGCTTCACCCGGGCCGCCAAGAGGCTGCACGTCGTCCAGTCCGGGGTGTCGGCCACGATCAAGGCGCTCGAACGCGAACTGGGCGCGCAGCTGTTCGTCCGCGGCCCGGCGGGGGTGGCGCTCACGCCGGCGGGACAGGAGCTGGCGCCCCACGCCCGCGCGACCGTCGACGCCGCGCGCGCTGCCAAGGACGCCGTCGCCGCCGCCAACGGCGCCATCCGCGGGACCGTCACCCTGGGGACGCTGACGTCGATCAACGTCATCGACCTGCCGACCCTGCTGGCCGACCTGCACGCCCGGCATCCCGGCGTGCTGGTCCAATTGCGTTCCGCCCGGGCCGGTTCCGCGGGCCTGGCGCAGCAACTGCGCGACGGCGACCTCGACGTCGCCCTGGTCGTGTTCCCCGACGGGCCGCCGGCCGACCTGCACACCCGGCTGGTGGCGGCCTTCCAGCTGCTGCTGGTCGTCCCCGCGAGCCATCCGCTGGCCGGGCGGGAGTCGGTGACCCTGGCCGAGCTGGCCGGCATGTCGTTCGTCGACGGCCCGCCGGGGTACGGCAACCGGGCCGTGGTCGACCGGGCCTTCGCCGCGGCCGGGGTGCCGCGCACGATCGCCCTCGAGGTCGCCGACATCGCCACCACCGCGACCCACATCCGCAACGGCCTGGGCATCGGCTTTCTGAGCCGGTTCATCCTCGACGAGATCGGCGATGCGGGCCTGGCCACTGTGAGCGTCTCCGACCACGACCTCACCTGGCGGCTGTACGTCGCGACGTCCGCTTTCCGCCCGGCCAGCGCGGCCACCCGGGCCGTGCTGTCGCTGATCGAGGAGATGATCCCGGAGCGTGGGGCATCGAGTGTGAGCCCAGGGCGTCGAGTGTGAGCCAGTGGCGGGCTCCGGCCGATTTTCCCGCCCAGCATTCACGCCCAAAGCCAAGGATTCACACCCGGTACACCCCCGGGAACAAGACCGCGGCACCCACCGTTAACATGGTCAACAAGTTGAGTGATCAAGGCTCAACCTTGGCTTGACACCAGGGAGCCCGCGAGGGCAGTCTTGAGCGTGGTTCACTCAGCATAGTGCCACCACAAAAGCTCTACACACTCAGGAGGAATCACTATGGCTCGTGCGGTCGGTATCGACCTCGGGACCACCAACTCCGTCGTCGCAGTGCTCGAGGGCGGTGACCCCGTGGTCGTCGCCAACTCCGAGGGCTCGCGGACGACGCCGTCGATCGTCGCGTTCGCGCGCAACGGCGAGGTGCTGGTCGGCCAGCCCGCCAAGAACCAGGCCGTCACCAACGTCGACCGGACCATCCGGTCGGTGAAGCGGCACATGGGCACCGACTGGTCCGTCGAGATCGACGACAAGAAGTACACCGCGCAGGAGATCAGCGCGCGCGTGCTGATGAAGCTGAAGCGCGATGCGGAGGCCTACCTCGGTGAGGACATCACCGACGCGGTCATCACCGTGCCCGCCTACTTCAACGACGCCCAGCGTCAGGCGACCAAGGAGGCCGGCCAGATCGCCGGCCTGAACGTGCTGCGCATCGTCAACGAACCCACCGCCGCGGCCCTGGCCTACGGCCTGGACAAGGGCGAGAAGGAGCAGACCATCCTCGTCTTCGACCTCGGTGGCGGTACGTTCGACGTCTCGCTGCTCGAGATCGGCGAGGGTGTGGTCGAGGTCCGCGCCACCAGCGGTGACAACCACCTCGGTGGCGACGACTGGGACGACCGCGTCGTCGAGTGGCTGGTCGACAAGTTCAAGGGCACCAGCGGCATCGACCTGACCAAGGACAAGATGGCGATGCAGCGGCTGCGTGAGGCCGCCGAGAAGGCCAAGATCGAGCTCAGCTCGAGCCAGAGCACGTCGATCAACCTGCCCTACATCACTGTTGACGCGGACAAGAACCCGCTGTTCCTCGACGAGCAGCTGACCCGCGCGGAGTTCCAGAAGATCACCCAGGATCTGCTGGACCGCACCCGTCAGCCGTTCCAGTCGGTGATCAAGGACGCCGGCATCTCGGTCTCGGAGATCGACCACGTGGTGCTGGTGGGTGGTTCCACCCGCATGCCCGCAGTGACCGAGCTGGTCAAGGAGCTCACCGGCGGCAAGGAGCCCAACAAGGGTGTCAACCCCGACGAGGTCGTGGCCGTGGGTGCCGCGCTGCAGGCGGGTGTCCTCAAGGGTGAGGTGAAAGACGTTCTGCTGCTTGACGTTACGCCGCTGAGCCTCGGCATCGAGACCAAGGGTGGCGTGATGACCAAGCTCATCGAGCGCAACACCACGATCCCGACCAAGCGGTCGGAGACCTTCACCACGGCCGACGACAACCAGCCGTCGGTGCAGATCCAGGTCTATCAGGGTGAGCGTGAAATCGCCTCGCACAACAAGCTGCTCGGCTCCTTCGAGCTGACCGGCATCCCGCCGGCCCCGCGCGGCGTCCCGCAGATCGAGGTCACCTTCGACATCGACGCCAACGGCATCGTGCACGTCACGGCCAAGGACAAGGGCACCGGCAAGGAGAACACGATCAAGATCCAGGAGGGCTCCGGCCTGTCCAAGGAGGAGATCGACCGGATGATCAAGGACGCCGAGGCGCACGCCGAGGAGGACCGCAAGCGTCGCGAGGAGGCCGACATCCGCAACCAGGCCGAGACGCTGGTCTACCAGACGGAGAAATTCGTCAAGGAGCAAAGGGAAGCCGAGGGCGGCTCGAAGGTCCCCGAGGACACCCTGAACAAGGTGGACGCCGCTGTGGCCGAGGCCAAGTCGGCGCTGGGCGGCAGCGACATCTCCGCGATCAAGTCGGCGATGGAGAAGCTGGGCCAGGAGTCGCAGGCGCTGGGGCAGGCGATCTACGAGGCCACCCAGGCCGAGGGCGCCCAAGCCGGTGGCGCTGACGCCGGACCGTCCGGATCGGCCGACGACGTCGTGGACGCGGAGGTGGTCGACGACGACCGGGAGGCCAAGTGACGGACGGAAACCCGAACCCGGAACAGGTAACGATCACCGACAAGCGGCGCATCGATCCCGAGACGGGCGAAGTGCGGCACGTCCCTCCCGGCGCTGAGCCAGGCGCTCAGCCGGGAGGGGCCGGCCCCGCCGGCACGACGGGCGACGCGCAGGCCAAGGTCGTCGAGCTGACCGCCGACCTGCAACGCGTACAGGCCGACTTCACCAACTACCGCAAGCGGGCGCTGCGTGACCAGCAGGCCGCGGCCGACCGGGCCAAGGCCTCCGTCGTCAGCCAATTGCTCGGCGTGCTCGACGATCTCGACCGGGCCCGCCAGCACGGCGACCTCGAGTCGGGCCCGCTGAAGTCGGTGGCCGACAAGCTGATGGGCGCGCTGACCGGGCTGGGCCTGACGGCGTTCGGCGAGGAGGGCGAGGAGTTCGATCCCGTCCTGCACGAGGCCGTCCAGCATGAGGGCGACGGCGGCGAAGGCTCCACGCCGGTGATCGGCACCGTCATGCGCCAGGGCTACAAGCTCGGCGAGCAGGTGCTGCGCCACGCCATGGTCGCCGTCGTCGACACCATCCCGGACGAGTCGAAAGACACCGAAATCGGGCCCGACACGGACGATATGGCCGACACCGCCGGTGAATAGGCCCAGAATCAACACAAATGGATAGCGAAAGGTGAGAGGGGGTGACGCGGAATGGCCCAGCGTGAATGGGTCGAAAAGGACTTCTACAAGGAGCTGGGCGTCTCCTCTGACGCCAGCCCGGAAGAGATCAAGCGCGCCTACCGCAAGCTGGCGCGCGACCTGCACCCGGATGCGAATCCCGACAACCCGGCCGCCGGCGAGCGGTTCAAGGCGGTGTCGGAGGCGCACAACGTGCTGTCGGATCCGGCCAAGCGCAAGGAGTACGACGAGACCCGCCGCCTGTTCGCGGGCGGCGGTTTCGGCGGCCGCCGGTTCGACACCGGGGGCGGCGGTTTCAGCTTCAACGTCGGTGGCGATGGCGCCGACTTCAACCTGAGCGACCTGTTCGACGCCGCCGGCCGCAGCGGCGGCAGCAACATCGGCGACCTGTTCGGCGGGCTGTTCGGGCGCGGCGCCAGTCCCCGGCCCAGCCGGCCGCGGCGCGGCAACGACCTGGAGACCGAGACGGAGCTGGACTTCGTCGAGGCGGCCAAGGGCGTCGCGATGCCGCTGCGGCTGACCAGCCCGGCGCCGTGCACGAATTGCCATGGCAGCGGCGCGCGCCCGGGCACCAGCCCGAAGGTGTGCCCGTCGTGCAACGGATCCGGCGTGATCAACCGCAACCAGGGCGCGTTCGGTTTCTCCGAGCCCTGCACCGACTGCCGGGGCAGCGGCTCGATCATCGAGCACCCCTGCGACGAGTGCAAGGGCACCGGGGTGACCACCCGCACCCGCACCATCAACGTGCGCATCCCGCCGGGCGTCGAGGACGGGCAGCGCATCCGGCTGCCCGGGCAGGGCGAGGCGGGGCTGCGCGGCGCGCCGTCGGGTGACCTGTATGTGACGGTGCACGTGCGGCCGGACAAGGTGTTCGGCCGCGACGGCGACGACTTGACGGTCACCGTGCCGGTGAGCTTCGCCGAATTGGCCTTGGGTTCAACGCTTTCGGTTCCGACGCTGGACGGCAAGGTCGGTGTGCGGGTGCCCAAGGGCACCGCCGACGGCCGTATCCTGCGGGTGCGCGGGCGCGGTGTGCCCAAGCGTGGCGGCGGCAGCGGGGACCTGCTCGTCACGGTCAAGGTCGCGGTGCCGCCGAACCTGGAGGGCGGCGCCGCCGAGGCGCTCGAGGCCTACGCGGCGGCCGAGCGGTCCAGTGGCTTCAATCCGCGCGCGGGATGGGCAGGTAATCGCTAATGGCTAGGAATCCCAGAAGCCGGGGCCAGGACGAGGCCCGGACCTTCCTGATTTCGGTTGCCGCCGAACTGGCCGGCATGCACGCGCAGACCCTGCGCACCTACGACCGCCTTGGGCTGGTCAGCCCGAGGCGCACTTCCGGTGGGGGACGGCGCTATTCGGAACACGACGTCGACCTGCTGCGTGAGGTGCAGCGGCTGTCGCAGGACGAGGGCGTCAACCTGGCCGGCATCAAGCGCATCATCGAGCTGACCAACCAGGTGGAGGCGCTGCAGTCGCGCGTCAAGGAACTCACCGACGAGCTGGCCGTGCTGCGCGCCGGCCAGCGCCGCGACGTGGCGGTGGTGCCCAAGAGCACCGCGCTGGTGGTGTGGCAGCCGCGCAAGCCGTCCCGCGGGCGCGGATAACCGCCTACGGCACCGGGGCGCCGTTGAGCACCCCGGAGAGCTGGCTGCCGAAGTTCGCGAACCCGGAGACGAAGGCCTGCGTCGCCAGGTTGAGCATGCTCGTGTTGTAGAAGCCCGACATGAAGTTTCCCAGGTTCGCCCAGCCCGATTCCAGCGTCCCGACGTTCTGCAGGCCCGAAATCCCTTGGCCGCCACTGTTGAACAGGCCGGACTCCTGGGCGAAGTTGTTGGCGAAGCCCGACACGGCGCCCCCGGCGTCGTTGAGGAAGCCCGACGCGCCGCCCGCCCCGGAGTTGAAGAAGCCCGACGACGGGGTCGTCGTCGTGTTGAAGAATCCCGGGCTCTGCTGCCAGCCGAAGCCGAAGGTGAACGGGCCCAGGTTCCCGTTGCCGGGCATGTCGATGTTCTGCGTGAAGACCATGTCGATCGGGGTCTGCGGGTTGACGACGCTCGACCCGACGGTGAAGGGACCGACGTTGACGGTGGTGATCGGGACCGTGAACGACACCGGCAGCACGCACCCGACGAACGGGATGTAGAGCAGGCAGATCGTGGTCTCCAGGCTGATCGGTATCGGGAACTGCGAAATGGTGAACATGTCCTGGGTGACGGCGTTGATGGTGCCCTGGATCGGAATCTCGATGTCGGACTTCACGTCGTAGTGCCAGGGGATTTCGGGGATCGTGGTCGAGTAGGAGAAGCCGCCCAGCCCCTGGTAGTCGCCCCGCCAGAAGAAGCCGTTGCTGTAGCTGCCCGAGATGAAGGCGCCGGTGTCGACGTTGCCGGAGTTGCCGATGCCGGTGTTGGAGTTGCCGGTGTTGAAGTACCCGGTGTTGTAGTTGCCGGGGTTGAAGTCGCCGGAGTTGTAGTTGCCCGGGTTGAAGCTGCCAGTGTTGACGTTGCCGGGGTTGAAGAATCCCGTGTTGAAGTTGCCGGCGTTGGCGATGCCGGTGTTGACCAGCCCGGTGTTGAACAAGCCGGTGTTGGTGCTGCCGGTGTTGCCGATCCCGGTGTTGAAGCTGCCGGCGTTGCCGATGCCCCAGTTTCCGTTGCCGGAGTTGAAGAACCCGATGTTGTTGGTGCCCGAGTTGAACAGCCCGATGTTTCCGCTGCCGGAGTTCCAGCCACCGAATCCGGTGAGGGCGTCGCCGGACAGGCCGATCCCGATGTTGCCGTTGCCGGTGTTGCCGAACCCGATGTTGCCGTTGCCGGTGTTGCCGAAGCCGACGTTGAAGCTGCCGGTGTTGCCGAAGCCGATGTTCTGCAGGGCCGCCGTCAGCCCCGGGCCGACGTTGCCGAAACCGATGTTGCCGCTGCCGAAGTTGCCGAATCCGAAGTTGTTGCCGCCGACGTTGCCGCCGCCGAAGTTGTGGCTGCCGACGTTGCCGTTGCCGACGTTGAAGCTGCCGATGTTGCCGTTGCCGACGTTGTAGTTGCCGAGGTCGGCGCCGCCGAAGTTCCAGAACCCGTGGTCGGCCAGGCCGACGTTGAAGCCGGTCGTCTGCGTCACGCCGTTCTGGAACCAGCCGGCCAGGTTGGTGCCGATGTTGTCGAAGCCGGAGACGTTGGCCGGTATCCCGGTGCCGGTGTTGAACAGCCCGGAGATGGTGTTGCCGAGGTTGGCGAAGCCGGACTGCAGCGAGCCGTAGTTCTGGAAGCCCGAATTGCCCAGGGCCCCAACGGCGTAGTTGAAGAAGCCCGAGCTGTAGGCGCCGAAGTTCTGGAAGCCCGACGACGGCCCGGCGCCCCAGTTGAGCAACCCCGACGACGGGTTGACCGTGGCGTTGAACAGCCCCGGCATCGCCGGCATGTTGATCAGCGGGATGATGGCGGGCCCGATGCCGGCGGTGCCCACGATGTGGATGACCGTCGAGCCGTCGGGATTGCCGATGTTGATGTTGATCGCGGGCTGGGTGCCGAAGTCGATGGTGATGGGCGTGTTCGACGGGGCGTTGGCGTCGCCGCCGTGGATGGTGATCGGGCCGATCGGGGCGAAGACGGTGCCCTT
Organism: Mycobacterium sp. NGS63; assembly: GCF_059812295.1. Lineage (NCBI taxonomy): Bacteria > Bacillati > Actinomycetota > Actinomycetes > Mycobacteriales > Mycobacteriaceae > Mycobacterium > Mycobacterium sp. NGS63. Next base: position 236,314 of record NZ_JCALCJ010000010.1, read on the forward strand.
GACGATCGCCAGGTCCACCGTCCCGCTCGCCGGGATCGCCGGGATGGTGACCGCGGGAATGTTGACGTCGGTGATCGTGCCCTTGATGGGGATGTTGATCGGGATGTCGACGTTGAGGAAGGCCGGGATCTCCTTGACCGTGATGGTGTAGTTGGCCGACAGCAGGCCGTGCCGGTCGGCGCGCCACAGGAAGCCGTTGTCCATGCTGCCGGTGTTGAAGGCGCCGGTGTCGTAGTTACCGGCGTTGGCCACCCCGGAGTTGTAGTCGCCGGTGTTGTAGCTGCCGGTGTTGTAGTTGCCCGGGTTGGCGAAACCCGTGTTGAAGTTGCCGATGTTGAACAGGCCCGTGTTGTAGTTGCCCGGGTTGGCCAATCCGCTGTTGAAGTTCCCGGCGTTGAAGAGGCCCGAGTTGAACGTGCCCGTGTTGCCGATGCCGGTGTTGCCGGTGCCGGAGTTGCCGATGCCCCAGTTGCCGGTGCCGGAGTTGCCGATCCCGACGTTGCCGGTGCCCGAGTTGAACAGGCCGATGTTGAAGCTGCCCGAGTTGGTGCCGCCGATCCCCACCTGGCCCACGCCGGACAGCCCGATGCCCACGCCGCCGGTGCCCATGTTCCCGATGCCGATGTTGCCGGTGCCGGAGTTGAACAGGCCGATGTTGCCGGTGCCGGAGTTGAACAGCCCGGTGTTGGACGTGCCCGAGTTGAAGAAGCCGGTGTTGGCCAGCCCCGAATTCAGTGAGCCGAAACCGATTTGGCCGTTGCCGGTCAGCCCGATGCCGACGTTGCCGTTGCCCGAGTTGAACACGCCGATGTTGCCCGAGCCGGTGTTGGCGAGCCCCTGGTTGAAGTTGCCCGCGTTGGACAGCCCGACGTTGTGGTCGCCGACGTTGAACAGGCCCATGTTGGCGAGGCCGGTGTTCAGCGGGCCCAGCCCGATCTGGTTGTTGCCGGTGATCCCGATGCCGATGTTGCCGTTGCCGGTGTTGCCGAAGCCGAAGTTGCCGTCACCGGTGTTGCCCCAGCCGACGTTGCCCGAGCCGGTGTTGCCGAAGCCGATGTTGTGCAGCGCCGCCGTCAGCCCGGGACCGACGTTACCGAAGCCGAAGTTTCCGCTGCCGATGTTGCCGGAGCCGAAGTTGAAGCTGCCGACGTTGCCGAAACCGAAGTTGTTGCTGCCCAGGTTTCCGCTGCCGAGGTTGAGATCGCCGATGTTGCCGAAGCCCACGTTCAGGCGCCCGAGGTCGGCGAGGCCGACGTTGAAGACCGTGCCGCCGGACCCGTTGAACACGCCGGCCAGGTCGGTGCCGGCGTTGTACAGGCCCGAAATGTGGCCCGGCGTAGCGAGATTGGCCGCGCTGGTGTTGAAGAAGCCCGACACCGTGTTGCCCAGGTTCGCCCAACCCGACTGCAGCGAGCCGAAGTTCTGGACGCCCGAGCTGCCCAGGGCCGCCAGGGTGGTGTTCCAGAACCCGGAGTTGTTGCCGCCGAAGTTGCCGAAGCCCGACGCGGTGCCGACGCCGGAGTTGAAGAAGCCCGACGACGGGGTGGTGGTCGAGTTGCCGAAGCCGGGGGCCGCGGGGAGGTCGAACAGCGGGATGCTGATGGGCCCGGCGCCGCTGCGGATGGAGATCGGGATCGAGGTGGTGGGCCCGCCGATGGTGACGTCCACGATCGGCAGGGTGCCGTTGATGGTCGGGATCGTGATGGGCCCGACGCTGAAGTTGGTGATGTACAACGCGTTCATCGTGATGGCCGGGATGGTGAAGCCGCTGAGCGCGAGCGAGCCCAGGTTGAAGTGGATGGGGATGTTGACCGGGATGTTGATGTCGTAGGTCAGGATCGGGAATTGCGGGATGTCGATTTCGGCGTGGCCGCCCACCAGGCCCTGGTAGTCGCCGCGCCACAACATGCCGTTGTCATAGTTGCCCGCGATGAACGCGCCGGTGTCGACGTTGCCCGAGTTCGCCACTCCGGTGTTGTAGTTGCCGGTGTTGAACTCGCCGGTGTTGTAGTTGCCCGCGTTGAAGTCGCCGGTGTTGGTGTCGCCGGTGTTGAAGCTGCCGGTGTTGTAGTTGCCGGGGTTGCCGACGCCCGTGTTGGTGCTGCCGGTGTTGAAGGCGCCGGTGTTGTAGGTGCCGACGTTGCCGATGCCGGTGTTGCCAGTGCCGGGGTTGACCAGCCCCCAGTTGCCGGTGCCGGCGTTGCCGATGCCGGTGTTGGCGGTGCCCGAGTTGAACAAGCCGGCGTTGCCGGTGCCGGAGTTGCCGATGCCGACGTTGCCGGTGCCGGAGTTGAACAGCCCGACGTTCCCCGTGCCCGAGTTGAACAGGCCGGTGTTGCCGATGCCGGAATTCCAACCGCCGAAACCGATTTGGCCGTTGCCCGACAGGCCGATGCCGATGTTGCCCGAGCCGGTGTTGCCGAAGCCGATGTTGCCCGAGCCCGCGTTGCCGAAGCCGCGGTTGTAGTCGCCCAGGTTGCCGAAGCCGAAGTTGTAGTTGCCCAGGTTGCCCCAGCCGGTGTTGGCGTTGCCGTGGTTGCCGAAGCCGACGTTGGACAGGCCGAAGTTGCCGCTGCCGAAGTTGCCGCTGCCCAGGTTGCCGTCGCCGAAGTTGGCGTTGCCGAGGTTGCCGAAGCCGAAGTTGCCGTTGCCGGTGTTGCCGCCGCCGACGTTGCCCAAGCCGATGTTCGCGAATCCCGCGTTGACGATCGGGTTGTTGTTGAACAGGCCCGCGATGTTGGAGCCGATGTTCTCGAGGCCGGAAAGGTTGGCGGGCGTCGACAGCCCCACCGTGCTGGTGTTGAAGAAGCCCGACACGGTGTTGCCGAAGTTGGACAGCCCCGACACGAGCTCGCCGAAGTTCTTGTAGCCCGAAAGCCCCGCCACGCCGGAGGCCAGGTTGAAGAACCCGGAGAAGTTCGCCCCGACATTACCGAAGCCCGAGCCGCTGCCGGTGCCGGAGTTGAAGAATCCCGACGACGGAATGGTGGTCGTGTTCCAAAAGCCCGGTCCGCCAGGGATGTTCAGCAGCGGGATCTTGATGGGCAGCAGCCCGCCGTTGCCGGTGATGTCGATCAGCGGTCCGGGGCCGGTGCCGATGTTGCCGCCGATGGCGGGCAGCGAGATCGACAGGCTCGGGACGTTGATCGGGCTGACCGTGACCGCGGTGAACCCGAAGCCCACGACCTGCAGGTCGACGGTGAGCGACGGGATCCGGAAGCCCTGGATGTTGACGATGCCCAGCCTGCCGGTGACCGGGATGTTGAGGAAGATCGGCACATCGAGCTTCACCGGGATGGCCGTGTCGGGAATGGTGCTGGTGTAGCTGGCGCTCCACAGGCCCTGGTAGTCGCCGCGCCACAGCAACCCGTTGCTGTAGTTGCCGCCTATGAAGGCGCCGGTGTCGACGTTGCCCGAATTGGCCAGGCCGGTGTTGTAGTTGCCGGTGTTGAGGTAGCCGGTGTTGTAGGCGCCCGGGTTGGCGTCGCCGGTGTTGAAGCTGCCCGCGTTGAAGCTGCCGGAGTTGTAGCTGCCGGCGTTGCCGACGCCGGTATTGACGTTGCCGGAGTTGAAGATTCCGGTGTTGACGTTGCCGGAGTTGAACAGGCCGGTGTTGGTGTGGCCGGTGTTGCCGATGCCCCAGTTGCCGCTGCCGGCATTCCCGATCCCGACGTTGCCGCTGCCCGAGTTGAACAGGCCGCTGTTGCCGCTGCCCGAGTTGAACAGGCCGGTGTTGCCGCTGCCCGAGTTCCAGCCGCCGAACCCCTGCTGGTTGTCGCCGGTCAGCCCGATCCCGACGTCGCTGTTGCCGGTATTGGCCAGGCCCCGGTTGAAGTTTCCGGTGTTGGCGAAGCCCTGGTTGGAGTTGCCGGCGTTGGCGAAGCCGATGTTGTAGTTGCCCAGGTTGCCGGGACCGATGTTGTAGCTGCCCAGGTTGCCCGGGCCGAGGTTGTAGCTGCCGGTGTTGCCGGAACCGAGGTTGAACATCCCGTGGTTGCCGCTGCCGAGGTTGTAGCTGCCGACGTTGCCGAAGCCGATGTTGTTGTCCCCGACGTTGCCGAAGCCGATGTTGTTGTGGCCCACGTTGCCCAGGCCGATGTTGAACGTCGACGTCCCGGGCGACGGCAGCTGGCTGTAGAACACACCCGCGAGGTTGCTGCCGACGTTGGACAGGCCCGAAAGGTTGGCCGGCGCGCCGATGCCCGTGTTCAACACGCCCGACACCGTGTTGCCGAGGTTGGCCAGCCCCGACTGCAGCGCGCCGTAGTTGACGAAGCCGGACAGCCCGGAGCCCACGTTCTGGAAGCCCGACAGGTTGGCGCCGATGTTGGAGATGCCCGACAGGCTTCCGGTGCCGCCGTTGAAGAAGCCCGACGACGGGCTGGTGGTGGAGTTGAAAAAGCCTGTGCCGGTGGGGAAGTTGAGCGGCGTCCAGTCGACCGGGCCGATGCTGAACGTGGCCGGGATCGACACCACGGTGGTGCCGCCGGGGTCGCCGATGTTGAACGTGACCGAGGGGCCGCTCGCCGTGATCGGCGGCAGCGTCAGCGAATTGACCGTGCCGGTGAGCAGCGGCAGCCCGATGTTGATGGTGAACCCGAAGGGGATCTGCTGCAGGGTGATTCCGCTGTAGAGGGTGTTGGTGAAGCCGGCGGTGATGGGGATGTTGACGGGCGCGGTCACCGTGACGTGCCCGGGGATCTGCGGGACGTGGACGACGTAGTTGGCGCCCCACAGGCCCTGCTGGTCGCCGCGCCAGAAGAACCCGTTGCCCATGTTGCCGGTGATGAAGGCGCCGGTGTCGATGTTGCCCTGGTTGGCGAAACCGGTGCTGTAGTTGCCGGTGTTGTAGGCGCCGGTGTCGTAGTTGCCCACGTTGGCCACGCCGGTGTTGGTGCTGCCGGCGTTGAACATCCCGGTGTTGTAGGTGCCCGCGTTGGCGATGCCGGTGTTGACGGACCCGGCGTTGAACAGGCCGGTGTTGACGCTGCCGGCGTTGCCGACGCCGGTGTTGAAGCTGCCGGAGTTGCCGATGCCGAAGTTGCCGTTGCCCGAGTTGCCGATGCCGACGTTGTTGGTGCCGGAGTTGAACAGCCCGATATTGCCGCTGCCCGAATTGAATCCGCCGAAGCCGCGCAGGTTGTCCCCGGACAGGCCGATGCCGATGTTGCCGTTGCCGGTGTTGCCGAAGCCGATGTTGCCGTCACCGGTGTTGCCGAACCCGAAGTTGTTCGAGCCGGTGTTGCCGAGGCCGATGTCGCGCAGCGCGGCCGTCACACCCGGGCCCGCGTTACCGAATCCGATGTTGCCGCTGCCGATGTTGCCGCTGCCGAAGTTGAGCCCGCCGATGTTGCCGCTGCCGAAATTCGAGCTGCCGATGTTGCCGCTGCCGAAGTTGAAGTCGCCGATGTTGGCGTTGCCGAGGTTGAGGTGGCCGACGTTGGCCAGCCCGGCGTTGAAGACGGTGCCGGCGTTGCCGGTGAAAATTCCCGACAGGTCGGTGCCGATGTTGTACAGCCCCGAGAGGTTGGCCGGCGCTCCGGTGCCGGTGTTGAAGAAGCCCGACACGCTGTTGCCCAGGTTCGCCCAGCCCGACTCGAGCGAGCCGAAGTTCTGCAGGCCCGAGTTGCCGATCGCGTTGGCCAGCCCGCTGTTCCACATCCCCGACATGCCGGCGCCGAAGTTCTGGAACCCCGAGGTGCCGCCGGCGCCGGAGTTGAAGAAGCCCGACGACGGGTTGGTGGTCGAGTTGCCGAAGCCGGGCGCGGCGGGGACGTTGAGGAAGGTGATGGTGCGGCTTTCGACCGCGCCGACGATGCTGATGGGGATGTTGACATTCGTACCGCCGATGGCCAGCGTCACCGTGGGAACGGTGAGGTAGGACGCCGTGAGGTTGATCGGGCCGATGTAGAACAGGCCGCCCAGGTAGTAGGTCCGGGGGAAGACCGCCATGTTCTGGGTGACCGGAATGACCATGCCGCCCAACGTCATTACCTCGTTCACCGGGACGATCATCTGCTGGTTGATCACGACGCTCGGCGTGGTGTAGGACAGGTTGATCGCGATCTGGCCCTCGTTGTTGCCCGAGATGCCGAAGCCGTTGTTGAAGTTGCCCGAATCGAACGCGCCGGTGTTGACGTTGCCGGTGTTGAAGAAGCCGGTGTTGATGTTGCCGGGGTTGTAGTCGCCGGTGTTGGTGTTGCCGATGTTGAAGCTGCCGGAGTTGGTGTTGCCGACGTTGAAGCCGCCGGAGTTGTAGCTGCCGGGGTTGGCCCAGCCGGTGTTGAAGTTCCCGGCGTTGAACAGGCCGGTGTTGTGGGTGCCCGCGTTGCCGAGGCCCGTGTTGCCGATGCCCGGGTTGCCGATGCCCCAGTTTCCGGTGCCCGAGTTGCCGATTCCGACGTTGCCGGTGCCCGAG
>NZ_JCALCJ010000011.1:0-177163 GCF_059812295.1 Mycobacterium sp. NGS63
CGGGCTTGTCGGCGGATCGACGACGGGCGAACTCGAGAAACCGATAGCGTTTCCGCAGCCAGGCGCGGTCGGAGGCGGACAAGCCGCTATCGAGCACCAGGAAGCGCCCGAGCCAAAGTGGCAGATCGAGGCAGCAGTTCAGGAACGAGTTCAGGGTCTGCTCGGTGGTCTGGCGGTCCGAACCCGCGATCAGGCTGACGGTAACCGCGGCTCCATCACCGGGACCAGCGGCTAGGGACTGCACCAGGTTTTCGGGGTAGGGTGCGGCCGCCTCGAGCATGGCCGGCACCGAAACATCGCGGTTGGCCGCGATCCGTTGCCGGTCCGGGTCGGGGAGATCGGGGCGGGCCAGCAGGCGCCGGCACAGGGTGAACGCCTCGGCGTGCTGACCGATCCAGGATGCGCACACCGCCTGCTCATCGGTTGCGCGCCACGCGTAGACGTCCGCATATCGGGGGACAAAGAGGTCTTCCTCGGGAAACGGGATTTCGGCGGCGCGCTGGGCAAACAAATGACCGAGCCAGTAGCGCTGCTCAACGCGATACCGAACGGCGATGGCATGCAACGCCTCGGCGCGGGTCGGCCGGAACTCCCACGCCCCGAGGTAGGCCTGCTGGACATCCGGCCACGGCTCACCAAGGTTCGCCATCGACTCCGCGAGCCGATACATCGCGTAGTAGATCTCCTCCTCGCAGCCATCCATCTCGACCCGTCGTGCGTACCACGTGCGCGCGTTGACGAAATCGCCCAATTGGACGTAGGTCTCGGCGAGGAAAAGGACAGGCCGCGAATCTTTGGGGTTGCGTTTGACCTTGGCCAGCAACAGATTTCGTTCGTGCTCGAACTTTTGCCTGATCAGGTTGCGGTGACGGTCGTGGAGATCCGCGCGGTGTTCTGGACTTTCGTGGCGTACCTCGATGCCAGTGTCGTCCCGCGCGGTGGTCTGATGGGCGACACCCTCGATGCTTTCCGACAGCGCACGCTGCAAGATGGTGGCCTGGTCGTGGGCGGAGAATGCCTGATAGCCCCGCTCGGCGAGCTTGCGTCGCGCGCGCTCGTCGTCGAGGAGCTCCACACAGCGATCGACCAGTTCGTCGTAGTCCGCGAACGCGACTCCCGACTCCAGGTCGCGCTCCAATGCCGGATCGGCACCACGCTCGGAGACCACCGCCCGCCTGTTAGCGAGCAGATACGAAACACGTGCAATTTCAAAGATTTTCGCTTCCCAATAGTGCAGGTTGAGGACGATTTTCGAGCGTGCGATCCAGGTATCGCGGCTCGCGCCAAGAACGCCCGATAGCCACTTGACCCGAAGACCGCGGTCGTGCAGCTGCCGCAGAACGGCGTATCGACGCTCACTGAGCAAGCCGTAGAACAGTACGTCGATGTCCTCGGGGGCTGGGGCAATCCGGGTCAGCTCGGGCACGTATCCGATCGGAACGTAGGTGGGCCGGGGCAATCCCAGGCCAGCGAGCCGCTCGATGTTGGCTTGACTGTAGTCCCACGTCGGGTAGCGCTTCAAAAGGTCGACATATCCACGCATTGTCATCCATGGCAAGTCGTCACCCACTTGCTCGAGGTTGTAGAAAATGGGCCTTTTCGGTGGCTGCAAGCCGTAGTGGACGAGGTGGTTTCCGCCGAGCACGATGGTGCAGCGCTCGTCGAGGTCCAGACGGTTGGTAAGCACCGAATCATGGCCAAGTGCTAGAAGACCATAGTGTAACGCCTCCGCGATCTCGCGAAATCCTCCGCCGATGGTCGGATTGCTAGGAGGTTTCACTACTGCGACGGCGAACCGCATGGCTGCAAAGTACCGGAAGGATAGCTGGACTTGACACCTTTAATGGCGAAAGCTGCTGAAAGCTCTGGCGTGTCCGAAGACTCCGGACTCACCGCAGAGGTACAACCCCACCTCCAGCTCTGATTGCGCGTCCTCGTACCCGGGATCAAACGGGCCGCGAGTAGGCGGCGAACCCCGCCACCATGCTCAGGTCGTGTGATCCGCCGCTCGTCACGGCTGCCTGAGGTCGTACCACAAAAACTGTCCCAATCCCAGGACCGATTGTGGCATCGTTGCGCAGATGGGTGCGCGTTGCGGACCGGGGGCTCTCGGCGATCCGCTCGGGGAGGCGATTGAGGAGGCGCTGAACTCCTCATCGGCTGGTCTGCGTGCGCCGGTACGCAACGTTGCGAGCGTCGTCGAGGCGCGGCCTCCCGACGGGCGGCTGCTCGGCCCGTGCGGCGGTGTGCCGCTGCCGCGAAGGGGATGCAGGCCTAACCGAAGGTTTCCCGCCAAAAGCCTTGCCTCGCTAGGAGACTGCCGGAATGGATGATCTGCCAAGCCGTGAACTGTTCAACGAAGAGCTATACCTGCGCACCTTTCCTGACATCGCGCAGGCCGTGCGCGATGGTCAATTCTCGTCAGGCTACGACCACTGGGCGCTGCACGGCCGGTTCGAGCTCGCCGCCGGCCAGCGCGTGGCCGGATCATCATTCCTGCGAGACGCGCTCGGCCAGGGTGTCGAGCGCTCTGATGCCTCTTTGATGAGGAAACCAATTTACTGCTTTTCGGGACGTGAAAGATCGATGCTTAAAAGAGACATTGAAGGCGTGCGCGCTGTGGTCGTCACAGGCAACATGGTTTACGCAAATTTAGATCATGATCTCAGCGACCCCAATCTCGTCCTAATTCAGGGCTCAAAGGAGACCCCGTTCGAGCCTTGTACCGTCTCGCTTCCAAGGCGTTTCGACTTTGACGTCACAGAAAACACCGATGTTGTCCTGGAAGCAAAGAATAGCGTCAAAGGCCCGAACCTATCCGTCAATACGTATCGGGATTGGAACGTCCCGGGTTTCAACACACTCGAGATCCAGCTCGAGAAGTCCGACCCGCCCTACCGAATGTCCTTTCGCAAGCAGATAATCGCGGAAGGCGCCTCGCGGCCTCTGAGCTTTAGGGCCAACATTGCAAATCATAGATCTCATGCAAACCTGATCGTAAAGTTCACAAACCTCGATACGCAAGAAACCGAGGTTCACACCTTGGAATTCGATCGGGAATTTTTCGGCGGGACCGCGTCGGACAACTATCAGAAGGTCGAAATCTCCGCACCCGACGGGATATCAAATGTTGCCGTTGATATATCGATCGACTACTTCGGATGCACGGAGACGGAAACGCGGTTCCCGCCATTTCTGTTTATATTCGATATGCATTTGCACGAACCCGGGCAGGAATTTTCCGACTGGATTTTAGCCGCCGACACTCTTGAAGGCCCGTGGAGACGAGCCAAGGCCGACGGCAATTTGGAAGGCGTCGACTCATATGCCTACTGGGACGAGAAGTCGTATTGGCCGGAAGAAGCGCGCCGAATGTTTATCCGCTCCGGGAACGAAACGACTGTACTTATGACCAAGCCGGTCGAAGTTGCATCCCATTTTTTCGATGAGGACTTCTACATAGAACAGAATCCCGATCTGGACCTGTCGCGCATAGACGCATTTTCGCACTACCTCCTGAGGGGCTGGAAGGAGTTCAGGAATCCAAACCCGGAATTCAGTGTGCGCGAATACCTTCTGCGCCACCCCGACGTAGAAGCGGCCGGCACGGAACCGCTTATTCACTACGCAAATATCGGACGGCGGCAATCTCGCTCGCTTGGAACCTTTAATGAAAAGATCAATGAAATTTGGAACCGCTCGGGGAAGGCGATGCCCGCTGGGGACGAATCGGTGATTTTCGAGCGCGCGCAAGACATGATGGTCCCGATGAGTATCATCAACTCGCGGAAGATCGCGGTCTTTGTTGTGCCGGAACATAATTCGATGAGCGGGGGAATCTATTCATTCTTTTCGATTGCCGATCACGCGCGAAGAATGCGCCGGCTGCATGGATATGATGTGCTGGTTATGACTCGACCGAATCCGCGTGGGCTGACGTATGTGCGTTGCAGCGCGTTCAGGAACAGCGAGACCGTTCTCAGACTGGAACAATTGCGCTTATTCGCCGAAGTCTCCGAACTCCAGATCCACATCCCCGAATATGCAACGGTGGATTTCGTCCGCCACCTCTCTCCCGACCTTGTCAGGTATCTGCTTCGCAGGGATTGCGTGCATATCAATATCATGAACCAAAATATTCGAATGATGCCGGAGTCGGAGGTGTTCAGGGATCTGCGACGTATTTCCAACACCATCGGGCAGTCCGTGTCTCATCGCGCCTTTTTCAGGCAGGATGTCGCAGATCGCTACAATTTACCGAGCCTTCTGCTGCCGGCATACACGGATCTTTCAGACTATCCGGCACTAGGTTTCGACGACAAAGAGGACATAATTATCTATTCAAACGACGATGCGCCCTATCGGCGCGCGGTCCTTAAGCGCCTCGAACAACTGGACGACTACAAACTCGTTCAGATCCAGGATATGACCTTCGACGCCTACATGGACTTGGCTACACGCTGCAAATTCTCTGTTTCTTTCGGAGAGGGTTTTGATGGTTATGTCGCTCAGCCCATGTATCAAGGCGGCATCGGCTTTGCACTTTATAATGATGAGTTTTTCCCCGATGCCTCATACAAGAAATTCGCAAACTTCTTCAAAACAGAAGAGGAAATGATCGAGAAAATCGTCCCGACGATCAGGCGGTTGGAAGCGGATCGGCAACGCTATGTGGCGCTGAACAAAGCGCTTCGCGCAAAATGGGATAAGCTTTATAGCTACGATGATTATGTGGCGCGCATCATCAAGCTTATGCGTAAGGAATACGAGCTTTTCCCGCAGGCCCGGTCCATTGTTCCCGGCGGCCCTCCTGGTTTTGAAGAGGCGCTACCGTGACTTTGTACGAGCAACCGCGACGATGCCGGTCCCTGTCACACGAGGTCATCGCTCAAACGCGGCCTCCAATTACGTGAACCTGGAGTTTATGATGAAACCGCTCTATGTTGCGCGACCCCTTTTGCCACCTCTGCAAGATCTCACCGAACTGCTTGGCGAGATCTGGTCATCGAGAATAGTCACGAATGAGGGTCCGCTCCACAATAGGCTCGAAGCCGAGCTTGCTCAGCGTCTGAATGTGCCGGTTGCCAAGCTGTTCTGCAATGGCACGGTTGCCCTGCAGTGCGCGCTGCTGAGTTTAAATCTGTCTCCGGGCGCCGAGGTAATTACCACACCTTTGACTTTTCCGGCGACCGCGCATGCAATTTCCGCTTGCGGCTACAGACCGGTGTTTGCCGATATTTGCGAGGAGACGCTGACCCTTGATCCGCTTGCGGTTGAGAGAGCAATCACCAGCAGGACAGAGGCTGTCATCGGCGTTCATGTCTATGGGACTTTTTGCGACGTTGAGGGTCTTGACAGGGTGTGCAAGGCGCACCGCCTAAAGCTGCTGTTTGACGCCGCCCATGCCTTCGCTGCAATGCAAGGCGGGACCTCCGCGGCCGCAATGGGGGACCTCAGCACTTTCTCGCTGCATGCAACGAAGTTGTTCAATACCTTCGAGGGCGGGCTGATCACGTCGACCGACGAAGATATGGCACAGCGCCTCCGACTGGTGCGTAATTTTGGCATTGTCAATGAAGAGCGCGTAACCGTCGTGGGTATCAACGGCAAGATGAATGAAGCGAACGCGGCGATCGGATTGTTGAATCTCAAGAGATTCGAAGAAGAGCGGGACATCCGCAGGGCATTGCGTGTCAAATATGACAGGATCATCGATCAGCTTCCCGGCCTGCGGAGCCAGATAAAACAGCCCGGCGTCAAACAATCCGAACAGTTTTATATGATCGTCGTTGATCCATACGCCTATGGAGCAACACGTGATGAGATATATGATGAATTGAAGGAACGGCAGATCTTCTCACGGAGATATTTCTGGCCGATCTGCACCGATTTCGATTGTTACAAAAACGCAACGATCCACACTGTGCACGGTGCACCCATAGCGGACAAGATCAAGGATCGGGTGCTGTGCCTGCCCTTCCACTCGGGCGTTGAGACAGAGCATATTGAGATCATTTCCGAAGTGCTGTCGAAAATACACTGCAAACGCCAAAAGCTGGCGGTTCTAAGGGCCGCTGATCGTGAATAGGGAACTTCGCTTCCTGCTGTCCGGCCCGGGGCTGATGGGCCGCAAGCATGCGGCCTTGCTGAAAGAGAATCTCGATACTCGGCTGGCGGCGATCGTGGCGCCCGCGCATCCTCGCAATATTGAGTTCGCTGCAGCCGAAGGTGTCAGACTCTTCTCCACCGTCGAAGAAGCGATTGAAGCCGAGCAGATCGACGCTGCGATCATCAGTTCTCCAAATGTCTTTCATTACGATCAGGCGATGCGCTGCGTGGAGAGCGGCATTCCCGCCTTGGTCGAAAAACCCATCACGGATTCGCTTTCCACCGCGGCTGCTCTCGCGTCAGCGGCCGAGGAGAAGAAGGTCTCTCTGCTTGTCGGCCATCACCGGACCTACAGCCCCCTGCTCGAGGTTGCTCGGGCGTTCATGAGCTCCGAAAAGTTCGGGAATGCTGTTTGCGTCCAGGGGGCGGCCCTCTTCTACAAGCCGGCGGACTACTTCGCCAGCGGGCCTTGGCGGACCCGCTTGGGCGGCGGGCCGATCCTCATCAACATGATCCACGAAGTAGGCATCCTGCGTTTTCTTGTCGGCGAAATCGACAGCGTCGCGGCCAAGTTCAGCAGAGCGACGCGTGAGTTTGAAGTGGAAGACAGCAGCGCCATCATTTTTTCCTTCGGGAATGGCGCCATCGGAACATTCCTGCTGTCCGATGTCAGCGCGAGCAGCAAGAGCTGGGAGATGACAGCCGGTGAGAACCCGGTCTACCCGCATTTCCCCGAGCAGAACTGCTATCACTTCGGCGGGACCATGGGATCGCTCGATTTTCCCTCGATGCGGTTCCGGACCTATTTTGGGACGCCCAATCGTTCCTGGTGGCAACCATTCGACGAGGGGCAGCTCTCGGTCAAGCGGCGTGATCCGCTGCCAACTCAGCTCAGGCATTTCGTCGATGTGGTGCGCGGCAACGCCGTCCCGCTTGTCACGGCGCGCGATGGCTATCTCAATATGGTGATCATCGAGGCCATCGTTAAAGCGGCGAACTCGAACAGAGAAGTTAGAATTTCCGAGCTGGCCGAATGACACGCGCCCTTCTCCTCGATACGAGTTTTGCGGCGAGGCCGATCCATGACTGGCTTCTGGAAGAAGGATTCGAGGTCTGGACCATCGGCAACCGTCCGCAGGATGTCCTGGCCCGACGCGACGCCAGGCACTATCTGCAAGACAACTATGCAGATGCTGTCGTCGTGCAATCTCATGTCGATCGACTGGACATAGACTGCGTCGTACCCGGATGCACCGACGTGTCGATCGAGACGGCCCTTCGCTTGCGGCTTAAGAAAACGGTACTTGACACGCCGGAGACCTATCAGAAGATCGGCGACAAGTCGGCGTTCCGCGCCATTTGCGCCGAGCTCGACCTTCCCTCACCCAGACGCGTGTTCATGGAAGACCTGCCCGTCCAGGGGAAGCTGATCGCCAAGCCTTCCGATGCCTTCAGCGGTCGCGGAATTTCGGTGTTCGACGGGGCGGACCGCGCCGCCGGCATGCGCGCGCTTACGACCGCGCGTGCCGAAAGCCGTAATGGTGAGGCGTTGCTTGAAACCTATATCGACGGCCAGCTGCACAGTTACAGCGCCTTCGTGGAAGACCGGAAGGTGGCCGAGGCGGCCATCGTTCGCGAAGACGGCTCGGTCACGCCCTTCGCGGTCGACATTTCGTACGTCGTCAGCGATTTCCCTGCCGATGGAATCGCGGCCGTCAAATCCGCGGTCGAGCGCCTTGCCCAGGCGCTGCATCTGGTTGACGGACTCTTGCATGTGCAGTTCATCTGGGACGGCCAGAAACCGTGGCTCATCGAACTGACTCGTCGTTGCCCCGGCGACCTCTACCCCTGGCTCGTCGAACTCAGCACTGGTCAAAGACACGCAGCGCGTTATGCCTCCTATTTTGTCGACAGAAAAGCGCCCTGCGGGGAACCCGCAGCGCGCCGTCACATCCTGCGCCATACGTTGACGGCGGGTCACGCAAACTACGAAGCGCTCTGGTTTCGCGAGGCGACGCCGGTGCTGGAATTCCACCCTCTTGCTACTTCGGGCCGAGAGGCGCCACCTCGTGGCCGCATCGATCGGGTGGGTTTGTTGTTTCTGGAGTACCAGACCGACTCGGCACTTAGGGAAGGCCATAGTCGCTTTCTTGGCCGCACCAGCTACCGGACGGCTTTCAACATGAGTAAGGAGCAATAGGCATGATGAAGCTTCGCGAACACAACACCAAGAAACCCGAGTTCGGCCTCAAGACAGCAAACGAAAATTATCCCGACATAACGGAGGACGATTTCCGGGAAATCGCAGTAGTGGTTTTGGAAACAACAGATGAGGTCGACCTGTCGTTTCTGTCGCCAAGGCAGGCCAAAGTGGCAAAGACGAACTCGGCGCGGTGTGGCGGACACTCATCCGTAAGGTACAGCTGATGGGTTGGACAGCTCCCTTATATGCTGCCATCCGCGGATCCGGAGGAGGAAAATGACAGATAAGTATCTTGATGAAATGACTGTAGAAGAGTTGCGCGAAGATGTAAAGCACAAGACGTTCGCCGTACAGTCACTCATTGGTCAACGGCAGAGATTGTTGAGGTTGATGGAGCTGCTCGCCAATGCAGACGGACTTGGCGCTGAGCAGATTCAAGATGTATTGAGCTCTGTACCGGAGAGCCGATCTCAGTTCAAGCAAGAAGCATTTGCATTCGCGATGGCAAAGGGGAAGCGGAACGGATACTTTGTCGAATTCGGAGCGTGCGACGGGCTACATTTGAGCAACACTCTTGTGTTGGAAAAGATGTTTGGCTGGCGCGGTATTCTTGCGGAGCCTGCTCGCGCGTGGCACGCCGGACTGAAGGCTAATAGGTCGGCAATTATCGATCAGCGCTGCGTATTCTCGGAAAGCGGCAAGACGATCGAGTTTAATGAGGCCGAGGAGACCGGCCAATCGTCTGTTTCCGAGGCGACAAAGTGGCCGGGAGAGAAGTATCCTGTCACAACCGTGTCTCTCATGGATTTATTGCACGAACATCGCGCACCAAGAGAAATTGACTTCCTCTCGATAGATACCGAGGGAACAGAATTTCAGATTCTCAATGCTTTCGATTTCGAAAAATATAAGTTCGGCTTTATCTCGGTGGAAGAGCATCGGCAAGACGATCCTGTGACAAAATTACTGGAAAGTGTTGGATATAAAGTGCTGTATTCTCGAGAGCCAAACCTTATAAACTGGTCGCAAGTGACCGGATTTGATCTATGGTACGTTCCGAATTAAAAGGCCTCCAGGCCTGGGACGCTCCGACCACTTGCGGCCCCGGAGATGCCTCTGGTGGCGGCATCTCCTCAGCCCGGCCTGGCCTCGCCCGAAACCCCACCGCCCCAGGGGACTTACGCTGGAGAACACGTATCCGCAGGCCCTTCCGTATGCTAGCGTGCTTACGATCGGCTAGAAACAGGATCTATAGGCATCTAGGGTGACAACTGTCTGATGTTGCCGGGGAATTAAAATGGATGATGTCGCAAAGCATATAATATTCCACGTCGGGACCGTCAAAACAGCTTCCACTTATATTCAAAGATTTCTACTCGACAATAAGAAGCAGTTGATGTCTCTTGACGTAGATTATATCTTGTTGTCGCCTCCGCGTCTCGATTTGCCAAGGTACGCCAACGCCGAGCTTATTGTTAGTAACGATTTTAATGTGCAGCATGTAAAAGATTTGATTACAGCTTCTCCATGCCGCCACATCATTTTTTCCGACGAGGGGCTGATGGGGCGCCCGGAGTCGATCAAAAGCGAAGCGTTTGCGGCTCATAGTCGGACCGTAATTATGTATGTTCGTCCGCCGGTCGATTTAGTGGCGGCTTGGGCAGCAGAAAACTCCCGTCCATATAATTTCAGATTCATTTCGATTCCAGAGCAAGCATCTTCGGAGGGGGAAGGCGTCCTTGCTATCACGGAAGCGAGTTTCTTCACCTCGATGGGCCCGTGCAGCGGCATAGGATATTGTTGCTTCACCTATGGCCAGTTAATCGATGGCTTCCTCAATGCGATCGAGGCTGACGAGAAGCTGGGGTTTGTGATCCGACCCTACGAGCGTGGCCAATTCACAAATGGAAATATTATCGTAGATTTTTTTCATGCCATTGGACTTGGAAATAAGCTTGACGACGGATTGCTTCAGATCATCGAAAACTATGGTGTAAGAATCGCTAATGAAAGCTGGAGCCGAAAATATTGCGACGTCAGCGCGAAGACCGCGCGCCTTGTCGAAAGATTTGCTCTAGAAGAGATATACGGCGAAGCTCTTGTTGATTTCGTGTTTGAACGTTGCGCTTCCGGTGACGATCGTAAAGTGATCGAGACATTGTCCGATGCGGAGATGGAAACCATTGTTGGAAGCCTTGAACCTTATTACCAGAGGCTTTATTTGAAGGGTTACGAGCACGATGTGGATCTCCAAGCCATGTTGCCCGATATTCATGGCAACGGCCGAAGGGCTTATCAATCGGTCGATGACGAGGAGATCAAGCCTGCCGTTATTGAATTTCTAGAGAACGGTGGCCGAACATTACCAGACGGGACGGAACTTCCCATGTACCGGACCGAACAACTTTACAAAGAATCTGTAGAGAGCGGTGGCCAGACACTACCTGCCGGGACCACACTCGGCATGACCCGGACCACACAACTTTACAAAGAATTTCTAGAGAGCGGTGGCCGGACACTACCAGACCCAGACGGGACGGAACTTGGCATTGACCGGACCGAACAATTTTCCAAAGAATTTGGCGTGTACCGGGCCAAACAACTTTACAAAGATTTCCTAAAGAGCCGTAGCCAGACACTACCAGCCGGGAAGGAACTTGGCATGGACCGGACCGAACAGCTTTACAACGATTATGGGATGCAAAATGTTAGCCGGGTGGAGCCATCGAAGGGGGACGACGCCAACTTTTCTTTGGGAATCGTCAGCGTTCGGTACGACGACCTGCCGTGGATTGCAAGAAAAATCGCCAAGCGGTTTAATGACTCCAGAATCTTCTGGGACAACCCGTTCACCGGAGAGGCCGTCCTTGCATATCTGAGAGAATTTTACGAACAGTATCTACCCAACGTTCCCGAGAGCTTGCGGGGGATACAAGGATCCACATCCGATGGCGGCCTCCTGGCGGAGTGGCTGTTGCTTAAACATTTGGAGCCGAATTATTATGTCGAGAGCGGCGTGTTTATTGGCGGCTCTCTTCGACTTGCGGATTTGGCTTTACCGAACGCGCAGAAGTGGGCTTACGATCTCTCTTTCAACCCTCTGCTCTATAAGCAAGAAAGTATCACATATATTCAAAACGACATAGGAGCGGAGCCGCCCTCTCTGCCTAGGGGAAAGTTGGCCTTTGCATTTTTTGATGATCACATCGATCCTGTGCAGCGGATTCTCTTGTGCGCCCAGCTCGGGATCGAGTGGGTTTCGTTCGATGACTGCCCTCCTTTCACACGGCTGTACTTCGAACGGTATCCTGCTGTTCCATCAATCTCGATGATCCTCGACGAAGACATGCCAGACGGGACTGTGGTCGAGTACAATTTATACGGTCGTCCCGACGAGCAAGTCCTCCGATACACGCACGACAAGGCGTATTGCGAGATAGCCAAAGACCTCATACTCGGCCATATTGATCTACACGACGCGATGCAAAAGATCGGCGTGGAATGCGGCAACAAAGTAGCGGTCAGGCTGAGAATCTAGAACCTTAAAATTCCTTGAACGAGGGCGATGCCGGCCCTAACTATTCACAGTTCTCATTGCTCCATGAGGCTAGGGTGGTTAGCATTACGCTCGAGTTCACGTCGCTGCCGCTGCAGCGCGCCATCACCGAAAACTGGAATTGCTAAGGGTACTTTCGAAGGTAAGCTCCTCGTGGAACAATTCACGGCGCGGCAGATCATCCATTCCGGCGAGTCGTCTAGTTAAGGACGCGGGCGCGCCGGTTGCGGCTGGTTGCTGCTTGATCGAGTATGTGCTTTGCAACCGGCGGCCCGATGGTAATGCGGGTTGACTGGCACCGGCGGCAACGACAGGGGTTGTGTCAACGGCGGCATCAACGGCAACGGAGGCTGCGAAGGCCGGGGCGGAGGTGCCGGCCGCAGCTTCGTGTCCCCGCCTTGCGTAGCAGCGTCGGCGTCTGCCCGCACACGAGACCTTGCTCGTGGCGGTTGAGCGAAGACCACTCGATGATCTCGAGTGTGATGTCGTGTTCGGCGGCGAGCGCGTGCATCTAGTCCGGGTTTGGGAAGTGCGCCCGCAGGCCCTCGTGGACATGGTCGTGTTGGGCTCGATCGCGCAGTAGTCGCCGTCAGGCAGGATGGCGATCAGCAGGCGGCCGGCGCGGAAGGCTACTGCAGCCGACCTCGCACACGAGTGGTAGCCGCGCAGGCCGAGGTTGGTGAGCGCCTTGGACTGGATCGCGCCGAGCAGGCCGTGCTTGGCGGGCGGCCCCGCCCAGACGTGATTAAGATCGGCTCCGGCTGGCAGCTCGAGGCCAAGCTTACGCGCCTCTACGGGTCCAGGCGCTCCCCCATCACCGCGGCGCGCAGCGCCGTCTGGACCTCGTTTTCGGCCTATCAACGGAGCGTGTAGATCGTCAGGGGGCGCGCGCCGAGGCTACTTGACCTGCTGAAACACATGACTGCATATACGTCAGCAATCGCCGCTTGAACCGAGTTCGTGTCCAAACTGCGTCCACGGGGGACGACGTTATGGCGTTGCGTTGCAACTCGTCTGTGGATACCGTCAACTATGCATTCCTAACCCGGCCGACCCCAAGGGGGGGCAAGATCAAGAGGTTTTTCCGCAAGCCTGGCACGGGCCACTCGCCACAGAACGAAACGGAGATCCAATTGCCCGACCAAGAGAAACTCGTCGACGACGTCGAGACCAAGATGCTACGCACCCGGCAGGAGCTAGCAGACATCATTCGAACCGCAGGGCATCTAACCCTGAAAGCAATCGCAGACCGGGCCGAGGGCGCAGGGACGGGCCAACTCGCGGACCTCGCATACGCCTTCGCATGCTTGGAAGGGGCACAGCGCGGGCTCCTGCCCGGCGCCCCGCCGCCGCTGAGGAACGCCCCGGAGGCAACACCATCAAGACAGCCAACCAGCTCACCAGAGCCAGGCGCGAAATTACCGACCTTCGGCAACACAATCCGCTGACGGCCGAGGACCGCGCTGACCTCGACCTCGACGCGCTCATTGCCGCGGCCGGGCGGGGGATTCCGACCTCGCGATCGGTGGCCTGGCTGATGCAGACACTCTCGCCGTCCAACTACCGCATCATCTGCTACGCCTAAGGCAAGCGGGTCAAAATCAAATGGGCTGGCGTCCTGGCGAAACAAGGTGGGAGCTTGGACGTGAAGGCGTGGGCCGCGTCCAGGGTTGCGCGCCGGCTCGACGTCCATACTGTGGCCCGCTGTTGTGCGAACCCCAACGTACAACTTGCACTCGCTGCCGTCATGGCCGCCCGATACTTCTGGGTGACCTCGTTCTTGCGTTGCCCGGGTGTCGAATCGTTCCCGCGCCAGTTGGTGAGCATGGACGTAGTGATCGGCCTCGACCACATAGTTCTCTCATAGGGCCATCAACGCCGTCGAGGCGAACCGCCAACCGCGGTGGCGGACAAGGAAGTTCCAGAACCTGCGCCGTACTGCAGTCGCGGCTGGCGCAGGTTGAGCCGCATCCGATCCACCGACTCCAATTCGAACACCACATGCTCGGACAAGGCATTGGCGGCGGTGCGGAAAGCGCCATTGCAGGCTCTCGGTTCAAGCCGAGGACCAAATCCCGTGTGCCCCAACCGATCACAGCACTGTTACTCACTATGGCGACGTTAAGCATGCCAACGATTACGTCCCAGCCGGAGGCCCAATTCAACGGCCCACCGCTGGCATGCTTCCACAAGTTGGGGCGAAGCCCTCGCAGATCTAGAGGTACGGACCTGAGATGCACAGGACTTCGTCGAGGGTGGCAGTGCGCAGCCCGGCGGGGTCGATGTGGTCCTCGCCGCGGGCCAGGTCCAAGCGTGCGGTGTCGAACATCGCTGGGCCGCTTGCCATTACATCGGTGAGCAGGTAGCGGCCAGCCTCGGGTGCCCGGCGCACCGCCTCCTCGGCGGCGCAGGCGCCGGCGAGTTTGACTGCATCGTCGTAGTTGATGCCCACCTGAAATACCTGTGGTTCGGCGTCGAGCACCGCGGTCAAGCGGGTGATGAAGTTCTCGGGGGCGAAGAACCGCCAGCCCGCGCCCAGGTGCAGCCAGAACCGTCCGTCGATCTCAGCGCGCAACTGCGCCAGCAGCGCAACAGGCTTGTCACCGGATCTGCGACGGGCGAACTCGACAAACCCGTACCGCTTACGCAGCTTCGCGCGGTCGGCGGCGGACAAGCCGGCATCAAGCACCACAAAGCGCCCGACTCGCGACACATCCAGACAGCAGTTCAAAAACGAATTCAGGGTCTGCTCGGTGGTCTCCCGGTCCGGACCGGCGACCAGGGTGACGGTGACCTCGCCGTCACCGGGCCCTGCGGCCAGGGACCGCACCAGGGCTTCGGGGTACGGTGCGGCCGCGTCGAGCATGGCCGGCACCGAGAAATCGCGGTTGGCCGCAATCCGTTGTCGATCCGGGTCGGGCAAGTCGGGGCGGGCCAGCAGGCGCCGGCACAGGGTGAACGCCTCGGCGTGCTGACCGAGCCAGGATGCGCACACCGCCTGCTCATCCATTGCGCGCCATGCGTAGACATCGGCGTATCTGGGGACAAAGAGGTCCTCGTCGGGAAAGGGGATTTCGGCGGCGCGCCGGGCAAACTGGTAACCGAGCCGGTAGTCCTGCTCGACGCGACAACGAAAGGCGATGGCATGCAATGCCTCGGCGCGGGTCGGCCGGAACTCCCACGCCCTGAGGTAGGCCTGCTGAACCTCCGGCCACGGCTCGCCGAGATTCGACATCGCCTCCGCGAGCCGATACATCGCCCAGTAGACCTCCTCGTCGCAGCCGCCCATTTCGATTCGCCGCTCGCACCACCTGCGCGCGTTGACGAAATCCTCCATACGCACGTAGGTTTCGGCGAGGAAGAAGACCGACCGCGCATCCTCGGGGTCGCGTTTGACCTTGGCCAGCAACCAATCTCGCTCCTGCGCAGCCTTATGTTTGAACAGGCTGATGGTGAACAGTTGGAGTTCGCGCAGATCTGCGCCGCAAAAGTCGCCCCGGCCGGCGGTCTGGCGGGTGACACCCTCGGAACTTTCCGATAGCGCGCGCCGCAGGATGGCGGCCTGGTCGCGAGCGGAGAAGGCCTGGTAGCCCCGCTCGGCGAGATCGCGCCGCGCACGCTCGTCGCCGACAAGCTCCACGCAGCGATCGACCAGTCCGTCGTAGTCGGCGAACGCGATACCGGACTCCAGGTCGCGCTCCAGCGCCGGATCGGCACTATGCTCGCAGACCACCGCCCGCCTGTTGGCGAGTAGATACGAAACGCGCACGATCGCAAAGATTTTCGCGTCCCAATAATGCAGGTTCAGGACGATCTTCGAGCGTGCGATCCAGGCATCGCGGGCCGCGCCGTAGACGGCCGATAGCCACTTGACCCGAAGACCTCGGTCGTGCAGCTCCCGCAGAACGGCGTATCGGCGCCCGTTGAGCGCGCCGTAGAACAGCACGTCGATGTCCTCGGGGGCTGGGGCGATCCGGGTCAGCTCGGGCACGTATCCGATCGGAACGTAGGTGGGCCGCGGCAGTCCCAGGCCGGCGAGGTATTCGACGTTGGCCTCGCTGTAGTCCCACGTCGGGTAGCACCGGAAAAGGTCGACGAACTCCGGCATCGTCATCCACGGCAAGTCGTCGCCCAGCTGCTCGAGGTTGTAGAAGATGGGATCCTTTGGCGGCTCCAGGCCGTACTGGACGAGGAGGTTTCCGCCGAGCACGATGGTGCGGCGCTCGTCGAGATCCAGACGATTGGTCAGCACCGAGTCGTGGCCAAGCGCCAAAAGACCGTGGTGTAACGCCTCGGCGACCTCGTTAAAAGCTTCGCCGCTGATGTTCTGGTGGTCGGGCGGTGACACAACCGCGACCGCGAAGCGCATGGGTGCAAATTACCGGAAGAGGCGCTGAACGAGGCCCCTTTTAGGGACTTACGCGGCGATCGAGAGCACGATGCCGTCCAGGATGTCGTGCTCGCTGACGGTCAGCTCGTCGATGCCCGCGCGGGTGCGCAGCTCGCGCGCCAACTCCTCGACCACGATCGCCCCGCCCCCGATCACGTCGGCCCTGCCCTGGTGCATGGGCCCCAAGGCGGCGCGCTCCGAACGCGTCATGCCGATCAGCCGCTCGCACACGGCCAGTAGGTCGGGGCCGGGAACGCGCGAAAGGTGAATGGCCGCAGAATCATACGTCGCCATATCATGCGCCAGCGCCGACAGTGTGGTCATCGTGCCGGCGACCCCCACCCAGGTCCGCGCGTCCGCGACGGGCACCGCTTGCAGCGCGACATCAAGCCGCTCGCGCACCACCTCACGCGCCGCCTCCACTTCCCCGGCAGTCGGCGGGTCGGAGTGCAGGCAGCGCTCGGTCAGGCGAACACAGCCGATGTCGGCCGAATAGCTGGCCACCACGCTCTGGCCGCCAACCACGATCTCGGTGGACCCACCGCCCAGGTCGACAACGACGAACGGGCCCGCAGCAGAATCCAATTCGCCGACCGCACCGCGAAACGACAGCGAGGCCTCCTCGGCGCCCGTGATCACCTCCGCGACCGCGCCGGGCACCACCGGGCCCAGCACCGAGGCCGTCATCGCGAAGAAGTCCTCGCGGTTGGTGACGTCGCGGGCCGCCGAGGTGGCGACCATCCGCACCCGCTCGACGCCGTGCTTCCCCAGCAGCGCGGCGTAGTCGACGAGCGCGGCCCGGGTCCGGTCGATCGCCTCCGGCGCGAACTGACCCGTCGCGTCGACGCCCTGACCCAGCCGCACGATCCGCGTCTCGCGATGCACATCGGCCAGCCGGCCGTCACGAAAGTCCGCGATCAGCAACCGAATCGAGTTGGTGCCGCAGTCGATTCCCGCGAGCCGGCTCACCACTGCCCCACCACCAACACCGGGGTCAGCGCCGGCTCGCCCGCCAACAGGGCCAACGCCTCGTCACCGAAAGGATTCACACCCGGGCCCTTGGCCAGCGAGTGCGCGATCAGCACGTGCAGGCACTTCACCCGGTCCGGCATCCCCCCACCGGAGAACGTGGTCCCCAGCGGTTCGATCGCGTCACGTTCGGCCAGATACGACTCGTGGGCGCGCCGGTAGGCGGCCGCCAACGCGACGTCCGTCCGCAGTCGCTCGGTCATCGACCGCATCAATCCGGTGGTCTCGAGCCGGCTCGCGGCCGCGGTCAACAATGGATGCGTCAGGTAGTACAACGTCGGAAAGGGCGTGCCGTCAGGCAATCTCGGCGCGGTCTTCACCACGCCCGGCTCGCCGTTGGGACAGCGGTAGGCGATCTCCAGCACCCCGCGCGGTTCACGCCCGAGCTGACGCGCCACCGCCTCCAGGTCGGCGCGATCAACCACCGGACGAAGGGGGATTCGGCGGGGGCGCCGGCGGCAGGTGCGGCGCGTCGGCGATGGTATGCCACAGCGAGGTGTACCAGGGGTCGCCATTGGCCGGTTTGGCCGTCTCAGCCCCGGGCTCCGGCGACACCGCCGCCGTCGGCGGCAGCTGCACCTGGAACGGGATGTCCCCGGGCATCACGAAGCCGAGGCGCTCGCGGGCCTGCGCGGCGATGTACGCCGGGTCGCCCAGCTTCGCCTTCTTCTGCTCCAGCTCGCCGATCTGGCGGCGCAGCGCCGCTTCGCTTTTGGCCAACTGATCCATCTCGGTGCGCTGCGCGAAGTAGGTGCGCACCGGGCCGGCGATGGTCAGGGTCAGCACGCAGATCACCGCGGCGAGCACCGCCGCGCGGCGCGCGGTGAAACCCAGCCGCTGATCGGAGCGCTGCTCGACGGATTCGGCGACCTGTCTTTTGATGGGTTCGACGACACGCTCGTGCAGCGTGCGCGACGTGTTGCGGGTGGTCGTCTGCGCGGGCGCCGAAGGTCCGCCGGCGCGACGGCGCCGAACCGAATCGCCGGCCTTCCCCGGGCGCGATGCCGGGGAGCGCCGCTTCGGATCGGGCTTGGGCGTCAACCTATTTCAACCTACTTCTGATCCAGCGCGTATCGGGGGAACGCCAGGTCCCCGGCGTAGCGTGCCGCGTCGCCGAGGGCCTCCTCGATCCGCAACAGCTGATTGTATTTGGCCACCCGCTCGCTGCGGGCGGGCGCGCCGGTCTTGATCTGACCGCTGCCCACGGCCACCGCCAGGTCGGCGATCGTGGTGTCCTCCGTCTCGCCGCTGCGGTGGCTCATCATCGTGCGATACCCGCTGTGGTGGGCCAGCGCGACGGCGTCGAGCGTCTCGGTCAGCGTGCCGATCTGATTCACCTTGACCAGCAACGCATTTGCCACGCCCTTGTCGATGCCCTCTTCCAGGCGTTCGGGGTTGGTGACGAAGATGTCGTCGCCGACGATCTGCACCCGGTCGCCGATCGCGGCGGTCAGGGCCGCCCACCCGTCCCAATCGTCCTCGGACAGCGGGTCTTCCAGCGACACCAGCGGGTAGGAGCCGAGCAGGCCCGCATAGAACTCGGCCATCTGCTCGGCGGTGCGGGTGGAGCCCTCGAAGGAGTAGCCGGTGCCCTCGGCGTAGAACTCGGTGGCCGCCGCATCGAGCGCCAGCGCGACGTCGGTCCCGAGCCGGAAACCCGCCGATTCGACGGCCCGGCCGATCAGGTCCAGCGCGGCGGTGGTGCCGGCCACGTCGGGCGCGAATCCGCCCTCGTCGCCCAGGCCGGTGGACAGCCCCTCCTTCTTCAGCACCGCCTTGAGCGCGTGATACACCTCCGCACCCCACCGCAACGCCTCGGCGAAGCTGGCCGCCCCGATCGGGGCCACCATGAACTCCTGGATGTCGACGGCAGTGTCGGCGTGGGCGCCGCCGTTGAGGATGTTCATCATCGGCACCGGCAGGATGTGCGCGTTCGGCCCGCCGATGTAGCGGAACAGCGGCAGCTCGGCGGAATCGGCGGCGGCCTTGGCGACGGCCAGCGACACACCCAGGATCGCGTTGCCGCCCAGCCGGGACTTGTCCGGGGTGCCGTCGAGGTCCACCAGCGCCTGGTCCACCAGCCGCTGATCGTCGGCGTTCAGCCCGATGACGGCCGGCCCGATCTCGTCGAGCACCGCCTGCACGGCCTTCTGCACGCCCTTGCCGCCGTAACGTTCACCGCCGTCACGCAACTCGACGGCCTCGTGCTCGCCGGTCGACGCGCCCGACGGCACCGCGGCCCGGGCGAACGTCCCGTCCATCAGGGCGATCTCGACCTCGACCGTCGGGTTGCCGCGCGAGTCGAGGATCTCGCGGGCTCCGACCTGCTCGATAATCGGCACTGGGTTCTCCTTGTGTCGTAACGCGTCGGTCAGCGATACATCCTGCTACAGCGGGTGACCGGCCGCGTAGGCGGTCGCCCAGTCCCGCACCGCCCGCGCGTAGACGCCGGAGTTGTTGTAGGCCCGCATCGCGGTGATCCACCCCCGCGGCGTGGCGAGATCTTTTCCCCGCCAACACAGGTAACCCGCCGCCGCCAGCGCCGCGTCGTCGATGTTGTCCGGGCTGAGCCGGCCGTCGTTGTGGGCGTCCACCCCGTACAGCCGCCAGGTCTCCGGAATGAACTGCATCGGGCCCATCGCGCGCACCACATCGCCGCCACCGTCCAGGCCGTCCTCGCTGTCCACGATGCGCATCGTGCCCCCGGTGCCGTCCAGGCGGACGCCCCGAATGGGCGGGCTCACATCCCCGTTGGGTGACAGCGTCGCGCCCCGGTAGGTGCCGTGGTGGCTCTCGACCTGCCCGATGCCCGCCAGCGTGGTCCACGCGATGTGGCACTTGGGGTTCTCGACCTCGGCCACCCGCGCGGCATACGCGTAGGCCTCCAGCGCGATGACCGGGATTTCCAGTGCCGCCGACCGCGCTTCGGCCCACCCCCGCAACTGATCCGCGGGCCGGCCGCTGAGGTGGGTGTCCACCGCCGGCACCGGATCCCCCGCCGGCGGCGGGACACCGTCGGGAATGAACAGGCTGAGCTGCCAGGTGCAACTGGAGGCGAGCAGCATCGCGGTCGCGCCGATCACGGCGCCCGCGCGCAACCAACGCCTCGGCGACACCATCCCTAGAAGCTCCCCTGCACTTCAGCTACACAAACGTCGGCCATGACCATCGTCCCACGGGTTGCGGGACTGCCCGGCCGATTAAGGCGCCGGCGGCGCCCTCTGTCGGCGAATCAACGGTTAGCTGTCGCCAACAATGGCTAGCAAACCCAGATCACACCCCACCGCACGCATTCCCACCTCAACCGCAGCGTCACCCGGTCGCGGGCGGCGAAAATGGCAAACATCGCCGAAGTCGCTGCGTGAAATTGTTACGAGCTTGATGTGAGCCGTCCCTAGTCCCGTGGCGCGTGGGCGCCCCCGCCGGACGGCCAGTGCGCGCGCCACTCCTCCTCGGTGATGTCACCCGGCGGGGCCGGGTCGAGCCCGTCGGCAAGTCCGCCGCCGCGCTCCGCCGCGATCGCCCGCTCCACGCCGTGCACGGTGTCCACGAACTCCAAAACGGCTGCGCGAAGCGCGCTTTCCGCATCGACGTCGGCCGACACCGAAACGGACGTCATCTCCACCGGGATCAGATCGGCGGGCAGGCCCGCCTTTTCCGCGCGCTGAAACACCTTCTGCGCCAAGGCCAACGCCGGCTGACCGGTGTGGACGTCGTCCATCACCGAGCTCCGCGGCTTCTCGGCGGCCTTGCGCTCCTCCCACTGCGCCAGCTGGTCCTCGAGCGAAATCGGTTCTCCCGCCAGCACTCCGGGCACCCGGTTGCCCAGCTTGCGCATCAACGTGGCCGCGACGTCGTCGATGGTGAACGGAAACTGCGGCGAGTCCTCGGCGATGCGGGAGTGGAACAGAACCTGCAACAGCACGTCGCCCAGCTCCTCGCGCAGCCGGTCGGCGTCGCCGATGCGCACCGCGTCCAGCAGCTCGTAGGTCTCCTCCAGCAGGAACTTGCGCAACGAGTCGTGAGTTTGCTCGCTTTCCCACGGCCCCGCGGTGCGCAGCTTGTCCATCATGGCGACGGCGTCGACGAGCCGCTCCCCGCGCGGGGTGTCCGGCGCCGAGATCAGCCGCGCCCCGGCCGCCAAGGCCGCGGTGACCGCCGGGTGATCGCGATCCGACGACAGCAACACCGGCGCGTGCTCCCCGGAGTGCACCGGCCGCGCCGCTGGCAGCGACCACGGCACCGCGACGGGCATCTCCTCGGTGTATTGCACCTCGCCGGCGAGGTGCTCGATGGCCTCGACCGGCACCAGCGACGGGCGCCGGGGGTCGAACAAGACGACAATCACGCCCGCCGCTCCTCACTCGACACCGCTGCAGAACTCGTTATACCAAGGTCGATCTGCGGTTTCCCCTCCAGCGCCGTCACCAGGTTGGCCACCATCTGCAGCAACTCGACGTCGCGCAGGCGCGGCGCCCCCACCCCGCCGGACCGCGGGATGGGCACCTGGACCGTCGACGTCGTGGCGCGGTAGTGCGCCGCCGGGTACATCCGCTTGAGCCGCACCTGCGCCGAATCCAGCAGGGTCACCGGCGACAGCCGCACCGTCGCCGCCGACGGCGCCGAGACCTCGGTGATGCCCGCGCCGCGGCACAGCAGCCGCAGCCGCGCCACCGCCACCAGCCGTTCGGCCGGCTCGGGCAGCGCCCCGTAGCGGTCGACGAGCTCCTCGACCACCGAGGCGACCTCGTCGTCCGTCGACGCCGCGGCCAGGCGCCGGTAGCCCTCCAGCCGCAGCCGGTCGCTGGCGATGTAGTCCGGCGGCAGGTGCGCGTCCACCGGCAGGTCGATGCGCACGTCCTTGGGCTCCTCGGCCGTGGTGACCGTCTGGCCGTCGGCGGCGGCCCGGTAGGCCTCGACGGCCTCGCCCACCAACCGCACGTACAGGTCGAACCCGACCCCGGCCACGTGCCCGGACTGCTCGACGCCCAAAACGTTGCCGGCGCCGCGGATCTCGAGGTCCTTCAGCGCCACCGCCATGCCCGCGCCCAGCTCGTTGTTCTGCGCGATGGTCGCCAGCCGGTCGTAGGCCGTCTCGGTCAGCGGCGCGTGCGGCGGATACAGGAAGTAGGCGTAGCCGCGCTCCCGGCTGCGGCCGACCCGGCCGCGCAGCTGGTGCAGCTGCGACAGGCCGAAGGTGTCGGCGCGCTCGACGATCAGCGTGTTGGCGTTCGAGATGTCCAGGCCCGTCTCCACGATCGTGGTGCACACCAGGATGTCGTGTTCGCGGTTCCAGAAGCCCTGCACCGTGCGTTCCAGCCGCTCCTCGGGCATCTGCCCGTGCGCGACGACGACCCGCGCCTCGGGCACCAGCTCGCGGACCCGCGCCGCGGCCCGGTCGATGGAGCTGACCCGGTTGTGCACGTAGAACGCCTGCCCGTCGCGCAGCAGCTCGCGCCGCAACGCCGCCGCCACCTGCTTGTCGTCGTGCGGGCCGACGTAGGTCAGCACCGGGTAGCGCTCCTCGGGCGGGGTCAGGATCGTCGACATCTCGCGGATGCCGGCCAGGCTCATCTCCAGGGTGCGCGGGATCGGGGTGGCGCTCATCGTCAGCACGTCGACGTGGGTGCGCAGGCTCTTGATGTGCTCCTTGTGCTCGACGCCGAACCGCTGCTCCTCGTCGACGACGACCAGCCCCAGGTCCTTCCAGCGCACCCCGGTCTGCAGCAGCCGGTGCGTGCCGATCACGATGTCCACCGTCCCGTCGGCCAGGCCCTCGACGACGGCGCGCGACTCGCCGGCGTCGGTGAACCGGGACAGGCCTTTGACTGTCACCGGGAAGTCGGCCATCCGCTCGCTGAACGTCTGCAGGTGCTGGTCGGCCAGCAGCGTGGTGGGCACCAGCACGGCGACCTGCTTGCCGTCCTGCACCGCCTTGAACGCCGCCCGGACCGCGATCTCGGTCTTGCCGTAGCCGACGTCGCCGCAGATCACCCGGTCCATCGGGATCGCCTTTTCCATGTCGGCCTTGACCTCGGTGATCGCGGTGAGCTGGTCGACGGTCTCGGTGAACCCGAACGCGTCTTCCATCTCGGCCTGCCACGGGGTGTCCGGCCCGAACGCGTGCCCGGGGCTGGCCTGCCGCTTCGCGTAGAGCGACACCAGCTCGCCGGCGATCTCGCGCACCGCGCGGCGGGCCTTGGTCTTGGTGTTGGCCCAGTCGCTGCCGCCGAGGCGGCTCAGCGCGGGCGCCTGCCCCCCGACGTAGCGCGACAGCTGGTCCAGCGAATCCATCGGGACGTACAGCTTGTCGGAGCCGCCGCCGCGCTTGCTGGATGCGTATTCGAGGACCAGGTATTCGCGCCGGGCCCCGCCGACGGTGCGCTCGACCATCTCCACGAACCGGCCGATGCCGTGCTGGTCGTGCACCACCAGGTCGCCGGCGGCCAGCGCCAGCGGGTCGACGGTGTTGCGCCGCTTGGCGGCCAGCCGCTTGCCCTCGACGGCCGTGGCCCGGTTGCCGGTCAGGTCGGTCTCGGTGATGACGACCAGGTTCGCGCCCGCGATGACGACCCCGTCGTGCAGCGGTCCCTTGAGCACCCCGACCACCCCGGGCTGGGGGACCGCGCCCGATTCCAGCATGGCCGCGGGGGTGTCGGAGTCGCCCAGCCGCTCCACCACCCGGTGCGCGGTCCCGGTGCCGGGCGCGACGACGGCGGCGTACCCGCCCGTCGACACGTGGGCGCGCAGCATCGCGAAGATGCCGTCGATGTCGTGCTGATGCCCGCGCGCCGACGGCGCCGCCCGCGCGTCCAGCTCCACGGCCGACTCGTCGGACAGCTGGCTCAGCGTCCACCACGGATGGCCGGCCTTTGCGGCTGCGGCCCGCACGTCGTCGAGCTCGGCGAAGCCGGAGCCGCCGAACTGCGCCACGTCGACCGGCGCGTCCGTACCGAGCGCCGCGACCGACCACGACGCCTCGAGGAATTCGCTGCCGGTCTTGATCAGGTCGGCGGCGCGGGTGCGCACCTTTTCGGGGTCGCACACCAACACCGGGGTGCCGCCGGCCAGTTGGTCGGTCAGCAGCACGTGCTCGCCGGGCCGCAGCACCGGCAGCAGCGCCTCCATGCCGTCGACGGCGATGCCCTCGCCCAGCTTGGCCAGCATGTCGGTGACGCTGCCGGTGATGGCGGGCTCGCTTCCGGCCTGCCGGGCGGCCAGCGCGGCGGCGCGTTCCCGCACGTCGTCGCTCAGCAGCAGCTCGCGGCAGGCCACCGCGATGACCGTGTCGACCTCGATCTCGGGGATGGAGCGCTGATCGGCGACCGAGAACATCCGCATCTCGCTGACCTCGTCGCCCCAGAACTCGACGCGCACCGGGTGCTCGGCGGTCGGCGGGAAGACGTCGAGGATGCCGCCGCGCACGGCGAACTCGCCCCGGCGCCCGACCATGTCCACCCGGGTATAGGCCAGCTCGACCAGGCGGGCGACGACTTCCTCGAAGGCGATCTCCCGGCCGACGCTCAGGGTGACCGGCTCGACGTCGCCCAGGCGCGGGGTCATCGGTTGCAACAGCGATCGCACCGCGGTCACCACCACCCGCAGCGGGGGGCCGAGCCGCGCGTCGTCGGGATGGGCCAGCCGGCGCAGCACCGTCATCCGGGTGCCGACGGTGTCCACGCCGGGCGAAAGTCGTTCGTGCGGAAGGGTTTCCCAGGACGGGAAGAGCGCCACCGCGTCGCCGAACACGCCGCGCAGCTCGGCGGTCAGGTCGTCGGCCTCGCGCCCGGTCGCGGTGACCACCAGCAGCGCACCCAGCCGCGCCAGCGCCCCCGCGACGAACACCCGCGCGCTGGCCGGGCCGACCAGGCTCAATTCGGGGGGCCGGGCCGCCGCGGTGTCGATCAGCTGCTGGAAGGTCGGCGCGGTCAGCGCCAGGTCGACGAGCCCCGCGATCGGGGTTTCTGAAAGAGGTGGCCCCGGTGCGGTCATGATGCATTCATTCTAGGTGCGCCGAAGGCCGTCAATATCGCCCCGGGGCCCGTCAAAGTGTCGTAAGGATCACGCCATCCCGCGCTGGCCGAGCGCACTTTTGAGTCATGACACTGCTTGATGCGTTGCCGTCCCTCGGCCGGGCGGCGCCCCAGCGGCTCGATCCCGCGATCTGGCCCGTCACCACGCGCTCCGACGACGAGGGCCGGCTGTGCGTTGGCGGCGTGGCCCTCACCGACATCGCCGACGAGTTCCACACCCCGACCTATGTGATCGACGAGACCGACTTCCGGCAACGCGCCCGGCGCTACCGCAAGGCGTTGCGCGGCTTCGAGGTGGTCTACGCGGCCAAGTCGCTGCTGACCACCGCGGTGGCGCGGTGGGCGCGCGAGGAGGGCCTCGGCCTCGACGTCTGCTCGGCCGGCGAGCTGGCCGTCGCCCTGGCCGCCGGGGTCGACCCGGCGCGCATCGTCATGCACGGCAACGCGAAATCGCCCGACGAGCTGCGCGAGGCCGCGCGGGTGGGCGTCGGGCGCGTCGTGGTGGATTCGTACATGGAGATCGCCTACCTCGCCGGCCTGGCGCGCCGGCGCCAGCGGGTGCTCATCCGGGTGACCCCCGACATCGACATCCACGGCCATCGCGCCGTCACCACCGGCGTCAGCGACCAGAAATTCGGCTTCACGCTCCGCGGCGACCGGGCCGACGTCGCGGCCCAGCGGGTGCTGGCGCACCCGATCCTGGACCTGGTCGGGCTGCACTGCCACATCGGGTCACAGGTCACCGACCCCGCCCTCTACGGCGAGGCCATCCGCCGGATGATCGGCGCGATGGCCGACATCCGCGCCCGGCACGGCGTCATCCTCACCGAGCTGAACATCGGTGGCGGCCACGGCATCCCGTACGTCGCCGGTGATCGCGAGCTCGACGTCGCCGAGCTGGCCCGCGTCATCGAGGACGCGCTGGACGAGGCCTGCGCCGCCGAGCGCTTCCCCCGGCCGACCGTCGTCGTCGAGCCCGGCCGCGCCATCAGCGGCCGGGCCGGAGTGACGCTGTACCGGGTGTGCGCGGTGAAGGCGCAACCGGGCGGGCGCACCTTCGTCGCCGTCGACGGCGGCATGAGCGACAACCCGCGGGTGTCGCTGTATGGCGCGCGCTACACCGTCGCGCTGGCCAACCGGCACTCGCTGGGGCTCAAGCAGCGCGTCACCGTGGCCGGGCGGCACTGCGAGGCGGGCGACGAGATCGCCCGCGACATCGAGCTGCCGGCCGACCTGCACCCCGGCGACCTGTTGGCCGTGGCCTGCACCGGCGCGTACCACCACAGCATGGCCTCGAACTACAACATGGTCGGGCGCCCGCCGCTGGTGGCGGTCAAGGACGGCCGGGCCCGCGCGCTGGTGCGCCGCGAGACGATCGCCGACCTGCTCGCGCGCGACTGCGGATAACCGTTATTCGTCCTGCAGGCGGGGGTCGGCCTCCAGGCCGATCAGCCCGTTCCACATCAGGTTGACCAGGTGGGCGGCCACCACTTCCTTCTTGGGCTCGCGGGTGTCGAGCCACCACTGGGCCGTCATCGACACCGAGCCCACCAGGGCCTGGGCGTACAGCGGCGCCAGGTCCGGGTCCAGGCCGCGTCGGGCGAAGTCGCCGGCCAGGATGGAGCTGACCTGGCTGACGGCGTCGTTGAGCAGGCTGGAGTAGGTGCCCGAGCTGATCGCGGCCGGCGAGTCGCGGATCATGATGCGGAAGCCGTCGGTGCGCTCCTCGACGTAGGTGAGCAGCGCCAGCGCTACCCGCTCCACCCGCACCCGGGACCGGTTGTTGGTCAGCGACGAGGTGATGCCGTCGAGCAGGGCCGACATCTCCCGGTCGACGACGACGGCGTACAGCCCCTCCTTGCCGCCGAAATGCTCGTAGACCACGGGTTTGGACACGTTGGCGCGCAGGGCGATCTCCTCGATCGAGGTGCCCTCGTAGCCGCGCTCGGCGAACAGCGAGCGCGCGATGCCGATCAGCTGCTGGCGGCGATCGCTCCCGGTCATGCGGGCCCGCGGCGCCCTGACGTCCTTGTCCGCCTTGTCCGGGTCCCGATCGAGAACGGCCACGTCAATCAGCGTATCGGTTTACCGGCGGCGGACCGTCTAAAGTCTCTTGGTGGCCCCCGGGCGCGCAATCCGTCGTGGTGTAATCGGCAGCACATCAGATTTTGGTTCTGAGAGTTCAGGTTCGAGTCCTGGCGACGGAGCCCCACAAAATGGCCCGCTCTTTGCGGCGAGCGTGCATGAAATGCCACGCTTGACGGCGTGTCGTCGTACCGACACGCACGCTCGCGGAAAGGAGATTCGTGTCGTCTCGTGGTGACACCGCCGTGCTGGTCCTCGCGGCCGGGCCCGGCACCCGGATGCGCTCGGACACCCCGAAGGTGCTGCACACCATCGCCGGCCGCAGCATGCTGTCGCATTCGCTGCACGCGATCGCCAAGGTGGCGCCCCAGCACCTGGTCGTGGTCCTGGGCCACGACCACGAGCGGGTCGCGCCGCTGGTCGCCGAGCTCGCCGACGCCCTGGGACGCGGCATCGACGTGTCGCTGCAGGATCAGCCGCTGGGCACCGGCCACGCGGTGCGGTGCGGCCTGTCCGCCCTGCCCGACGACTACGCCGGCATCGTCGTGGTCACCTCGGGCGACACCCCGCTGCTGGACTCCGACACCCTGGCCGGGCTGATCGCCAGCCACAGCGCGCAGTCGACCGCCGTCACCGTGCTGACCACCACGCTGGACGACCCCGACGGCTACGGCCGCATCCTGCGCACGCAGGACAACGAGGTGATGGCGATCGTCGAGCACACCGACGCGACGGCCTCGCAACGCGAGATCCGCGAGGTCAACGCCGGCGTCTACGCCTTCGACGTCGCGGCGCTGCGCTCGGCGCTGAGCCGGCTGAGCGCCAACAACGCCCAGCGGGAGCTGTACCTGACCGACGTCGTCGCCATCCTGCGCGGCGACGGCCTGACCGTGCGCGCCCAGCACGTCGACGACAGCGCGCTGGTGGCCGGGGTCAACAACCGCGTGCAGCTGGCCGAGCTGGGCGCCGAGCTCAACCGCCGGATCGTCGCCGCCCACCAGATGTCCGGGGTGACCGTCGTGGACCCGGCCACCACCTGGATCGACGTCGACGTGACGATCGGCCGCGACACCGTCGTCCAGCCCGGAACCCAGCTGCTCGGCCGCACCCGGGTGGGTGGCCGCTGCGTCGTCGGCCCCGACACCACCCTGACCGACGTCACCGTCGGGGACTGCGCGTCGGTGATCCGCACCCACGCCACGTCCTCGTCGATCGGCGACGGCGCGGTGGTGGGCCCCTACACCTACCTGCGGCCCGGCACCGTGCTGGGGTCCGAGGGCAAGCTCGGCGCGTTCGTCGAGGCCAAGAACTCGAACATCGGCACCGGCACCAAGGTCCCGCACCTGACCTACGTGGGCGACGCCGACATCGGCGAGCACAGCAACATCGGCGCCTCCAGCGTCTTCGTCAACTACGACGGGGAATCCAAGCGGCGCACCACAATTGGCTCGCACGTGCGCACCGGGTCGGACACCATGTTCGTCGCGCCGGTGACCGTCGGCGACGGCGCCTACACCGGCGCGGGCACCGTGGTGCGCGACGACGTCCCGCCGGGGGCGCTGGCGGTGTCGGCGGGGCCGCAGCGCAACATCGAGGACTGGGTGCAGCGCAAGCGGCCGGGCAGCGCGGCGGCCCAGGCGGCCGAGAAGGCCCGGCAGAAATCCCAGCCCGAATGACACCGTGGGTACGATGGGGCGTTCCTAAGTTCGATCCCGAAACTCCGAGGGCAGCACGGTGAGCCACGACTGGACCGACAATCGCAAAAACCTGATGCTGTTCTCGGGCCGCGCGCATCCCGAGCTGGCCGAACAGGTGGCCAAGGAACTCGACGTCCACGTCACCGCGCAGACCGCGCGGGAGTTCGCCAACGGCGAGATCTTCGTGCGCTTCCACGAGTCGGTGCGCGGCTGCGACGCGTTCGTCCTTCAGTCGGCGCCGGCGCCGGTCAACCGCTGGCTGATGGAACAGCTGATCATGATCGACGCGCTCAAGCGGGGCAGCGCCAAGCGGATCACCGCGGTCATGCCGTTCTACCCCTACGCCCGCCAGGACAAGAAGCACCGCGGCCGCGAGCCGATCTCGGCGCGGCTGGTCGCCGACCTGCTCAAGACGGCCGGAGCCGACCGGATCGTGACCGTCGACCTGCACACCGACCAGATCCAGGGCTTCTTCGACGGGCCGGTCGACCACATGCGCGGCCAGAACCTGCTGACCGGCTACATCCGCGACAACTACCCCGACGGCAACATGGTGGTCGTCTCCCCCGACTCCGGCCGGGTGCGCATCGCCGAGAAATGGGCCGACGCGCTGGGCGGCGTCCCGCTGGCCTTCATCCACAAGACCCGTGACCCACGCGTGCCCAACCAGGTGGTGTCCAACCGCGTCGTCGGCGAGGTGGCCGGCCGGACCTGCGTGCTGATCGACGACATGATCGACACCGGCGGGACCATCGCCGGCGCGGTCAAGCTGCTGCACGACGACGGCGCCGCCGACGTGGTGATCGCGGCGACCCACGGCGTGCTGTCCGACCCGGCCGCCGAGCGGCTGGCCGGCTGCGGCGCCCGCGAGGTGATCGTCACCAACACGCTGCCGATCGGCGAGGAGAAGCGGTTCCCCCAGTTGACGGTGTTGTCCATCGCGCCGCTGCTGGCCAGCACGATCCGTGCCGTCTTCGAAAACGGTTCGGTCACTGGCCTATTCGACGGAGACGCCTAGATGCCTGGTGGCGCATCCATCTACCACAACCCCAAGTGCAGCACCTCGCGCAAGACGCTGGAGCTGTTGCGGGACAAGGGTTTTGAGCCCGAGATCATCGAGTACCTGAAGACCCCGCCGTCGCGGGCCGAGCTGGCGCGGATGATCCGCGACGCCGGCATCGACGTGCGCACGGCGGTGCGCAAGCGCGAGTCGCTGTATGCCGAGCTCGGGCTCGACTCGGCCGGCGACGACGAGTTGCTCGACGCCATGGCCGAACATCCCATCCTGATCGAGCGGCCGTTCGTCGTCACGGCGAAGGGCACCCGGCTGGCCCGGCCGATCGACGCGGTGCACGAGATTCTGTGAGGGTCTGGCCCGGCGCCGTTTTGGTGGTCGCGCTGGCTGTGGGGGGCTGCGCGCCGAAAGCGCCTGACTACCAGTCGATCCTGAGCAGGACGTCGACGACGTCTGCCGCGGCCACCACCACCGCCGCGAAGCCCGTTCCGCTGTCGAAGTATCTGCAGGACAACGGTGTCAGCGGCAAGCAGGTGGCCCCGGGGTCGCTGCCCGACCTGACCGTGTCGATCCCGACGCCGCCCGGCTGGCAGGCGTTCGACGATCCGAAGAAGATCGCGCCGGAGACGGTGATGATCTCCAAGGGCGGCAAGTATCCGACCGCGCGGCTGGTGGTGTTCACGTTGCACGGCAACTTCGACCCGGCCCAGGTCGTCAAGCACGGCAACGACGAGGCGCAGCTGTTCGAGAACTTCAAGCAGCTGGACGCGTCGACGGCGAACTACAACGGCTTCCCGTCGTCGATGATCCAGGGCAGCTACGACCTCGACGGCATGCGGCTGCACAGCTGGAACCGGATCGTCATCCCCACCGGCTCGCCGCCCGCCAACGAGCGCTACCTCGTTCAGCTGACCATCACCAGCCTGGCCGACCAGGCCGCGGCGGCGGGGCCCGACATCGACGCGATCATCCACGGGTTCGTCGTCGCGGCGAAGTAAATCTCGCCGCGAGAGTGCAGCTGGCGAGGTGTTTCTCAAGTGGCGGTGTCGGTAGTTGCACTCTCGCGGCACAGCTGGACACGGGTGGAGACCCCGAGCTTGGCGTAGACGTGGGTGAGGTGGGTCTGCACGGTGCGCGGTGAGATGAACAGCCGCGCGCCGATGTCCTTGTTGCTCAACCCCTCCCGGACGAGGCGCGCCACGTCGTTTTCCGTCGGCGTCAGCGACTCCCAGCCGGTGGTGGGACGTTTGCGTTCGCCGCGGCCGCGCTGCGCGTACGCGATCGCCTCTTCGGTGGACAACGCGGCGCCTTCGGCCCAGGCGGCGTCGAAGTCCTTTTCTCCCAGTGCTCCCCGCACCGACGCCACCGCGGCGTCGTAGCCCTCCTGATACATGGGGAAGCGGGCATGGCCCTTGCGCTCTCGCAGTCCGTCCGCCGCGCCGAGCAGACGCGCCGCGTTGGCAAAGTTGGCATCGTCGACCGCCAGCCGGGCAAGGCATTCCAGGGTGTCGGCCACCCGCATAAAACCGTTGGTGCGTGTGGCGACCGCGAGGGCATCGTGAGCGTCACGTGCCGCCTGCTCCGGCTCGTCTTGGGCCGCCGCGATCAAGGCGCGCGTCGTGAGAGCGACCATCTGATACCAGCCCGGTGCCACGGCGACGGTTTCGTCGGCCCAGCGCCGTGCGGCGGCCAGGTCACCGCCTGCCAACGCGGCCTCGGCAATCGGGGTCGCGCTCCGGGTGAACACTTCACGCACCGGAATGATGTGCCGCAACGCCTCCTCGGCCGATTGCCTGGCCGCCCGGGCATCGCCGGCGACCAGCGCGGCGTGCGCGAACAGCGCATGAACCACGTCCGCGAAGTAGCCACCGATCGCGTTGGCGGCCTCCATAGCCGATTGCGCCGCGGCGTGGGCAGCGGCCGCGTCCCCGCTGAACACCAGGACGACGCCGTGGGCCACATGGCCGAAGACGGTCATGGTCGGATCCCCGGCCGCCTCCGCCTCCTCGATCATGGGACGAAGGATGCGGCCGGACTGGGCCAGGTCGCCCTGATGCGCCAACACGGCACCCAGAAACGCCCGGCAATTCCGTGAGTAGAACCGGTCGCCCAGCGCGTCGGCGAGATCGCGTCCTGCTTCGGCTGCCCTAACCGCCGAGACGGTTTCACCGCCGAATGCGGCCGCGGTCGCCTGATAGCTCATGATCTGGCACAAGCTCCACTCGTCACCGGCCGCGCGGACCAGATCGATGGCCTCGGCGAAGTACCGCTGAGCGACCTCCGGGCTGTATATCGCGAGCATCCCGCAGGCGATGAGGGCCTGGGCGATCAACGCCGGATCATCGAGCTCACGCGCGAGCGCCAACGCCGTCTCGGCGCGACCCAGGTCCATGGGCACCGCCACCCACGTGGCCAAGATGCTCTGTTGGGCGACCGCGTGCACCCACACCGCCGGTGCGATCTCCGTGTGATCGGCCGCGGTCAATACGGCGTCCAATCCGGCCAGTGCCTCCTGGACACGGCCGCCGCGCAACCACAGTGGCCGCAACGACAAGATGAGCCGCAGGGCCGTCTCGAGCTCGGCATTTTCCCGGCTCCACACGAACGCGGCCCGCAGGTTCTCGATCTCGGTTTCCGCCCAGCGCACGAGCTCCTCGTCGCCCGAGTGGCCCGCCGATTCCCGCTCGGCGGCCACGGCCGTGTAGTGGTCGCGGTGGCGGGTGCGCACCTCATCGGCCTCGCCCGACTCGCCGAGCTTTTCCTGGGCGTACTGGCGCACCGTTTCGAGGAGCCGGTATCGCATGCCGTCTTTAGAGTCGTCGGCGACCACCAGCGATTTGTCGACCAAGAGGCTCAATTGGTCCACCAGTTGGTAGCTTTCGACCTCGCTGCCGGCGCCGACCGCCAGCGCGGCGTCCAGATCGAAGCCGCCCATGAATGCCGAGAGGCGGCGGAACAAGACCTGCTCGGGTTCGGTCAACAACGCATGCGACCAATCCACCGAGGCGCGCAGGGTCTGCTGGCGGCGCACCGCGGTGCGCGAACCGCCGGTGAGCAACCGGAACCTGTCGTGCAGGCTGTCGACGATCTGGCGCAGCGACAGCGCCCGAACCCGCGCCGCAGCCAGCTCGATCGCCAACGGCATGCCGTCGAGGCGCGAGCAGATCTCTTCGACCAGCGCCGAATTGCCCTCACCCACAACGAAATCCGGGCGCGCTCGACGGGCGCGATCGGCGAAGAGTTCGATCGCCTCGTCGGCAACCGACAGCGACGGCACCCGCCAGCTCAGCTCACCCGGCACGCCGAGCGGCTCTCGACTGGTGGCCAGGATGGTCAGTTGCGGGCAGCCGGCGAGCAGTTCGACGACGAGGCTTCCGCACGCGTCGAGCAGGTGCTCACAGTTGTCGAGGAGTAACAACGCCTTCTTCTCGCCGAGGAACCGCATCAACACGTCCATCGTCGAGCGGCCCGGGTGATCGGGCAGGCCGAGCGTGCGCGCAACGCTCACCGGCGCCATCGCGGGAACGGTGAGCGGGGCGAGGTCGACATACCAAGTCCCATCGGAGAACTCGCCGGTTAGCGCGGGGGCAACTTCCACGGCGAGGCGGGTCTTGCCCGCGCCGCCCGCACCGGTCAGGGTGACCAGCCGGTTCCCGGCGACCAATTGCCGCAACTCCCCGATTTGGGCTTGCCGCCCGACGAAACTCGTCAGTTGAGCCGGAAGGTTGTGTGAGACAACGGCACTGCGCACGCGCAGCGGCGGGAACTCGTTGCGCAGGTCCGGATGGCACAGCTGCACCACGCGCTCCGGGCGCGCCACACCCCGCAACGGGTAGCTACCCAGGTCGGTCAACCACACCCCGTCGGGCAGACGGTCGGCGACCAGCGATTCGGTGACGCCCGAGAACACCGTCTGCCCACCATGGGCCAAATCGCGCAGCCGGGCGGTGCGGTTGATCGTCGGGCCGGCGTAGTTGGCGTCGTCGCGCAGCTGGACTTCGCCGGTGTGCACCCCGATGCGCAGCCGGATCGGCGCCAGCGGCGCCCGCTGCAACTCCAGCGCGCACGCCACCGCGTCCGACGCGCGGGAGAACGCGGCCACAAAGCTGTCGCCCTCGCCCTGTTCGACGGGGCGCACGCCGCCATGGGCCGCGACGGCCGCATCGACGGTGCGGTTCAGCTGGGCGAGCGCGGCCGTCATCTTCTCCGGTTCGGTCTCCCACAGCCGCGTGGAGCCCTCGACGTCGGCCAGCAGCAACGTCACGGTGCCGGTTGGCAGCAGCTCGCTCACACCCAAATCGCTCCAGGTTAACGGGGGAAGCTCCGCGTTCTGGCTCATGGTAGCCAGCATCGCGGCCGTCGACCACGCAAAACATCCGCCAGAACGCGCAGATCCTTCAGGCAGCAGCCCGAGACCTACGCGGTGGACCGCGCAGATTTACGCGCTGCCGCCGATGGTCTTGGCCGCCAAACGCCGGATAGTCGACTCCCATGACGATCCAAACCGCACTGCCCACCTTCGCCTATGACCACCTGACCGACCCCGTCGAAGCGCACCGCATCATCGCCGAGGCCCGCCGCCAGGCCCCGATCGCCATCGGCCCGCACGGCCCCGAGGTGCTGAGCTACGAGCTGGTCCGCCAGGTCCTGCGCGACGGCCGATTCGTCACCGCGCGCGGGCTCGGCCTCGACCTGCAGGGCATCACGTCGGGCCCGCTGTGGGACAGGGCGATCGCCAACATCCTGGGCCTCGACGGCGCCGAGCATCACCGCCTGCGGCGGCTGGTGTCGAAGGCGTTCGCTCCCCGCGGCGCCGAACGGCTGCGCACGCTCGTCGTCGACATCATCACCGGGCTCGTCGAACCGCTGACCGCCGCCGGGCACTGCGACGTCGTCTCCGACATCGCGCGGCCCTACCCCACGCCGGTGATCTGCGCGCTGCTGGGCGCGCCGCCCGAGGACTGGCAGCTGTTCAGCGGCTGGACCGACGACATCAAGAAGTTCTTCGACTGGAACGTCGCCAACGACGGCCCGGCGATCCTGGCGGCGTGGGAGCAGCTCGACGCGTACCTCGAGGACCTCATCGCCCGCCGTCGCACAGCCCTGAGCGACGACCTGATCTCCGATCTCATCCGCACCGAAGACGACGGCGACCGCCTCAGCCACGACGAGATGGTCATGCTGTGCGCCACCCTGCTCGCCGCGGGCACCGACACCACCCGCAACCAGCTCGCCGCGGCCGTGCAGGCGCTGGCCGCCCATCCCGACCAGTGGGCGTTGCTCGCCGCGAATCCCGAGCTGGCCCCCAACGCGGTGCACGAGCTGATGCGTTATTTCCCAATCGTTTTCGGCGCCGCTCGCCGGACCGCCGAGGATGTCGAACTGGGCGGGGTATGCATCCCGGCGGGCACCCTGGTCGGCGCCAACACCGCCTCCGCCAACCGCGACGCGTGCGTCTTCGACCACCCCGAACGTCTCGACATCACCCGGACCGACCCGCCGGCGATGCTCAGTTTCGGCGGCGGCGTGCACTACTGCCTGGGCTCGCATCTCGCGCGGCTCGAACTGACCGAGGCGCTTCCGGTCATCACCCAACGCATGCCGAACCCCCGCCAGACCGGCCCCGCCCCGTGGAAGGCCATCAGCGGCATCACCGGGCCGGTGACCCTGCCGCTGGCGTTCGACGTCGGTACTGTTCGGGCATGACGAACTGGACCGCCGCAGACCTGCCGTCGTTCGCCGGGCGCACCGTGATCATCACCGGCGCCAACAGTGGGCTGGGCGCCGTGACCGCCCGCGAGCTGGCCGGCCGGGGCGCCGAGGTCGTGCTGGCCGTCCGCAACACGAGCAAGGGCGAGGCCGCCGCGCGGCAGATGAGCGGCCAAGTCGAGGTGCGCGAGGTCGACCTGCAAGACCTGTCGTCGGTGCGCCGGTTCGCCGACGCGGTCGACGGGGCCGACCTGCTGATCAACAACGCCGGCATCATGGCCGCGCCCTACGCGCTGACCGTCGACGGCTTCGAGAGCCAGATCGGCACCAACCACCTCGGTCATTTCGCGCTCACCAACCTGCTGCTGCCCAAGCTCACCGACCGCGTCGTCACGGTGTCGTCGATGGCGCACTGGCCGGGGCGCATCGACTTCGACGACCTGAACTGGGAGAACCGGCGCTACTCCCCCTGGCTGGCCTACAGCCAGTCGAAGCTGGCCAACCTGCTGTTCACCAGCGAGCTGCAGCGACGCCTCGACGCGGCGGGTTCGCCGCTGCGCGCGCTGGCCGTCCACCCCGGCTACTCGCACACCAACCTGCAGGGCGCCTCGGGCCGCAAGCTGGGCGACGCGCTGATGTCCGCGGCCACCCGGGTGTTCGCCACCGACGCCGATTTCGGCGCCCGGCAGACGTTATACGCGGCGGCGCAGGAGCTGCCGGGCGACACGTTCATCGGCCCCCGGTTCGGCTCCGTGGGCCGGACGCAACCGGTCGCGCGCAGCCGCCGGGCCCGCGACGCGGCCACCGCCGCCCCGCTGTGGGAGCTGTCCGAGCAGCTCACCGGCACCAAATTCCCGCTCTAACGCGCCGAGACTGCGCACAGATCGCCGACACGCCGGCGGATATGACTCTGGACGCAGTCTCGATTGGGCGCGGAGCTCAATTTCCGCTGCACCGCCCCCGTGCGCTACCCTGACCAGGCGTCACGGCGAGGGTAGCCAACCGGCCACCGTTATCGACGGAGACCGACTCAGTTGTCGCGACCTCGCCGTGCCCCGAAATCAGACGAGCACATAGGAGCGACACGATGGCCAAGTCGGCCGGCAACCAACTCACCGCGACGGTCCGCACCGAGACCGGCAAGGGCGCGTCCCGGCGGGCCCGCCGCGACGGCAAGATTCCCGCCGTCCTGTACGGCCACGGCACCGACCCCCAGCACCTCGAACTGCCCGGGCACGACTTCGCCGCGGTATTAAGGCACTCCGGCACCAACGCGGTGCTGACCCTCGACCTCGCCGGCAAGGAGCAGCTCGCGCTGACCAAGGCGCTCGACATCCACCCGATCCGCCGCACCATTCAGCACGCCGACCTGCTGGTCGTGCGCCGCGGCGAGAAGGTCGTCGTGGAGGTCACCGTCCTCGTCGAGGGCGAGGCCGGGCCCGACACCCTGGTCACCCAGGAGACCAACGCGATCGAGATCGAGGCCGAGGCCCTGTCGATCCCCGAGCAGCTGACCGTGTCCGTCGAGGGCGCCGAGCCCGGCACCCAGTTCACCGCCGGGCAGATCTCCCTGCCGCGCGGCGTCAACCTGATCTCCGACCCCGAGATGCTGGTGGTCAACGTCGTCAACGCGCCGACGGCCGCCGACCTCGAGGAGGAGGGCGCCGGCGAGGTCCCCGAGGGCGAAGAGGCGGCGGCCCCGGCGGCCGAGGAAGAGGGCGGCGAGGCCGAGGCTCCCGCGGCCGAGTCCGAGTAGGAGCCCCGCGACGTGGCCGAACCCGTACTGGTGGTCGGCCTGGGCAACCCCGGGGACAACTACGCCCGCACCCGGCACAACCTCGGGTTCATGGTCGCCGACCTGCTCGCCGCGCGGCTGGGTTCGAAGTTCAAGGCGCACAAGCGTTCCGGCGCCGAGGTGGTCAGCGGCCGGCTGGCCGGGCACTCGGTGCTGGTGGCCAAGCCGCGCTGCTTCATGAACGAATCCGGGCGCCAGGTGGGGCCTTTGGCGAAGTTCTACTCGGTCGCCCCGGCCGACCTCATCGTCATCCACGACGACCTCGACCTCGACTTCGGCCGCATCCGGCTGAAGATCGGCGGCGGGGAGGGCGGCCACAACGGGCTGCGCTCGGTGGCAAATGCGCTGGGCACCAAGGAGTTTCAGCGGGTGCGCATCGGCATCGGCAGGCCACCCGGCCGCAAGGACCCGGCGGCGTTCGTGCTGGAGAACTTCACCGCCGCCGAGCGCGCGGAGGTCCCCACGATCTGCGAGCAGGCCGCCGACGCGACCGAGGCGCTCATCGAGCTCGGGCTAGAGCCCGCCCAGAACCGCGTGCACGCCTGGTGATCAGCTGACCAGCGTCACCGACG
Source organism: Mycobacterium sp. NGS63 (assembly GCF_059812295.1). NCBI lineage: Bacteria > Bacillati > Actinomycetota > Actinomycetes > Mycobacteriales > Mycobacteriaceae > Mycobacterium > Mycobacterium sp. NGS63. Next base: position 38,193 of record NZ_JCALCJ010000011.1, read on the forward strand.
TGGACCGCCGCAGCTTGCCCGACGGCGTCTTGGGGATGGTGCCGGGACCCAGCACCACGACGTTGCGCGGGCGGACGTCGACCTCGGCCACCACCTCGTGGGCGACCTGGTGCTCGATGCGGCGCACCTCGGCCGGGTCCTGCCAGGCGTTGGACTCGACGGCGACGGCGAACGTTTCGCGGGAGTGGCCGGCGTCGAGGCGCACCGCGACGGCGCAGCCGGGCCGGACCCCGTCGACGCGGCAGGCGGCCCGCTCGATGTCGGTCGGGTAGATGTTGCGGCCGGCCATGATGATGACGTCCTTGACGCGGCCGCACACCACGACGTGGCCCTCCTCGGTCAGGTAGCCGAGGTCGCCGGTGTCGTACCAGCCGTGCTCGTCCTGGGCCGGGATGAAGCCGCCCATGGTCAGGTAGCCGGGCGTCAGCGACTCGCCGCGCAGCTCGATGACCCCGACGCCGCGCGCGGGCATCACGTTGCCGTTCTCGTCGATGATGCGGGCCTCGAGGTCCTTGAGCAGGGGGCCCAGCGTGGCCAGCCGGCGGGTGTTGCCCTTGGTGGCGGGGACGGCGCGGCGCAGGGCGGCCAGCAGGTCGGCGTCGACCTCGTCGACCACCAGGCCGGCGTTGCACTCGGAGAACGACACCGCCAGCGTGGTCTCGGCCATGCCGTAGGCCGGCAGGATCGCCGAGGACCGCAGGCCGAACGGCTTGCCCGCGTCGAGCAGGTCCTCGACGTCGGCGGGTTCTACGGGCTCGGCGCCGGACAGCGCGAAGCGCAGGGTGGACAGGTCGAAGTCGCCGGGCTTGGCGTTGCGCCGCAGCCGCTTGGCCAGCAGCGCGTAGGCGAAGTTGGGCGCCGCGGTCATGGTGCCCTTGTACTTGTCGATCAGCTTGGCCCACAGCAGCGTGTCGCGCAGGAAGTCCATCGGCGTGACCTTGACCAGCTCCGCGCCGAAGTACATCGGGATGGTCAAAAAGCCGACCATGCCCATGTCATGGAAGCAGGGCAGCCAGCTGACCATGACGTCCTTGTCCACCTCGTACTGCGCGCCGATGAACATGGCCTCGGCGTTGGAGTAGATGTTGCGGTGGGTGATCTGGACCGCTTTAGGGGAGCCGGTAGAGCCGGACGTCAATTGCATCAGCGCCAGGTCGTCCTCGCCGACCTCGATCGGGTCGATCGGGTCGGACGCCAGCAGGTCGGCGACGGTGAGGACCTTGATGCCCTTCTCCTCGAGCACCGGGATGGCCACCAGGAAGGGCTCGGAAACGATGACGGCCTTGGCCTCGATCATGCCGATGACGGTCATGGTGTCCTCGGCCCACGCCGGCAGGTCGGTGCGCGGGGTGGGCTGGTGCAGCATGGTCAGGCTGGCGCCGCGCATCCACAGGCCCTGGGCCGTCGGGGCGATCTCCACCGGAAAGCCGGCGAGCACGCCGACCGCGTCGCCGAGGCCGATGCCCGCGGCGGCCAGGCCGCCGGCGATGCAGCGCGCGCGCTCGTGCACCTCGCCCCAGGTGTGCCGGACCGGGGCGTGGGGTTCACCGGTGACCATGCCCGTCGTGGCGGTGCGAGCATTGCGGAACATCTTGTCGGTAAACCTGCTCACAAAAACCTCCTCGGTTCCGGCATTTTCCCCAAGGACCGGATTCTCATGTTCCGCCTGCTGGGCGCTACTTTGCAGCAGGCGCGCGAGCACAGTTGGGCAGCGGTTAGGTCTCGAAACCGTGATGAGGCAAGGAGCCCGCCGGGATGCCCGGCGGGCGACGCAATCGAGTGGTCCTTCTTACCGCTGCTCGTCACCGCGAGCTATCTTAAACTCCTCTTAAGTAACTGCCAAACCGTCGCGGCGGACAAGTGCGATCTCTCACACTTCGGTGGGCGCCGGCACTACGCGCGCGCCCGGCACCGGCCCGCTGGCGACCCGCACGGTGCGGCAGACGCCCTCCCCCGACAGCCGCGTCCCGACGTCGACGGCCGACGCCGCCGACGTGCACAAAAACGCACACGTCGGGCCCGACCCGGACACGATGCCCGCCAGGGCGCCGGCCTCCACACCGGCGCGCAGCGCGGCGCGCAGGCCGGGGTCCAGGCTCACCGCGGCCGCCTGCATCTCGTTGCCCAACAGCGGCGCCAGTTGCTCCGGATCGCCCGCGGCCAGCGCCGCCAGCACCGGCCCGGGCTCGGCGAGCCGCGGCGGGGCCTCGCCTTTCCGGCGGCTCTCCCGCAGCCGGTCCAGCTCGGCGTACACCGCCGGGGTGGAGAGCTCGCCGTCGGCGAACGCCAGCACCCAGTGAAAGCTGTTGCGGGACAACACGGTGGCCAGCTCCTCACCGCGACCGGTCCCCAGGGCGGTGCCGCCGTGCAGGGCGAACGGCACATCACTGCCGAGCTTCGCGGCCAGCATGCGCAGATCGCGGCGCGGCACGTTGAGTTCCCACAGCGAGTTCATCGCGACCAGCACCGCCGCCGCGTCCGCGCTGCCGCCGGCCATGCCGCCGGCCACCGGGATGGACTTGTCGATCATGATCGACACGTCGGGCGCCCGCCCCACGTGTTCGGCCATCAGCTCGGCGGCCTGCCAGGCCAGGTTGCGTTCGTCGGTGGGCAGCGTCTCGGCGCCCTCCCCGACCAGCTCGAGCGAGAGCACGTCGGCGTTGCGGACCGTCACCTCGTCGAGCAGCGAGACGGCCTGAAACACCGTCGTCAGCTCGTGGTAGCCGTCATCGCGGCGGTCACCCACGGCCAGGTAGAGGTTGACCTTCCCGGGCACCCGCACGGTGACCGACCCGGTCGGCACCCACTGCGCGGCGGTGTTCCCGTCAGACATCAGCAGCCACGGCAGCAGACTATCGCGGTCAGCCCGCCGGGGCGTGCCCCGAAACGGCCGAACGCCGCAGCAGCCGCACGAAGTCGTCGATCGACAGGGTCTCACCGCGGCGGGCCGGATCGATGCTGGCGGCCAGCAGCCGATTCGCCGACTCGTTGCCGGAGCCCGCCCACTCGGCGAACGCGTTGCGGGACGTCTTGCGCCGCTGCGCGAACGCGATGTCGACGAGCTCGAACACCTGCCGCCGGAAGGTCTCGTCGGTGGGCCACGGCGCGCTCGCATACCGGTCGATGCGGACCAGGCCCGAATAGACGCGCGGGATCGGCCAGAACACGGTCGGCGACACCATCCCGCACCGGCGGACCCGCCCGAAGAAGCGGACCTTCACGCTGGGCACGCCGTAGTCCTTGCCGCCCGGCTCGGCGGCCAGCCGTTCGGCGACCTCGGCCTGCACCATCACCGTGACCACCCGGATGGACGGGAACTCGGCGAGCAGATGCAACAGCGCCGGGACCGCGACGTTGTACGGCAGGTTGGCCACGACGGCGGTGGGCTCCGTCGATAGCTCGTCGCGGCGCAGGGTCAACACGTCGCGGTTGCACACCGTCAGCCGGTGGACCTCGCTGTGCGAGTGCTCGGCGACGGTCTGCGGCAGCCGGCCGGCCAGCACCGGGTCGATTTCGACGGCGGTGACGGTGGCGCCGCGGTCAAGCAGCGCCAGCGTGAGCGAACCCAGGCCGGGACCGACCTCCAGGACGTGGTCGGACCGGCCGATGCCGGAGGTCGCGACCACCCGTCGCACCGTGTTGGCGTCGTGGACGAAATTCTGGCCCAGAGCTTTTCGTGGCCGAAATTCGAGTTCTTTGGCCAGCCGCCTGATCTCGGTGCGTCCGAGCAGCCGGATGGTCAGCTCGCACCAGCTCTTCCGCTGCACACCGGCCAGGCGCCCCACCCCTGGCGCGACCGGGTCACCTCGGCGATGGCGATCTGCTCTTCGCGCGTGGCGAGGTCGGCGCGCGCGGCGAACCGCAGCCCGCCGTTGCGCTCCCAGGTGCCCTGATCGAACTGCACACCGCCGTAATACCCGTTGCCGGTGTTGATCGCCCAGTTGCCGCCGGCCTCACAGCCCGCGATGGCGTCCCAGATCGATCCGTTGCTCACCGGGGGCACGTCGGTGCCGGGTTTGGTGCCCACCCGCACGACGGCCTCCCGGGCCGGCGCGATCACGGTGTTGGCGACGGGCAGCCGGCCGGTCTCGACGCCGTTGACCGTGGCCACCGCGAAGGTCACGTCCTGGGTGCCCGGGGCGCCCGGGTCCTCGACGACCTGGCGGCTGACGTTCATCTGCGGGTCCTCGATGCGATGCGCGGGCGGCTGCAGCGGAATCCGCTCGGTGACCCGCTGAATCCGGTTGCGGGTCACCTGGATCTGCATGCCGTCGACGATCGGGGCCGCCGCGCCGGGCACCACCTGGTCGCTCTCGAGCAGCGGCGCGCCGGCGGCGCTGAGCAGGCCGGCGACGTTGGGCGCCGGCAGGTGCACGGTGCGCGTCGCGCCGCCGTCGTTGATCTGGACCGTCTTGGCGCTCACGACCGGCAGCGACATCCCGGCCAGGGGAACCCTGCTGCCGCGCGACGCGGCGGCCGGGGCGGTATCGGTCATGGCGAGTTGGGCGAGCGCCTCGTCCACCGTCGACGCGGTCGTCCACACCTGCTTGGGATCGTGGCCGTCCAGCGTGATCTGCAGCGGCCGGCTGCGGCGTAGGACGATGGTGGCGGCGTCGCGCACCTCCACGTCACCGGCGGGGTACAGGTCGTCGCGCTCGTCGACGTTGAAGCCGTTCTCCTGGACGATGTCGATCACCCGCGACTTCATGGTGTTCACCCGCATCGCGACGCCGTCGACGGTCAGCGTCACCGACTTGCTCGCCGAAACCGCGAACCCGCCGGCCAGTCCCAGGACCACGAGCAGCGCCCCGACCAAGAGGCGCAACAACGGTGATGAAGTTTGATGAAGTTTTGTCAAAACAGTCAACGCGCGCTACCCCGACCTCAGCAACCAGTCACGAACCACTCAGCAAGTAAAAAACTACAAATTCTGAAGGGCGCCTAGCGCGCCCTCCGTACGATCACAAGACGGTAACGAACCGGCCAATGTTGGGCAACTCCCGCGCGGCTTTTCAGCACGGGTGTCGGGAAAATCACCCGGCCCCCCGCGCGGTCAGGACGCCAGCCCGTAGACCCGGCGCGCATTGCTGGTGGTGATGTGCGCCAAGTCCTCCGGCCGCCGATCCAGCAGTTCAGCGATCGCCCGCACAGTATAGGGAAGGCAATACGGTTCGTTCGCTGCGCCCCGATAGGGATGCGGGGTCAGAAATGGCGCATCCGTTTCCACCAACAGCTGCTCCGGCGGTATCAGCGGAACGGCCTCGCGCAGGGCGCGGGCGTTGCGGAAGCTCGCCGTCCCCGACAGGCTCAGCAACCATCCGCCGTCCACGCAGCGGCGCGCCATCGCGGCGTCCGAGGAAAAGCAGTGGAAGATCACCGCGTCGGGCGCGCCCTCGGCCGCCAGCACGTCGAGCACCTCGGCGTCGGCGTCGCGGTTGTGGATCATCAGCGGCTTGCCGCACCGCTTGGCCAAGTCGATGTGCCAGGCGAACGCGTCCCGCTGCACGGCCGGCTCCGCGCAGCCGTCCAGCCGGCCCGGCCAGTACAGGTCCATGCCGGTCTCGCCGACGGCCACCACCCTGGGATGGGCCACCAGCCGTTCGATCTCGGCGCGGGCGGCGTCGTCGAGGGCGCCGGCGCGGGTCGGGTGCAACGCGACCGCGGCGTAGACCCGCGGATCCCAATCGGCGGCCCGCGTCACCCAGCGCGCGGAGTCCAGGTCGTCGGCGATGGTGACCACCGCGCCCACGCCGACGGCCGCCGCGCGATCGACGATGGCCCGCACCCCCGCGGCGTCGCGCGCCCCGCACGCATCGAGGTGGGTGTGCGCGTCGACCAAGGGCGCCAGGGGCTCCGGGGCGGGCGGCGGCGGTCGTTTGGAACTCACGCGCACACAATAGGGTGATCTCTCGATGAGGCCCTACTACGTCACCACGGCGATCACCTACCCCAACGGTGAGCCGCACGTCGGGCACGCCTACGAGTACATCGCCACCGACGCGATCGCCCGGTTCAAGCGGCTCGACGGTTTCGACGTGCGGTTTCTGACCGGCACCGACGAGCACGGCCTCAAGATGGTCGAGACGGCCGCGGCGGAGGGCATCCCGACCGCCCAACTGGCCCAGCGCAATTCGGACGTGTTCCAGCGGCTGCAGGAAAAGCTCAACATCTCCTTCGACCGGTTCATCCGCACCACCGACGCCGACCACCTGGAGGCGTCCAAGGAGATCTGGCGGCGTATGGCCGACGCCGGCGACATCTACCTGGACTCCTACTCCGGGTGGTATTCGGTGCGCGACGAGCGGTTCTTCGTCGAGTCGGAGACCGAAGTTGTCGACGGGACCCGGCTGGCCTCCGAGACCGGCGCGCCGGTGACCTGGACCGAGGAGCAGACCTATTTCTTTCGGCTGTCGGCGTACGCGGACCGGCTGCTGGCCCACTACGCGGCCAATCCCGACTTCATCGCCCCCGAGGTGCGGCGCAACGAGGTGGTCAGCTTCGTCTCCGGCGGCCTGCGCGACCTGTCGATCTCGAGGACCTCGTTCGACTGGGGGGTGCAGGTACCCGAGCATCCCGATCACGTCATGTACGTGTGGGTCGACGCGTTGACCAACTATCTGACCGGGGCGGGTTACCCCGACACCGATTCGGAGTTGTTCCGCCGCTACTGGCCCGCGGACCTGCACATGATCGGCAAGGACATCATCAGGTTCCACGCGGTGTACTGGCCGGCGTTTTTGATGTCGGCCGGAATCGAGCTGCCGCGAAGGGTTTTCGCGCACGGGTTCCTGCTCAACCGCGGCGAGAAGATGAGCAAGTCGGTGGGCAACATCGTCGCCCCCGACGACCTGGTCGACACGTTCGGGGTGGACCAGGTGCGCTACTTCCTGCTGCGCGAGGTGCCGTTCGGCCAGGACGGCAGCTACAGCGAAGAGGCGATCGTCGCCCGCGTCAACGCCGATTTGGCCAACGAGCTGGGCAACCTGGCGCAGCGGTCGCTGGCGATGGTGGCCAAGAACCTGGGCGGGGCGGTGCCCGAACCGGGCGATTTCGACGGGGCGGACGAGCTGCTGCTGAAGATGGCCGACGGGTTGTTGGAGCGGGTGCGCGCCCACTTCGACGCGCAGGCCATGCACCTGGCGCTCGAGGCGATCTGGCTGATGCTGGGCGAGGCGAACCGCTACTTCTCCGCGCAGCAGCCCTGGGTGTTGCGCAAGAGCGAGTCGGCGGCCGACCAGGCGCGGTTTCGCACCGTGCTCTACACCACCTGCGAGGCGGTCCGCATCGCGGCGCTGCTGGTGCAGCCCGTCATGCCCGAGTCGGCCGGCCGGCTGCTGGACCTGCTCGGCCAGCCCGAAGACCGGCGGGCCTTCGACGCCATCGGCGCACGGCTGCAGCCCGGCACGGTCCTGCCCGCGCCCACGGGCGTGTTCCCGCGCCACGAAGTGACGGGAACGAGTCCGGCGTCCGGCACGGCCGGCTGAGTGAAAATTTGAATTCTCACTTCTCTTCGAACGCATTCATAGGCGTCTTGCCTGTCGATCGGAGAAAGCGTCGGAACCGCTCGATGCGATAGGCCATAATCGGCGTGTGGAGCGACGACGCAACCGGCAAGACAGCCAATCCCCGATGACTACCTTGAAGCAGTTGCCCGCGTTGGTCGTTCTGGAAAGAATTCCGATTCCCGTGCTTGCGATCGGGCATGACGGCAGCATCCTGTTCACCAACTCCGCCTTCGCCGACATGGTGGGCTGCGATCCCGAAGAGGTTCTGTCCCTACAGTTCTACGAGATCTTCCACAAGGCCCCGGAGTCCGAATCGCTGCTGTCGGTCGTGCACGCGCTGGCCAACATGGTCGTCGAATTGGCACACAAGGACGGCTCCGTGGTGCGGGCTTTGATGAGCAAGTCGGCGGTCATGCGCGCCGACGATCAATTCGCCCTCGCCGCGTTTCAGGATTTGACCGAACAATTGTGGGTGGACGAGCGATAGGCCGACGCCTCACAGCTAGACCACAGGTATGATTGGTTCCATTCGGGCGTACTTGTAGTACGGTTGTCGTCGTGATCACGACGCGCGAGGAATTGCGAAGTTACCTGGCGTCGGACTTGCGCGCGAACGGTCTCGACCGGTGGAGGTTCCGTGACCGCCTCCTGGAGCGCCCCGCGTATTTCCAGCGTTTGTTACGCAAATCCGAATATTGGACGAACACCGCCCGCACACCGTTCGGTCGGCTCGTCGCCCTGTGGCTGGTGCTGCGGACAAAGCTGCTGGGCGAGCGGCTCGCGCTGTACGTCCCGCGGAACGTGTGCGGTCCCGGCCTGGCGCTGGCGCATCCGGGCCCGATCGGCGTGCATTACAAGGCGCGCGTCGGTGCCAATTGCCGGCTCTATCACGGGGTCACGATCGGCGAAGCCGGCGGCAAGGTCCCGGTGATCGGCGACGACGTCTGGATCTACCCCTTTGCGTTGGTGCTCGGCGTCGACGTCGGCGATCGCGCCTGCATCCTGGCGGGCGCCGTCGTCACCAAGCCGGTGCCCGCCGACGCGGTCGTCGGCGGGGTCCCCGCCGAGATCATCAAGTTCAACCGCCCGGCACCCGCGGCCGTCAACGCTTAATTTCGAGCGGGCGCCGCCGACCCAGCGTGGCGCAGCGCCTCGCGTGCGAGAAACTGCCGGAAGTACGGCAGCGACGTCTCCGACGCGATCGAGGCGAGCAAAAGTTCCCACATCTGACCGGTGCGGTCACCGGCGGGTTCGGCTTTCGCCGACGTGGCGTTGGCCACAAACCGCGTGCCGAACATCGCGCCGACGATCGCCTCGCTGATCACCACCGGGTCGAGCTCGTCGCGCAGGTCGCCTTCGGCGCCCGCCCGGCGGGCCTGCGTCGTCATCAAATCGACCAGGCTTGCGAAGAAGCGCGAGGCGGCGTCGTTGAATCCGCTCAGTGCGGCGGTCAATTGCTCCGCCGCGCGGGCGGTCTTGTCGGAGGTGAGCAGGTTCGCGATGGTGAAGGTGCCATGGATGATGTTCTCCAGCGCCGGCGACGACGACCCGCATACGTTGCGGAAGGCGACAAGTATTGTCTCCGTGCCTTCCTCGATGATGGCCGACGCCAGCGACTCCTTCGAGTCGAAGTGGTGGTAGAGCGCGCCCTTGGTCATCCCGGTCCGCTCGATAATGGTGTTCCACCCCGCCCCCGCGTACCCGACCTCGCCGAAGACGTCGATCGCGGCATCGAGGATCTTTCGCCGGGTGGCTTCGGATCGAACCTGGCGGGCCATCGCGTCTGTACCTCCGGAGTTCCGTCGAAATTCTTAGGTCCCGGATCTCGATGTCTTACCAAATCTTCCGGCGAGAGACGTCAGCCTAACAGCCGGTACGGTTTGGCCCGGGTTGCGTGACTTGCGGGATGCCACTAGCCGGATGCGCTCGCCACTAGTCGGAGTCCGGCGCGGTCGAGGTCGAGGTAATCGCGAGTGATGCGCGCCGCCTGAGGAATTGGCGGAAGTATTCGGTCCGGTCGGCCTGCAGGATGCCCGTCAACAAGAGCAGCCAGCACTTCTCCAGGTCGCGCAGGAACCGCTCGGGCTCTTCCAGATTGCTGGTCTGCCGCAGCCCCATGTGCAGCGAGACCATCAGCCGTCCCACGTCCTGCGGGTCGCAGGCCTCGTGGATGTCGCCCTCGGTGATGGCCTGCTCGACGACGCCGGCCAGCGCCTTGGCCCATTCGTCGAGCAGCCGCTTCTGCAGCCCCTCCGACCGGCCGACCGACTCGAGCAGGTTCAGCCCCGCTCTGACCCCGTCGGTCTTGATGTCGCCGACCGCGATCAGGTAGGAGAAGTCGATCAGGGTCTCCAGCCCCGAAAGCCCGCGGGTGAGCAGTTCTTCCACCGCGCTGGCGCCATCGGTGGTCTGGCGCTCGATGATCGCCACGGCCAAGGCGTGCTTGGAACGGAAGTGGAAATACATTGCCCCCTTGGTCAGTTCCGCTTCCGCGAGAATGTCGTCGAGGCCGACGTCGTGGTAGGCCCGCCGGGCGAACTGGTGCGAGGCGGCCCGCAGGATCTGCCGCCGCGTCGCGTCCGCGCGTCCGTCGGTCGAGTGGGCGGTCATCGGGACCGAGAACCCTGCTGTGAAGTGCGGGCCGATCGCGCTCCCGCGGACGCGACCCGGGTGATCATTCCGGGGCCTGCGCCCGGGCCCGGATCGATCGTTTCCACGTCTCAGGGTGCCTTCCTCGAGCAGGGCACACACCCGGTTATAGAGCCAACACTCACCGGCGTGTTTTCGGCGGCATTTGGGCCGTCTCTGAGGTTAGCAGTCGGCCGTCGCGCTGAGGCGATCGACGCCGCGGGTCGCGTTCACCAACTTGGGAAATACTTATGGTGCGTTCTGGGGCTGCACTCCGGACTAAAAGTATGTAGAATTCCACTCCATGTGGTTTTCAGTTTGTTGGCCTGGTCAGCGCCTGATTTCCGCGCGCCGCACGCGCGCCGGCGCCCCTGCGGCGCGCCGACAACTGGCCCCGACGGCCCGCGCACACGGCCCGCGGCCTGTGTCGTTGGTCACTTCGCGGGCTTCATGGCCCGTCGGGCTTCACACCGCCGCCAACACCGCCGACGCCGCAGACGCGGCAGCGGCCCGCTAGAGGCCGGGGGGCCAGCGATGATGGATTTCGGCGCGCTTCCGCCGGAGATCAACTCTTTGAGGATGTACGCCGGCCCCGGCCCGGGGTCGATGATGGCCGCCGCGGTGGCGTGGGACGACCTGGCCGCGGAGCTGCATTCCGCGGCGGCCTCCTATCGATCGGTGATCTCGGGATTGACCGTCGGACGCTGGCTGGGCCCGTCGTCGCTATCCATGGCCTCGGCGTTCGGTCCGTACGCGGCGTGGACGGCCGGCGCCGCCGCGCGGGCCCAGGAGGCGGCCAGCCAGGCCACACTCGCCGTGGAGGTCTTCGAGGAGGCCTTCGCGTCAACCGTGCCGCCAGTCGCCGTCTTTGCGAACCGCGCCCAGCTGGCGGTCCTGGTCGCGACCAATTTTTTCGGCCAGAACTCGCCGGCGATCGCCGTCACCGAGGCCGAATACGGCGAGATGTGGGCGCAGGACGCCGCGGCGATGTATCAGTACGCGGCGAATTCGGTGGAGGCCGCGGACTTGACCCAGTTCGCGTCGGCGCCGGACGTCACCAACTCCGCCGGCGTGGCGGGGCAAGCCACCGCGGTGTCGGAGGCGGCCGCCGGCTCCACCACCCAGCAATTCTCGCTGGCGAGCCTGATGTCTTCGCTGTCGTCGGCGCTGCAGGGCTTGGCGACACCGGCCTCGGCCAGCGCCGCGGGCACGGAAACGCCCTGGGGCGCGCTGCTGGGCGGCACCGGCGGATCGGGCCTGTCGCTGTCCAGCTTCATGAGCAATTTCGAAGACAACCTGCCCGCCATCCTGCCCGGCTACCTGATGGTGGCCGCGACCCCGCTGTACGGGCTGTCCAGCGTGCTGGGCATGGCCCAGACCCTGCAGTCACTGGGCGCCACCGCGGCTCAGGGCGCCGCCGAGGTCGCCGGGGACGCGGCCGCGGCCGCAGCCGGCGCGGCCGAGGGTCTCGGCGCCGGCGTGGTGGGTGGCCTGGGGCAGGCCGCGTCGCTGGGCTCGCTGTCGGTGCCGGCCAGCTGGACCAGCGTCATCCCCGCCGCCCACCTGACCAGCGCGGGAGCCGTGCTGCCGACCGCCGGCGGCCCGGGCGGGCTGGCGAACGTGCCGCCGAGCCTGCTGGGCGGGCTGCCGCGGGCGGCGGGCGGCCCGCAGGCGCCCGGCCCGCGCTACGGGCAGATCCCGACCGTGATGGCACAACCGCCGTCCGGCGGCTATGGGGCGTCGATCGTATGACCGCCGAAAGCGGCCGAAGGGCCGACATACCGAAAGTATCGTTAGTCGCTTGCACGTGGAGATTCGGTCTCCCTCATACGGCGCGCGCCTCGCGCACCGCAGTCCGCCATCCGCACAGTCCGAAGGGGTCGGTGTCATGAAAGTCGTGCTTTTCTGCGGTGGTTACGGCATGCGCATGCGCACCGCCGAGGGTGATCTGGTCCCCAAGCCGCTGCAGATGGTCGGGCCCCGGCCGCTGCTGTGGCACGTGATGCGCTACTACGCCCACTACGGGCACAAGGAGTTCATCCTGTGCCTGGGTTACGGGCAGTCGATGGTCAAGGACTTCTTCCTCAACTACCGCGAGATGGAGTCCAACGACTTCGTCATGCGTTCCGGCCAGATCGAGTTGCTCGATTCCGACATGTCCGACTGGACGATCACCTTCGTCGACACCGGGCTGGAGTCCCCGATCGGCGAGCGGCTGCGCCGGGTGCGCAGGTACATCGGCGACGACGAGTACTTCCTGGCCAACTACGCCGACGTGCTGACCGACGCGCCACTGGACACCATGATCGACCGGCTGCAGACCAGCGGCGCCGCGGCGTCCATGCTGATCGTGCCGCCGCAGTCGTCCTTCCACTGCGTCGATGTCAGCGCCGACGGCGACATCAAAGAGATCGCGCCCATCGCCAAGTTCCCGATCTGGGTCAACGGCGGCTACTTTGTTTTGACCCAGGAGGTCTTCGACCTCATCCCCGAGAACGGCGACCTGGTCGGTGACGCCTGCATGTCCCTGGCCGGCAGCGGGCGGCTGCTGGGGTATCAGCACCACGGCTTCTGGAAACCGGCCGACACGTTCAAGGAGCGCGCGGAACTCGACGCGGACTACAACGCGGGGAACCGCCCGTGGATGGTGTGGGAGCAGCCCGTCGCGAGACGTTCGGCATGATCGGCCTGCACACCGGCGCAATCGGTTCGATTGCCGCCATCGGGGCGCACTGCGACGACATCGTCATCGGCGCCGGGGCGACGCTGCTGCGGATCGCCGGGCACAACCCGGGTCTCGTCGTGCACGCCCTGGTGTTCACGGGCGCGGGCACCGAGCGCGAGGTCGAGGAAAAGAACGCCTTCGCCGCGTTGCTGCCGCAGGCGGACGTGCGGTTGACGGTCGCCGACCTGCCCGACGGGCGGCTGCCCGAGCATTGGGGCGCGGTCAAGCGCCACCTCGCGCAGTTCCGGGCCCAGTGCGAGCCCGACCTGGTCCTCGGCCCGCAACGCCACGACTACCACCAGGACCACCGGGCGGTCGCCGAGCTCATCCCGACCGAGTTCCGCGCCCACCTGGTGCTGGGCTACGAGATCCTCAAGTGGGAGTCCGACCTGCCCAATCCGGCTCTCTACGTGGACGTTCCGGGCGAGCTGGCGCGCCGGAAGGCCGAGGTGCTCGCCGAATCGTATCCGTCGCAGTCGGGCCGGGACTGGTTCGACGAGGACGCGTTCCTCGGGCTGATGCGGATCCGCGGCGTGCAGTGCAGGGCTCGCTACGCCGAGGCGTTCACGGGGGAAAAGGCGCTGCTGAATCCCTGCGGCGTTCGTTCAGACGACTGACGGGACGGGAGGGACGACACCATGCGAGTGCTGGTCACCGGCACGGAGGGCTACCTGGGTTGCCTTCTGGCGCCGCTGCTTTCGGAGGAGGGCCACGAGGTCGTGGGCCTGGACACCGGCTACTACCGGGCCGGCTGGCTGTGCCCGGGCGCGCTGGCCGACGTCCCGCACGGCGTCGCGCCGCTGACCCTCATCAAGGACATCCGCGACGTCACCGCCGCCGACCTGCGCGGGTTCGACGCGATCGTCCACATGGCCGAGCTGAGCAACGATCCGATCGGCGACCTGATCGGCGACGTGACGTTCGAGGTCAACCACCGCGGCAGCGTGCATCTGGCCGAGTGCGCCAAGCGCGCCGGCGTCACCCGGTTCATCTACATGTCGTCGTGCAGCGTGTACGGGATCGCCGACGGGACGGTCGACGAGACCAGCACCATCAACCCGCTGACGCCGTACGCCAAGTGCAAGGCCCTGGTCGAGCGGGACCTCGCCGCGATGGCCGACGACGACTTCTCGCCCGCATTCCTGCGTAACGCAACGGCTTTCGGCGCCTCCCCCCGCATGCGGTTCGACATCGTGCTGAACAACCTGGCCGGGCTCGCGTGGACCGACCACCGCATCGCCATGACCAGCGACGGCACCCCGTGGCGACCGCTGGTGCATGCGCTCGACATCGCCCAGGCGATCCGGTGCGCGCTGCGCGCGGACCGGCAGGCCGTGCACAACCTGGTGGTCAACGTCGGCGCCGACGAAAACAACCGCACGGTGCGCGAAATCGCGGAAACCGTCGACGCCGAGTTCCCCGGTTGCGAGCTCACCTTCGGCCCGCCCAACGCCGACACCCGCAGCTACCGCGTCGCGTTCGGCAAGATCCGCGAGGTCTTCCCCGAATACCGCGCGGCATGGGACGTCGCGGCCGGGGCGGCGCAACTGCATCGCGTGTTCCAGAGCATCGCGATGGAGCCCGAGACGTTCCACGGCCGCGGCCACACCCGCCTCAAGCAAATCGAATACCTGCTCAAGACGGGGCAGGTCGACGACCGACTGTTCTGGAAGGAGCCGTAGTGAAGTACACGCCCACGAGTGTCGCCGGGGTGACGATCATCGACATCGAGCCCCATCGCGACCATCGCGGCTTCTTCTCTCGATCCTTCTGCGCCGACGAATTCGCCACCCACGGCCTGATTTCCGAAGTGGCGCAAACGAGCATCTGCTTCAACCACACCCGCGGCACGGTGCGCGGGCTGCACCGCCAGGCGCCGCCGCACGCGGAGGCCAAGCTGGTGCGGTGCGTGCGCGGCGCGATCGTCGACGTCGCCGTCGACGTCCGCCCCGAATCGCAGACCTACGGCAAGCACGTGATGGTGGAGCTCAGCGCCGAAAACCGTCGGGCGCTGTTCCTGCCCCCCTACGTCGCGCACGGCTTTCAGACCCTGACCGACGACACCGAAGTGCTGTACCAGATCAGCGGCCCCTACGCCCCGCACAGCGAGGAGGGATTCCGCTGGGACGACGGCGAATTCGGCATCAAGTGGCCGCTGCCGGTGACCGTCATGTCGGAGCGGGACGCCAGCTGGCCCTACCTGGAGGAGGCGGCGGCGGCCGGGAGCGGGATGTCATGACGCCGCCGCCGGTGCGCATGGTCGTCAGCGGCAGCGTCGTCGAGCGCTGCGACACCGACCAGGTGCTGTCGATCATCGCGTCGCGGCTGCGGTCGCAGTCGCCCGGGCTGGCAGTGGGCTCGGTGAACCTCGACCACCTGCACCACTTCCGCACCCTGGGCACCGCACCCGCCGGCCGGCTGGAATGGCTGCTGCTGGCCGACGGCATGCCGATCGCATGGCGCGGAAAGCTGCTGACCGCCAAGCCCTGGCCGCGGGTCACCGGCGCCGACCTGCTGCCCGAGGTTCTCGCGCTGGCCGAGTCCACCGGCCGGCGGGTCGGCTTCTTCGGCGGCAGCGACGAGACGCACCGCCTGCTGGCCCAGCGGCTGCGGGCCCGCTACCCCGCGCTTGTGGTCGCGGGGATGTGGGCGCCCGACCCGGCCGACATCGAATCGTCGTCCGGGGCGCTCGTCGCCGACATCCGCGCGTCGGGCACCGACATCCTGGTGGTCAGCCTGGGCAAGCCGCGCCAGGAGCAGTGGATCGACCGCCACGGGTTCGCTACCGGGGCAAGGGTTTTCCTGCCCTGCGGCGGCGCCATCGACTTCCTGGCCGGCATGACCCGCCGGGCGCCGCAGTGGATGCAGCGCGTCGGGCTGGAGTGGTTCTACCGGTTGACGCACGAGCCCCGGCGGCTGGCGCGCCGGTACCTGGTGCAGGGGCCGCTCGCGCTGCTGCGGGCATCGCGGGCCCAGCTCATCTGCTATCCCGGCGTCTACTACGCCGGGACGCCGTCCGTCGAACCCGCCGCGGTCGAACCGGCGAGCGCGTAGGCGAGGGACCCCGAAACCATGACCACGACGCTTCGAGCCGACAGCGGCCTGTCGGTGCTCCCCGCGCGGCCGGCGCGGCGGGCACGGGCCAGGGCCGCCACCCGCTGGCAGCAGCGGTACTCGGCGCGTCTGCGCATCAGCGACTCGGCGATCGTGTGCGCCGCGGTCGCCCTCGCCCAGTTCGTCCGGTTCGGCGACGCGCCCAACACGTCGGGCTACCCCGGCCAGCTGATGACGCTGTTCTCGGCACTGTTTGCGGCACTGTGGCTTTCGGCCCTGTCGATGTTCCAGACCCGCTCGACCCGAATCATCGGCGCGGGTATCGACGAATACCGCCGCATCGCCAGCGCGTCGTTCTGGACGTTCGGGTTCATCGCCATCGTCACGTTGCTCGCCAAGATCGACCTGGCCCGCGGCTATCTGGCGGTCGCGCTGCCCGCCGGTACCGTCGGGTTGCTGGCGAGCCGCAACCTGTGGCGCAAGCACGTCTGGCACAAACGCACGCACGGCGAATACCAGACCATGGTGCTGGCGATCGGGGATCGGCCCGGCGTCTCCCACCTGGCCCGCGAGTTGATCCGCAACCCCAACGACGGCTACGTGGTGGTCGGCGTGTGCATCCCCGCATACGGCCCGCCCCGCGGCGAAACGCTGACGGTGCAGGGCCGAAAGATCGCCATCCTCGGTGACGAGACCGCGGCCGTCACCGCGATCGAGGAATGCGGCGCCGACACCGTGGCCGTCACGCGCACCGAACATTTCGGCGTGCACGGGATCCGCGACCTGATGTGGCGGATGGAGACGATGGACGTCGACCTCGTGGTGTCGCCCGGAATGGTGGACGTCGCCGGGGCGCGGCTGACCCTGAAACCGATCGCCGGATTCCCGCTGTTGCACGTCCAAAAGCCGCAATACGAAGGGACGCAACGCTTTCAGAAGCGTGCGTTCGACTTCTGCTTCTCGCTGGCCGCGCTCGTCGGGACCGCGCCGCTGCTCGTCGCGGCGGCCGTCGGGATCAAGGCGACCAGCAAGGGACCGGTCTTCTACCGCGCCGAGCGCATCGGCCTGGACGGCAGGCCCTTCACGATGCTCAAGTTCCGCACCATGGTGGACGGCGCCGACACCCAGGTCGACAGCCTGCTGCCGCTCAACGAGGGCGCCGGCGGCATGCTGTTCAAGATTCGCCAGGACCCGCGGGTCACGCCCGTCGGCAGGATCCTGCGCCGCTTCAGCATCGACGAGCTGCCGCAGTTCATCAACGTGCTGAAGCAGGACATGAGCGTGGTCGGCCCGCGGCCCCCGCTGCGCCGGGAGGTCGAGAACTACGACGGCGAGGTCAAGCGGCGGCTGCTGGTGAAGCCGGGGGTCACCGGGCTGTGGCAGGTCAGCGGCCGGTCGGACCTGTCCTGGGAGGACTCGGTGCGGCTGGACCTGTCCTACGTCGACAACTGGTCGATGGCCGGGGACCTGCTGATCATCGCGCGGACCCTCAAGGCCGTGTTGACCAGCGACGGGGCCTACTGATGAGCAGCGACACCACGCTCGAATCACCGGCCGTGGACATCGCCCCCTCGGTGCCGAGATCGCGGATCGCGCACGCGTTTTCCGTCCAGTTGATCTGCCGCGCGCTGGGCATGGTGGCCTCGGTGGTGTCGGTCGCGATGACCGCCCGCTACCTCGGGCCGGGGCGCTACGGCCAGCTCACCATCGCGGTCGCCTTCGTCGGAATGTGGGCCAGCCTGGCCGATCTCGGCATCGGCACCGTCATCGTGCGCCGCGTCACCTCGGGCACCGGCGACCTGGAGCGTTTGGTGCGCGTCAACAGCGGCCTGTCGCTGGTGTACTGCCTGCCGCTCGCGGCGCTCGCGGCCGGCTCGGGCCTGCTGCTCTACCGCGACGCCGACGTACGCGTGATGCTCGTGGTGCTCTCGGGCCAGCTGCTGATGCTGACGATGACGACGCGCTTCGAGCCGGTTTTCCTGTCCACCGTGCGGTTTTCGGCCGTGGCCGTGTCCGATGTCGCGGGTCGGTTGGGCACGCTGGCGCTGGTCAGTTACCTGGTGGCCACCCACGCCGGCGTGGTGTGGTTCGCGGTCGCACAGCTCATCCCGCCGGCGCTGCAGTTGGTCATCCAGGGCGCCGCGGCGGCGCGGCACATCTCGCTGCGGCCGATTTTCGCGCCGCGCGAGATCGCGGACCTGTTGCGGGAGAGCGTGTTCCCGATCGGCGTGGCCGTGGTGGGCGTGCTGTACTGGCGCGCCGACGGCGTCATCCTGTCCAAGCTGAGCACGCACGACGAGGTCGGCGTCTACGGGCTGGCCTACACCGTCGCGTTCAACACCCTGATCGTTTCGGTGTTCTTTCTCAAGGCCACGCTGTCGACGGCCACCGAACTGTTTTCGCGCAACGTCGCGGCGTTCGCCGATTTCCTGCGGCGCTGCGTCGAGCTGATGTACTTCGTGGGGGTCCCGGTGGCCCTCATCGGCGCGCTGCTGTCGCGCCCGCTGATCGAATTGTTCGGCGATCACGACTTCGTCGAGCGGGGCGCGCCGACACTGGCGACGCTGTTCGTGGCGGTGGCACTGCGTTTCGTCACGGGCACCCTCGGGCAGGCGCTGTTCGCCTGCCACCACCAGAAGTTCCTGTTCCGGTTGTCGATCGCCACGCTGGCGTTCAACGTCACGCTTAACCTGTTGCTGGACAAGCCCTTCGGCGCGGTCGGGGCCGGGCTGGCGCTGGTGGGCACCGAGCTGTTCGGCATGGTGGTGGCCAGCTGGTGGCTGCGCCGCGAGTGCGACTACCGCACGCCGGTGGCGTTTCTGGTCCGGCTGCTGGCGCCCACGGGGGCCTGCGTCGCGGTGGCGCTGCTGCTGGCCGGTCACCACGTGGTGCTGATCTTGGCGGGCGCCGCCGCCGCGTACCTGGGCACCAGCGCGACGATCGGCCCGTTCAGCTGGTCGACCTTGACCGCGCTGCGCCAAAGGCCGGTGCCGGCATGACACGGGAATTGGACCGGGCCTACCTGAAGCGCCCCACCGGCACCACGATCACGCGGACCCACCGGCCCCTGGTGGTGATGATCGTGACGTACAAGAGCCATGACCTGGTCGAGCAGTGCCTGGCCAGCGTCGCCGAACACCTGCCCGACCTTCCGGTGTACGTCTACGAGAACAGCGGCGACTCCTATCCCGGCCGCGCGGAGCTGGCCGCGCGGCACCCGGACGTCCACTGGGTGCTGGGCCCGGTCAATCTCGGCTTCGCCGCGGCGTTCAACGCGTTGGTGGAGCACACCCCGCCCGAAGCGGACCTGTTGCTGTTGAACGCCGACGCGCGGCTGCAGGGGCCGCTCGCGCGCACCCGGGAGCTGCTGCACGGCACGAGGGTGGCCGCGGTGTCGCCGATGATCCACGACGACGGCGCGCCCGGCCCGGCCCGCTGGGACGTCGCCACTCGGCGCCGGACGCTGAGCCGGGCGCTCGTCGCGGCCGCGGGCTATTCGGATCGCCTGCGCGGCACCCCGATCTCGCACCTGTACTCCTGCCAGCCCGACGAATCGCAAAGCATCGACGGCTATGTGGGCGGCGCCTGCCTGGCCATCAACCGCGCGGCCTGGAACGAAATCGGCGGCTTCGACGAAGAATTCTTCCTCTACGGCGAGGAGACCGACTGGCAGGCCCGCGCCACCGCGGCCGGCTGGCGCATCCTGCTGGCCGACGAGGTCGACACCGACCACGGCAACCCGGCGCACGGCGACGGGTCGCCGGAACCAGGCGCCATGCACGGTGCGGAGGTGTCGACGCCGGAGCGCCGCCGCAACAAGGACATGCTGCGCGCCAACATCGCGCTGCTGCTCGAGCACCAGGACGGCGTGCACCACGCCGACCTGTACCTCGCCGGAACCACCCTGCTGGACCGGCTGCAACGCTCGAAGCGCCAGGCGCGCCGGCGCGACCTGACCGCGATGGCGGCGGGCCGAACCGGCAAGCCGGCGATCGTGATCACCACCAACCGACTGGTCTACGGCGGCGCCGAGCGTCAGAAGGCACTTCTCGCAACGGAATTGGACCGCCGCGGCTATCCGGTCACCCTGGTCTGCATGCAGCGGTTCGGCCCGCTGCTGAAGGAGATCCCGCACACCGTGCGGGTGGTGCGCCAGCCGTGGTGGGCGCCGGTCGTCGACGTTCCCGCCGGCCCGGCGGTGCTGATCAGCGGCGACACCAACACCGAAACGGGGTTCGCGACGCTTTGGCGGGCCGCGGGCGCGGCGACGCGCGGCGCCCGGCGCTGGCTGGTGGCGCCGCACGTGCCGCCGGAGGCCGACCGGCCCATCTACTCGTGGCCGCTGGCCGCGGCGATGCGCCGTAGCGACGGTTTTGTCGTTCTGGCCCAACGGCATTGGGACATGCTCGCCGAGCACCACCGGCTCGGCACGCGCCGGTTCGTTGCGCCCAACGGTGTCGCGCTGACCGGCGAGCCCGCGCCGCGGGTCCGGGCACCCGGCGAGCCGCCGCACCTGGTGATGCTCTCGCGCATCGTCGAACACAAGAACCCGCACCTGCTGATCGAGGCCCTCGTCGGGCTGAGCGACCTGCCGTGGCGGCTTTCCATCTTCGGCGACGGCCCCGACCGGGAGCGGCTCCAGGCCCGCACGCCCGCCGCGTTGCGGGACCGGGTGCAGTGGCGCGGCTGGTCGGCCGGGCCCGAGCCCGCGCTGGCCGAGGCCGACCTACTGTGCGTCCCCAGCCGCTCGGAGGCCTTCCCGGTGGCGATCCTCGAGGCGATGTCGCGGGCCGTACCCGTTGCGGCGTCCGCGATTTGCGCCGTCCCGGAGATGCTGGGCTTCGGCGAGGCGGGATTCGTCGTCGAACCCGCCTCGCTGCCGGCGTGGCGGAAGCGCCTGGCCGAGATCCTGGCGCGGCCCGACGAGCTCCCCGCGGTGGGGCGACGCGGCTACGAGCGCATGCGCCGACACTACACGGTGGAGGCCATGGCCGACGACTACGTCGAGGCGATCGAGGCGGTGCTGTGAGCGGCTTCCGGCTGGGCCTCAAATCGTTGCGCCGCACGCCAATTCGCGAGCATGCCGTCGCCGAACGGGCGCCGTCGTACGAGACGGTGATCCTGGGCGGCGGCCCCGCGGGCACGGGCCCGCTGGTCTGGGCGGCGCGGCACGGCCGGCTGGACGCGTGGCTGGACAGCGGGGTCGCCCTGGTCGAGCAGACCGACGAGCTGGGCGGTTCGCTTGGACAGTACCCGCTCAACGCCGACTCACGCGGCGCCTCCTTCCTGGAGTGCCTGGACGGCCGGCAGCGCTCGCCCTTCCTCACCGAGCTGCGGGCCGATCCGGTGGTGCGCGAACTGGAGCGCTTCCGCGCGAAGTACCCGCCGCTGTCCTTGGTGGACCGCTTCGAGCGGCGCCTCGGCGCGGCCGTCCTGGCGCAGTTCGACCGCCACCCCGACAGCCGCGCGTTCACCGGCACCCGGGCGATGGCCATACGCCTGCAGCCGGACGGCTCGGTCGCCGTTTCCCTTGCGGCGCAGGATGGGCGGCGCTCGGTCGTGCGCGCCGCCAGCGCGGTGCTGGCGCTCGGCGGGTGCCCGAACGGGTCGTGGTCCACGATCGAGATCGCGCCCGGCGTCTCGCTCGGGCTGTGGCGCGACAAGATCGTCTCCAGCCACCGCCTGCTGACCCGCGGCGGCGCGGCCGAGGTCGCGCGCCGGCTGGCCCGCGCCAACCGCAGCCCGCGCGTCGTCGTCGTGGGCGGCGCGCACAGCGCGTTCGCGTCGGCATGGATGCTGCTGCAACGGGTTCCGGGCGTTGAGTTCGGCGCGCGCGGCGTGCAGATCCTGCATCGCAGCGAACCCCGCCCCGCGTACTGGTCGCGCGAGGAGGCCCACGCCGACTTCTACGAGTTCTGCGAATCCGACGTCTGCCAGGCCACCGGGCGCGTGCACCGGCTCGGCGGCCTGAAGGGCGACGGGCGCGAAGTGTGGCGACGCATGCACCGCAAGCCCGGGGCGCGCCCGGACGATCGTGCGGTCGCCCTGCCGATCGGCGGCCTGTCGCGGTCGCAGCTGCTGCGCCTGCTCGACGAGGCCGACCTCGTGGTTCCGGCGCTGGGCTATCGCCTTGCGGCCCTGCCCATTTACGACGCGCGCGGCCGGCGGGTGCCGGTGGCGCAAGACGGCCCGTCGGTCGGGCCGAACGCGCGGCTGCTGGCCGCCGACGGCCGGTCGATTCCGGGGGTGTTCGCCGCCGGGCTGGGCAGCGGTTTCGTGCCGTGGGGCGCGATGTCCGGCGAGGAGTCCTTCGCCGGCCAGCAGAACAGCCTGTGGCTCTACCAGAACGGCCTCGGCAAGTTGCTTTACCACAACACGCGGCGGCACGCCCAGCAGCTCGCAGACCTCACCCAAACGCCCAGCGGCATAGAGAATCGGGAGTCAGATGCTTTGCCGGTTATGTGATTCGGACCGACTGGTCAGTGTTTTGGACCTCGGCGCCACTCCGCCGTGCGAGAAGTTCCTCGCCGCCGACGAGCTCGACCTGCCGGAGCCCACCTATCCGCTGCACCTGCGGGTGTGCGCGGACTGCCTGCTGTTGCAGATACCGGCGGCGATCACACCGGAGGAGACGTTCACCGAATACGCTTACTTCGCTTCGTATTCCGACAGCTGGGTCCAGCACGCCAAGACCTTCGTCGAGGAAACCTCCAGCCGGCTCGGGCTCGGGCCCGGCTCGCGGGTGGTCGAAGTCGCCAGCAACGACGGCTACCTGCTGCAGCACTTCGTCGCGGCGGGGGTGCCGTGCCTGGGCATCGAGCCGTCGGAAAACGTCGGCGCCGCCGCCCGCGCGCGCGATGTCCCCACCATCACGGCGTTTCTCGACGAGGAGATCGCGGCGAAGGTCCGCAACGAACACGGCCCGGCCGACCTCGTCGTCGCGAACAACGTGTACGCGCACATCCCCGACCTGCGCGGCTTCACCCGCTCCCTGCGCAAGCTGATGGACGACGACGGCTGGCTGAGCATCGAGGTGCACCACGCGCTGAACCTGGTGCGGCTGGGGCAGTTCGACACGATCTACCACGAGCACTTCCAGTACTACACGCTGTTTTCCGCGATCTGCGCGCTGGCCACCTCCGGGCTGGCCGTCGTCGACGTCGAACTGCTGCCCACCCACGGTGGGTCGCTGCGCGTCTGGGCCCGCTCGGCCGACATCGCCGAACGGCCCACCAAGCGGGTGGAGAAGGTGATGCGCGCCGAGGAGGCCGCGGGGCTGCACAGCGTCGAGGGCTACCTGCAGATGCGCCCGCGGACCGAGGCCATCCGCCACGAGCTGCTGCGCTTCTTGCTGCAGTGCCGCGCCGAAGGCAAGCGCGTCGTCGGCTACGGCGCGCCCGGCAAGGGCAACACCCTGCTCAACTACTGCGGGATCCGCAGCGATCTGCTCGAATACACCGTCGACCGCAACCCGTACAAGCACGGCCGCTTCACCCCCGGGGCGCGCATCCCGATTTACGAACCGGAGCGCATCGCCGAGGACCGCCCGGACGTGGTGCTGGCGCTGCCGTGGAACCTCGAGGCCGAGCTGACCGAGCAGCTCGGCTACATCGCGGAATGGGGCGGGCGGCTTGTGTTTCCGCTTCCGACCCTGCACACCGCGCAAAGCGGTAGCGTACGGCGATGAGCACCTGCCGGGGGTGCGGCGGCACCGACCTTCGCGGAGTCCTCGACCTGGGGGCCGTGCCGGCCGGCGACGACTTCCCGCCGGCCGCCGAGCCGGTTCGTCCCGACGAGTCGTCCCATCCGCTGGCGATGGAGGTGTGCGGCGGCTGCGGGCTGGCCCAGCTGGCCGACGACAACACCGCGGCCGCCGAGCCGCGCGGCATCGAGCCGCAGGCCCTGCGCGACCAGGCGGCCGACGCCGTCCGCCGCGTCGCCGACGCGGGCTGGCTGCGCGGCGCCACCGTGCGGGAATTCGGCAGCCCGCACGGCGGCACGTGGCTGCCGCTGCTGGCGGAGCGCGGTTTCAGCGAGGCCGAGCGCGGCGATGTCGTGCTCGACTCGTTCGGCATCATGCACGAGCCGGACCAGCGGCTGGCCTTCGCGGTGCGCGCGCAGGCCACGGCGCCGAACGGCGTGCTGCTGCTGCAGTTTCACTCGCTGTTGACGATCGTCGGCCAGGGGCAGTGGAGTGCGTTGCGGCACGGCCACTTCGCCTACTATTCGCTGACCGCGTTGACCCGGCTGCTCGCCGCGGCGGGCATGAGCGTGGCCTCGGCGTGGGAGTTCGATCTCTACGGGGGCACGGTGCTGGTCGCCGCCGTGCACGGCGACGCCGAACCCGACCAACGCGCCAAGGACATCCTGGCCCGCGAGCGGGATTTCGGCATCACCGACGCCGCGGTGGTGCGGGACCTGCAGCGCGCCGCCGAGCATCACGTCAAACAGCTGCGCGATTGGCTTGTGGCGCAAGCGAACGACGGGCGCACGGTGTACGGGTATGGCGCCGGCTCGCGGGTCACGTCGCTGTTCACCATCGCTGGGGTCGACCGGCGCCTGCTGCGGGCGGTCGCCGACGCGTCTCCGGCAAAGCAGGGCCGCAGGATTCCGGGCACCGACATCGCGATCATCTCCCCCGAACAGCTCGTCGCGGCCGAGCCCGACCGCGTCATGCTGACCCTGCCCGACCTCTACGACGAGGTCCGCCGGGTTTATCCCCAACTCGACGGGCGCTGGTCGGTGGACCCGGGCGCCGAGGGGGCCGGGTCGCAACCATGAATCCGATTCGGGTGCTGTGGCTTTCGCCGTGGATGCGGCCGCTGGCGCGCGTCCAGGCCGAGGCGCTGCGGCGGCGTGGAGCCGACGTGCTGCTGGTGACCTCCGACCAGCATCCCGAATCCGACGCCGCCCGCGACTACGAGCTGGTGCTCGACCCGCGCGTCCGCACGGCCGGGACGTGGCCGTCCAGCTTCGCCGCCTGGCGCCGCATCCGGGGCCACCGGCCCGACGTGGTGGTCGCCGAGCTGGTTCGCGATCCGCGGTGGATCGCCCTGGCCGGCACCGTGCCGCGGGTGCAGCTGGTGCACGACGACCGGCCGCACGACGCCGGCGAGCGCCGACCGGCCTACGAGCGCGCGGTTTTCGACCGCTGGGGCGCCCACTCGGCGGCGACGATCGTCTACAGCGACTACGTCGCCGCCGCCATCAGCACCCGCCGCGACGTCGACGGAACGCCGGTGCACGTGCTGCCGCTCACCAGCGACCTCGACCTGGCCCTCGTTCCGCCGCCCGTCGGCGCCGGCGGCCGCCGCGATTTCGTGATGGCGGGCCGACTCAACCCGTACAAGAACATCGACGTGGTGCTGCAGGCCTGGCAACGCCACGTCGATGGCGGCGGGTGGCGCGGTGACGACCTGGTGCTCGTCGGCGACGGGCCGATCGGGGCGAGCGGAGCCCAGTTGCCGCCGCACGTGCGGTGGCGATCCGGCGCCTACCACTACGCCGACGTCGTCGAGACACTTTCGGCGGCAAAGGGTTCCGTCGCCCACTACCGGCGCGCCTCGCAGAGCGGGGTGCAGGTGCTCAGCATGCAGCTGGGCGTGATGCCGATCGTGTCCACCGTCGGCGCCCTGCCCGAGTACCAGCCGCCCGGCGGCCCGGCGGTCGGCGTCGACGACGTGGCCGGCCTGGCCGCCGCGTTCGACGCGCTGGCGGACCCCGCCGTGGCGGCGCGCCGCGGGGCCGAGGCGGCGCGCCACTACGCACAGCGATTCTGCGTCGACGAGGTCGCGGACCGCTTGTTCGATGTCCTGGCCGAGGTGCTGGTCACCCGGCCGCCGTTCGGCGCGCGTGAACTCGAGAACACCGCGCGGCGCCGAGAAAGGTTCTAGTTCATGGATTTCCGCACGTTTGTCCGGACGCTGGTGGCGCACTGGAAGCTGTTCGCCGGCGCGCTGCTGGCCTGCCTGGCCGGGGCCGCGGCCGTCACCGCGTTCCAGACGAAGAGCTACCAGTCGGCGGCCACCGTCCTCATCTCGTTCTCCGGGGAGACCGACCTGGCCCAGGTGTACTCCGGAACGCAGGCCGTCCAGGAGCGGCTGTCGTCCTACGCGGCGATCGCCGGCGGGCACGCCGTGGCCGAGCGCGCGGTCAAACAGTTCCATCTGCCGGTCAGTGCGGACGTCCTGGCCGCCGAGACGCACGTGGACTTCACCGCCAAGTCGACGCTGTTCACCATCTCGGTCACCGACACCGACCCCAATCGCGCCGCGGCACTGGCGAAGGCGATGGCCGACACGTTCGCCGGGATGGTCGGCACCCTCGGCGTCACCCCGCGCGATCCGGTCGCGCTGGTGAGCAGCGGACCGCCCCTGGCGCCCCCGCCCCAGCCGCCCGCCCCGCAGGCGCCGCCGTCGCAGGACGCCGACGGCCAGCCCGCGACACAGCCCGGCGCCGAAACGCCCCCGCTGCCGGACCCGCAGGCCCCGCCGCTGGTCTCCCCCACCGGTCTGCCGCCGCAGCCGTCCCCGACTGTCCCGGTGGCCAGGGCCACGGTGATCGAGCAGCCGGGCGTCCCGGACAGCCCGATCAAGCCGGTGCCGGCGCGCAACATGGCCATGGGGCTGGCCGCCGGGCTGCTCCTGGGGACCGGGGTGGCGCTGACCCGTGAGGCCGCCGACCGCACCGTGCGCGACCGCGCCAAGCTGGAACGGCTCTCGGAATTGCCGACGCTGGCCGAACTGCCCGGAAAGCGCGGCACCGCACCGCGATTCGGCACCAACATCTCGTTCGACGACGCGGTCCGCGGCCTGCGCGCGCGGCTGCTGCGCGCGATGGAGCCGGGGACGCGCCGGGTCCTGCTGACGTCGCCGTTCGGCGGTGAGGGGACGACGACGACGGCGGTGAACCTGGCGCGGGCGTTCGCCGAGTCGGGCGAGGAGGCCCTGCTCGTCGAGGGCGACACCCGCCGCCCGGTGATCGCGGGGCTGCTCAAGGTCGACTCCGGTGAGGGGCTGGGCAACGCGCTGGCCGATCCCGACATCGCGACGGAAGCCGTTAAGCCGACGTCGATTCCGCGGCTCTTCGTGCTGGCGGCGCGCGCGGTGCGCCGCGACACGCTGCCCAGCAGCGCCTACCTGCCGGAGGTGCTCGACAAGGTGCTGCACGACGTGTCGGCCAGCTTCGACCGCACGGTGGTCGACGGTCCGCCGGTGCTGGCGACGGCCGACTCCGGCCTGCTGGCCGGGGCGGTGCAGGCCACGGTGCTGGTCGTGCGGGCCGGGCGCACCACCGAGGACGAGCTGCGCGACGCGTTGGTCGCGTTGCGCGCGGCGGGCGCCGACGTCGTCGGCACCGTGCTGACCGACGCTCGGATGCCGCGGCACGCCAGGGCGTCGGCCCGCACCTACCGGGCGAAGGTGGGCCGCTCGGCGTGATCCTGTACCTGCGCAGCCGGCACCGGCTGGCGATGTCGGGGGCCATCCTGACGGTATTCGCGTTGGGCTGCTTCGCCTTCGGCGTGCTGTCGGTGCGCAACACCACCCAGGGGGTGATGCTGATCGGGGCGACGTTCTCGGTGATCGTCTACTGGACCAAGCGTGAGGCCATGATCTGGCTCGGCCTCTTCTTGGCGTTCGCGTCGCTGCCCCAGGGCCTGCCGCCCGGCAAAGTCATTGGCCCGGTGGCGATCTACGGCCACCACGTGCCGCTGTTCCTCGCGATCTGCTATTTGATACCGCTGGTGCGGCCACGCCTCTCCGATTTCGCACTGCCGCTGATGTTCTCCGCGACGGTCGTCTACTTCGCCGCGGTCGGGTTCGCGACGGGACACAACCCGCGGTCGATCATCCACGAGGCGACGTTCCTGTTGGAGATGGTCGCCGGGTTCGTCCTCGCGGTGCTGATGGTCTACGGCGGCTACGTCAAGGGGGTCGTGCAGGCGATCGGCTTCACCCTGTGGATATCGGCGGGTCTGGCCGTGTTGTCTTCGCTGCACGTGATCCACCTGGCCGGCCGGGCGGAAAGCCTGGACGGGACGACGGGCGACGCCGCCATCCGGATCATCACCAACACCCTCACGCCGTCCATCGCCGTGCTCACCGTGCTCGTCGCGGCCGGCATCGTCGGCCGGGTCAGACCCCTGACGTTTTTCGTGTATGGCCCACCCGCCCTGATCATTTCGATGCTCGCGTTCTCCCGTAACACGCTGATCTGCGTGGGGGTGGCCGCGGTGGTGGCCTTCCTGGTCACCCTGAGCTGGTCGTCGCTGAGCCGCGCGGCCAGGCTGGTCATCGCCGGCGCGGTGATCCTGGCGGTGGCGGTGCCCGGTGCGATGTTTTTGCTGCAGCACTCGACGGCCGGCGAATGGCTCGGCCACCAGATCGCCGGGTTCACCCACCGCGTGCTGGGCGGGGTGTCCAAGCAGGCGCTCGCCGCCGACTCCTCGACGCTGGCCCGGCTGGCCGAGGACGCCAACCTCGACCGCGCGATCGCCCAGGCCCCGGTGTTCGGCCACGGCCTCGGCTATGCCTACCAGCAGCCGTTCGGCAACGACCCGGACGAGTTCACCAACACGCTGGGCACCACCTACGCGCACAACTTCTACCTGTGGTGGCTGGCCAAGGCCGGCGCGGCCGGCATGGCCGCGTTCGCGGCGTTCGCGCTCACGCCGCTGGCCCGGGCGTTGCGCAGCGTGTCGGCGCCGGCGAAGGTCGCCGCGGCGGTCAGCGTCGGGCTGTTGGTGATGTGCATCGTCGATCCGCTCCCCGAGGACCCGGCCAACTCGCTGACCCTGGGTATGGCGCTGGGCGCGGCGCTGGCGTACGCCCGACTTCCGCGGCAGTCCGGCGCGGAAGAGCAACCCGCGCCTCAGCTGGTCGGGTCGCCGCGGTGAGCGCCCAACGACTGCGGGTGCTGGTGGTGGGGCCGGCGCCCGCCGCCAACAACAGCCGCGGCGGCATGGCGACGGTGGCCGCATTGCTGGCCGCACACCCGGACGAACGCATCCGCGTCACGGCGGTGCCCACCTACGTGGACAGCGCGCGGTGGGTCAGGCTGCTGGTCGGCGTGCGCGGAATGCTGTGGGCCAGTTGGTTGCTGCTGCGCGGGCGCGCCGACGTGCTGCACGTGAACCTGGCCCACGGCGGCAGCGTGCTGCGCAAGGCGGCGCCGCTGTGGGCGGCGCGGCGGGCGGGCGTGCCTGCCGTGGTGCACGGGCACAGCTACGACTTCGGCGGCTGGTTCGACCGGCTCTCGCCGGCGGCGCGGAGCGCGGTGCGCCGCGCGCTCGTCGCCGATCACTGGCTGGTGCTCGGGGAGCGCCACGTCGAGGAGTACGCGAGCCGGCTGCGGCTGGATGACGATCGAATCAGCGTGCTGCACAACGCCGTCCGGATCCCGCCCGCCCCGGTGGGCCAGGCGGGCGTCGAGCGCGTGCATGCCGTGGCGCTGGGCCGGATGGGGGTCCGCAAGGGCAGCTACGACATCGTCTCGGCCGTGGCCGCGCTCGATCCGGCGATCCGCGCCCGGCTGCGCGTGACATTGGCCGGGGACGGCGACGCCGACGCGGTGCGCGCCGCGGTGGCGGCAGCCGGCCTCGCCGAGACGGTTCACGTGGCCGGCTGGCTGGACCCGGCCGCCCGCGACGAACTCCTCAGCGCCGCACACGTTTTCCTGCTGCCCAGCCACGAAGAGGGCCTGCCCATGGCGCTGCTGGAGGCCATGGCCTACGGGTTGGCGCCGGTGACCACGACGGTCGGTAGCATCGGCGAGGCCATCAGCGACGGGGTCACCGGCCTGGTGGTGCAGCCCGGCGCGCCGGAGCAGATCGCCGGCGCGCTCACCGCCCTGGTTACCGACGAGGGTCTGCGCACCCGGTTGGGCGCCGCCGCTCGCGACCGCGCCACCGACTTCGGGCTGACCCGCTGGTACGGGTCGCTGGCCGCGCTGTGGTCCGCCCACGCCAAGCGTGACAGGTCACTGACCGTTGGCTGACGGCGTCGTGGTGTCGCGCGGGATGTCCAGGGTCGCAATCGGATACAGCCCCGCGGGATCTCGGCCGTCGCGGGCCAGCGCCATCGGCGCGTAGTTCACCACGTGCGACGCGCCGGGCTTGTGCTGTTGCCAGTCCACCGACGCGCGCAGCGTGTAGTGTCCTGGCGCCAGGCCCGCCAGGTCGATGCGCACGGTCTCGGTCGACGACGCCGGGACGGCCTCCTCGCGGGAGGAGCTGGTGTCGTCGTGCACCAGCGTCTTGAGGTTGACCGTCGCGGGCAGGCTGCGCACCACCGTCCCGGAGAAGTCGACCAGTTTGTAGCCCGGCGCCCAGTGCTCGGTGGCGGCCGCCGAGCCGTAGTTGGTCCAGACGACGGAGATGGTCGCCACCTTGCCCTGTATCGATTGCGAGCCGGGCCGGGCCTCGACCGAATACCGGTAGCCCGCCGCGGTATTGGCCTGGGCCCACAGCAGAAACAGCTTCGGGTCCATCGCAGAATTGGAGTCGCGGTCGGCGAAGTTGGCGCTCGACGTCATCGACACGTGGTAGCGGACGACGTCGTGCAGACCCTTTTCGTAGTAGGACCGCGGGTCGGTGCCGCCGGGCAGCTCGCACCATTCGGTGATCACCGGCGCGGCGGCCATCCGCTGCTTGATCGCGTTGACGACGCCGTCGTTGGCCCGCACGTAGTGCGAGTCGTTGGTCTCCGCCCACGCCGGCAGGGGCGCCTGCACCCCGAGGCAGTCCGAGCGGATGCCCACCGGCGCGGACAGCTTGTTGGTCACGTCGTCGGCCAGCAACTCGCGCACGATCTCGGGATTCTGAGGCGTGACCACCAGTTGCGTGTGGGGAAACGCGGCGACGTTCGCGGCGACCAGCTGCCCGATGGACGCCTTGTTGATGCTTTGATCGCGAAACTGGCTGTAATACCCCAGCATCGCCTCGCTGTCGTCGGGTGACGGACCCGGCGCGTTCAGCGCGTCACGCAGGTACGCGACGTGGTTCTCGCTGAAGTCCCCATAGCCGGAGAACTCGAACACGCTCAGCCGCTCGTCGCCGTCGTAGCGGCGGCCCAGCGCGGCCAGCAGATCCCCGAACGCGTTGAGGTAGGCGGGGTTGTTCCAGTTGGGCACCACCTGCGTCACCCCGGGCGTCGGGCTGTTCGGCGGCGACGAATAGTCGGTGGTGGTGCCGGGAGCCGCGCGTACCCAGTCGGGCACGGCAAGGTTCGTGTTGTTCGGATACGAGGCGTTACAGCACGAGTTGTAGGCGTATACCCGCAGCATCAGCCGCATGTTGCGGGCGCCCAGCTTGGTCAGCGCGTCGTCGATCGCGCTGAAGTCGAACTTGCGGTCGTCGGGGGCGTCGGGCGGCAGGGTGTGCGGGTCGATGGGCTGCAGCTGTCGCCACGACAGGCGCAGGCCGGCGTCGTAGGAGGCGGGCCACGCCGGGTACCGCTGCTGCGCCGGATTGCCTTGCGGGAACAGCGGAACCAACAAGTCCTCGTACTGGCCGCGCAGCGGGTTCGGGATCTCCTGGACGGTGGCGGGGATGGCCGGAAAGACCATCGCCGACAGCGGGCCGGGGTTGGGGTGACCACCGCAGCCGTTCAGCAGCAGCGCCGTGCACGCGAGTACGGCGACAAGCGCCCTTTTGCCCTTTTTCATTGAACGCAACACCGGGCTAGATCGCACCTAACGACAGCGCCTCGCGGTCGGCGAGGAACGGCATCGGCATCCACCGCGCGGACAGCAACGCCTCCATCGCGTTGCCCGGCACCGGCCGCGACAGCAGGAACCCCTGCGCGCGGTGGCACCCGTGCTGCATCAAAGTCAGTGCGGCGGCGGGGGTTTCGACTCCCTCGGCGACCAGTTGCAGGCCGAAGGCCTCGGCCAGCCCGATGATGGCCCGGACGATGGCCAGGTCGCCGGCGTTGGTGCCCAGGTCGCGGACGAAGCCGGTGTCGATCTTGAGCATGTCCACCGGCAGCGACTTCAGGTGCGACAGCACCGCGTAGCCGGTGCCGAAGTCGTCGATGGCGATCTGGACGCCGACCTCCTTGAGCTCGGCCAGCGTCTTGCGGGTGGTTTCGATGTCGTGCACCACGGCGCGTTCGGTGATCTCCAGGCACACCGAGCCGCCGTCGATGCCGAACTCCTCGATGGTGTCGGCGACGCTGCGCACGAAGCCGCGGGTGATCAGCTGGATCGGCGACACGTTGATGCGCAGGATCGCGCTCTGCCCAACGCCATTGGCCCGCCATCGGCTGAATTCCGCGCAGGCGCTTCGCATCACCCAGCGGCCCAACTCCCCGGCGAGGTTGGTCGACTCGGCCACCCCGATGAACGAGTCCGGCAGCAGCAGCCCCCAGATCGGGTGCCGCCAGCGCACCAGCGCCTCCGCGGCCACGATGGCCCCGGTCCACAGGTCGACCTCCGGCAGGTAGTGCAGCAGCAGCGCCTCGCTGTCGATGTCGCCCTGCAGGTGCAGCTCGATGTCGTTGCGGAAGGCCGACTTCAGCGACATGTCATCGGTGGACAGCGCCACCTGGTTGCCGCCGCCGCGCTTGGCGGTCAACACGGCCTCGTCGGCCCGGCGCAGCAGGTCGGTGCTGTTGTCGCGCCCCGGCATGCCCACCGCAAGCCCGATGCTCACGGTGCGGGTGATCATGTGCCCGCCGATGGCCAGCCGCTCGCGCAGCATGGCCCCCAGGCGCCGCGCGAACGACTCCGCGGTCCCCGTCGACATCGGCGGGTCGGGGATGACGACGAACTCGTCGCCGCCCAGCCGGGCGATCATGCTCTGGCTGCCCGCGCACACCCGAATGCGTTGCGCGAACACCCGGATGAACCAGTCGCCCGCGGTGTGGCCGAGGTAGTCGTTGATCGGCTTGAGCCGGTCCAGGTCGAGGTACAACACCGCGACCGGACCGGGGCTTCCGGGCGCGAGCCGTTCGGCCAGGTGCGCCACCAACGCGCGCCGGTTGTACAGGCCGGTCAGGTCGTCGTGCTCGGCCAGATACCGCAGCTTTTCCTCGGCCGCGATCCGCGCCTGCAGCTGCGCGAACAGGGCGGCGACGGCCTCCAGCGTGTTGATCTCTTCTTGCTTCCACTTGCGGGCGCCGTTCTTGACGAAACCGAGGACGCCCGTGGTGATCTCGCCCGAGACCAGCGGCGCGGCGGCCACCGACGGCGACGTGGGCTGCTTGGCGCCCCCGAGGCGGCGCGGCAGCGCGCGGTTGTTCTGCTCCGGCCGGATCACGACCGGCTTGCGGCCGTGTTCGCACTGGGCCAGCACCGGGTCGGCGCTGGTGAAGTGGACGACGGCCAGCGGATCCGGGTCGGGAACGTCGGTGCGCGGCGGCCACTCGGCGACCAGCACCGAGGCGCGGATGTCGTGGTCGTGGTGGCGCAGGAAGCCGGCGTCGAGATCGAACTGCTCGACGAGCTGGGCGAGCACCCGTTCGCTGACCTTGGTCGCGGTCGATCCCGTGGCCTCCATCAGCTGGGTGGCCACGGAGGTGACGACGAGATCCAGGCTGCGAGGCAAGGACTCCTCCGAGGGGGCACAGGTCCAGCTGGGCGCGGCCTTGTCGGGGGCCCAATCAGGAAATTCGTCTTCCAGTTTGGTCGGTCGCATCCGGCCCGGGGCAGGTCGCGAATAGGCTGGAAGCGTATCATGTGCGACCCGGCTCAGCCCCGCTGGAACGGGACCCGACCAGGACGGAGAGCACCGCAGATGCCAGTCGCACGCTCGGCGAAACGCTGGCTCGCGCCGGCGGCAAAGACCTTGGCTCCCGGCCTGTTCTGGCGGCGCAAGTACGGCATCCTGCAGCGCCTCGGCGAATCGCGACCGGACGTGCAACTGGTCGCCTCGCTGTGCGATCCCGACCGCGTCTCACTGGACATCGGCGCCGACGTCGGCGAATTCACGATCGCGATGCTGGCGTCGTCGCGGTCGGTGATCGCGTTCGAACCGCGGCCGGCGCAGGCCCGCGACCTGGCGACGATGTTCGGCGCGGTCGGCGCCCCGGTGCGGGTGGAAGCCGTTGCGCTGTCGGACAAGCCCGGCGTGACGACCATGCGGGTGGTGGAATCCGACCCCGGCCGCAGCACCATCGACACCGACAACGCCCTGGGCGACGCCGGCGGCGGCGCGATCGCGAGCATCGACGTGCCGGTCAAGCGGCTCGACGATCTGGGGCTCGACGACGTGGGGCTGGTCAAGATCGACGTCGAGGGCCACGAATTGGCCGTATTGCGCGGTGCGACAGGCACACTCGCGCGCAACCGGCCGGCGGTCCTGGTCGAAGCCGAGGAGCGCCACCACCCCGACGCCGTCGCCGCGATCACCGAATTGCTGAGCGGGCTGGGCTACGAGGGCTACTTCGACGCCGGCGAGGGCCGCCGGCCCGTCGAGGAGTTCGACGCGGCCCGCCACCAAAACCCGGCGAACATCGGCGGCCGCGAGGACGGCTGGGCCGCCCACGGCGTCTACGTCAACAACTTCGTCTTCCTCCCCACGGGCGGCTGACCGCCGACGCGAGTGAGCCAGCTCACAGCGCCGGCCTGTCACGCCGGGCCGGCCTGCGGTGTCTCAAGGGCACGAGTCCCATGAGAGGAGACAGGAAATGACCGAACTGGCCGCCCCAAGAACCCATGTCGTCGTCGTCGGCGGCGGATACTCCGGAACGCTGGCCGCCAACCACCTGCGGCAGCTTGCCGACCTCGACGTCACCCTGGTCAACGCGCGCCCGGTCTTCGTCGAGCGGATCCGCCTGCACCAACTGGCCGCCGACACCGGCGCCGCGATCGCCGACTACGACACCCTGCTGGGCGACGAGATCGCGCTGGTCGTGGACACCGTCGAGCGCATCGACGCCGTCGACCGGCGGCTGGCGCTGTCCTCGGGCGGCGTACTGGACTACGACTACCTGGTCTACGCCGTCGGCAGCACCGGAGCGGTGCCGGACACGGTGCCCGGCGCCGCCGAGTACGCGCACTCGGTGGCCGACCTGGAAAGCGCGCAGCGGCTGCGCTACGCCCTGGCCGACCTGCCGCTGGCCATGCCCGTCACCGTCGTCGGCGGCGGGCTGACCGGCATCGAAACGGCTTCCGAGCTCGGCGAGCAGGGACGCCCGGTGACCCTGCTGTGCGGCGGCATCCTCGGCCCGTCGCTGAGCGACCGGGGCCGGCGCTCGGTCGGCAAACAACTGCGCAAGCTGGGCGTCAGCGTGCTGGAATCCGCGGCCGCGGCCGAGGTGCGCTGGGATTCGGTGGTGCTGGCCGACGGGTCCGTGCTGCCCAGCGCCGCGACGGTGTGGACGGCGGGTTTCGCCGTGCCGGACCTGGCCGCCCGCAGCGGGCTGAGCACCGACGCGCTGGGCCGGCTGCTCACCGACGAGACGCTGACCAGCGTCGACGACCAGCGCATCGTCGCCGCGGGCGACGCGGCCGCGCCGTCGGGCCGGCCGCTGCGGATGAGCTGCCAGGCCGCCGGGCCGTTGGGCGTCCAGGCCGCCAGGACCGTGCTCAGCCGCATCGGCGGGACCACACCCGCGCCGATCAACCAGGCCTTCACGGGCCAATGCATCAGCCTGGGCCGCTCCCGCGCCACCCTGCAGTTCGCCCGCGCCGACGACACCCCGGTGAACGTGGCCGTCGGCGGCCGGCTCACGGCGTCGGTCAAGGAGGCCGTCTGCAAGGCCACGCTGTGGGCCATCCGGCGCGAGGCGGCCAAGCCCGGCACCTACTTCTGGTTCAAGGGCGGCTCCCGGCCGGTGGAGCCGGCGGCCGACCCGCGGCCCGTGGCGCGATGACGGCCGCCGGCGGCGAGCACGCCGAACGGTTCACGCTGCTGCGGCCGCTGCTGTTCACCATCGCCTACGAGATCCTCGGCTCGGCGACCGAGGCCGACGACGTGCTGCAAGACAGCTACTTGCGGTGGGCGGCCGTGGACCTGTCGGCCGTGCGCGACACGAAGTCCTATCTGGCCCAGCTGGTCACCCGCCAGGCGCTCAACGCGCTGCGCGCCGACGCCCGCCGCCGCGAGGACTACGTGGGACCCTGGCTGCCCGAGCCGCTGCTGCTCGACGACCAGGACCCGTCGGCCGATGTCGTTCTGGCGGAATCGGTTTCGATGGCGATGCTGGTCCTGCTGGAGACGCTGAGCCCCGACGAGCGGGCGGTGTTCGTGCTGCGCGAGGTGTTCGGCTTCGACTACGGCGAGATCGCCGCGGCGGTCGGCAAACCGGCGCCCACCGTGCGCCAGGTCGCGCACCGCGCCCGCGAACACGTGCGGGCGCGGCGCAAGCGCTTCGACACGGTCGACCCCGAGCGCAACGCCGAGATCACCGCGCAGTTCCTGGCCGCCGCGGCCGGCGGTGACGTCGAAACGCTGATGACGATGCTCGCGCCGGACGCCACCTGGACGGCCGACAGCGGCGGCATCGTCAGCGCCGCCCGCCGTCCCGTGGTCGGCGCCGAGCGGGTGGCCCGCGCGATCGCCGGGCTGGTCCGCCGGGCCTCGGAAATGGCCCCGTTCCGGGTGGACACGGTCACGTGCAACAGCGCCCCGGCGGTGCTGCTCTACCTCGGCGAACAGCTCGAGGGGGTGATCACGCTGGAGATCGTCGAAGGCAAGATCACCAACTTCTACGTGATGCGCAACCCGCGCAAGCTGGCGGCGCTGGCCACCGCCCGCGACATCAGCCGCGGGTGAGCGGCAGACTAGGGCGGTGCGAACCGAGCGGCTTGGCGACCTGGGCGCCGCGCCCGGGGTGCTGCGCGCCGTCGGCGACGCCGCCGCCGGGCTCGGGCTGCCGCCGCCCGCCGCGCTGACCGGCGACTGGTTCGGCTCGCTGGCGGTGATCGCGCCCAGCCTGTCGGCGCGGCCGGCCGACGCCGCCGACGCGTTCGCGGTCCGCCAGGCCCCCCGGGATTCGGAGGCGGTGGGCGGCGGCTGGCTCGGTTACCTGTCCTACCCCGATCCCGGCGCCGGCGGGCTGCCCAACCGGATTCCCGCGGCCGCGGGCGGCTGGACCGACTGCGTGCTGCGCCGCGACCGCGGCGGGCAGTGGTGGTACGAAAGCCTCTCCGGCGCCGCGATGCCCGGCTGGCTGAGCGGCGCGTTGGCGGCCGGGGCGTCGCCGCCGCGAGAATGCCGCATCGACTGGGGCGCCGCCGACCGGGCCGCGCACCGCGGCGGGGTCCTGGCCTGCCTGGAGGCGATCCGCGCCGGCGAGGTCTATCAGGCCTGCGTGTGCACCCAATTCACCGGAACGGTCCACGGCGCGCCGCTGGACTTCTTCATCGACGGCGTCGACCGCACCGCCCCGGCCCGGGCCGCCTATCTGGCGGGGCCGTGGGGGGCGGTGGCGTCGCTGTCCCCGGAGCTGTTCCTGCGCCGGCGCGGGGCGGTGGTGACCTCCAGCCCGATCAAGGGCACCCTGCCGCTGGACGCCTGGCCGTCGGCGCTGCGCGCGTCGACCAAGGACGTCGCCGAAAACATCATGATCGTGGACCTGGTGCGCAACGACCTGGGCCGGGTCGCGGTGGTGGGCAGCGTCACCGTGCCCGAGCTGTTGGTCGTGCGTCGCGCGCCCGGCGTGTGGCACCTGGTATCCACGGTCTCGGCGCGGGTGCCCCCCGAACTCCCGACGGCGGCGCTGCTGGACGCCGCCTTCCCTCCGGCCTCGGTCACCGGCACCCCCAAACACCGTGCGCGGCAGCTCATTTCGCAATGGGAATACAACAGCCGTGGAATTTACTGCGGCACAGTCGGTTTGGCCTCCCCGATCGCCGGGTGCGAACTGAACGTCGCGATCCGCACCGTCGAGTTCGGCGCCGACGGCGGCGCCGTGCTGGGGGTCGGCGGCGGGATCACCGCCGATTCCGATCCCGACGCCGAATGGCAGGAGTGCCTGGACAAGGCCGCCCCGATCGTGGGGGTGCCGCCGGTGGCCGCGGCGGCGCCGGTCGGCTAGCGGGCGGCCGGTCGATGAATTTCGGCTAACCCCCCGCGCCGGGCGCCGCGGCCGCCTAAGCTTCAGGGATTGACCGCGCCGGCACGCGAGTCGACAGCCAGAGGGGGCCGTCATGAGAATCGCCGTTTTGGGCGCCGCGGCGTCCGCCTTCGTGGGCGGAACGCTGGCGGTTACGCCGCTGACCTCGGTCAGCACGCCCATTCCCGCCACGGGAACGTGCGGCAAGGGCGTCGTCTGCGAGAAGGTGGCGTCGGTCATCATGCCCGAGGCGCCCGCCCCGTCGGGTCCGGCGCAGGGGTCGCCCGCCGCGCAGGCGGGCGGGCCGGCCACCCCGTTCTCCGAGGCCGCCAACGTCGTGGCGCCGCCCGCGCCGCCCGGGGCCGGCGGTGGGCCCGCGGCCGCCGCCGCGGTGCCCGGGATCGGCGGCTCGCCGGGGGCCGGCATCGGCGGCGCACCCGGCGCCGGCGTGCCGGGCGTCGGCCTGCCCGGCGGCATCCCGACCGACCTGGGCGGCCTGCCCGACCCCGCCCTCGTGCTGCCCGCGCTGGCCGGCCTGCCGGCCGCGGCGGCCATACCCAACAACGCGGCGGTGGCCCTGTCCGTCGTGCAGGGCGTCGTGGGCGTGGGCGGAAGCGTGGTGGGCATCGGAACCGGCGCGGTGGCCACGCTGAGCACCGCCGCCATCGCGCTCGTCTACCTCAAGAACGCGGGCCTGCTGCCCAGCAACTTCACGCTGGGCCTGCCCGCCATCCCGGGATTTAGTGTCCCGGCCGCCGCGGCGGCCATCCCGGGCGCGGCGGCGGCCATCCCGGCGGTGGCGGCGGCCGCCTCGCACGTGGCCCTGCCGGCCCTGCCCGCGTTGCCCGCCGGCCTGCCCGCGTTGCCCGCCGGCCTGCCGGCCGCACCCGCCCTGCCCCCGCTTCCGGCCGCACCGGCGCTGCCCCCGCTGCCGGCGGCGCCGCCCGCCCTGCCGGCGCTGCCCGCGCTGCCCGCGGCCCCGCCGGCCCTTCCGGCGTTGCCGGCGCTCCCCCCGCTCCCGGCGGCGCCGCCCGCCCTGCCGGCGCCGCCCCCGCTGCCCGGTCCGCCGGCGATCGGGCTCCCGCGGCTGTGCACGCCGGGATTCGGTCCCATCGGGATCTGCTCGGGCTGACTCACTCGCGGCGTAGCCGCAACACCTCGTCGTAGAGCTGGCGCGTGCGCACGTCCGGATGCGCCGCGGCCACCTCGCTGCAGGCGTCCTTGACGCGGACCCCGCCGGCGACCAGCTTCTCCACCTCGGCCACCAGAGCGGGCAGGTCGGCGCGCGGCGTCGCGCCGGCCAACACGACGGTGACCTCGCCGAGCACCCCGTCGTCCGCCCACGTCGCCAACTCGTCGAGCGAGCCGCGCACCACCTCCTCGTGCACCTTGGTCAGCTCCCGGCACACCACGGCCCGGCGGGCGCCGCCGAGCTCCTCCGCGGCGTCGCGCAGGCACGCCGCCAACCGCCGCGGCGACTCGAAGAACACACAGGTGCGCCGCTCGTCGGCCAGCGACGCCAGCCACGTGCGGCGCGCGGCCTTGCGGCGCGGGGCAAAACCCTCGAAGCAGAACCGCTCCGACGGCAGGCCGGACACGGCCAGCGCCGTCGTCACCGCCGACGGCCCGGGCAGGCACGTCACCGGAATCCCCGCCTCCACGCAGGCGGTCACCAGCCGGTAGCCGGGGTCGCTGATCAGCGGCATGCCGGCGTCGCTGACCACCAGCACCGTCGCGCCCGCCTTGATCGCGTCGAGCAGCGCGGGCGCCCGCGCGGCCTCGACCCGGTCGTAGAGGCTGACCACCCGGCCGGTGATCGCCACCTCGAGCGCCTTGGCCAAAGTTCGCACCCGGCGGGTGTCCTCGGCGGCCACAACGTCGGCGCGGGCCAGCGCGTCGATCAGGCGTGGCGAGGCATCCGACGGCTGGCCCAGCGGGGTCGCGCCCAGCAATAGGCGCCCGGAGGTCATGTGCGACAGCCTACGATCGACACCGATGTCCGCCCCGCCCAAAGAAACCTCCGTGACGGTGGAGCGCGTCGTTCCCGTCGTCAGCCCGGGGCCGCTGGTTCCGGTCGCCGACTTCGGGCCCACCGACCACATCCGCGGCTGGGTGGTCACCGGCGTGATCGCCGTGCTGGCGGCGGTGACCCGGTTTCTCAACCTGGGCTCGCCCACCGATGCGGGCACCCCGGTGTTCGACGAGAAGCACTACGCGCCGCAGGCCTGGCAGGTGCTGCACAACCACGGCGTGGAGGACAACCCGGGGTTCGGCCTGGTCGTGCACCCGCCGGTCGGCAAGCAGCTGATCGCGATCGGCGAGGCGCTCTTCGGCTACAACGGGGTGGGCTGGCGGTTCACCGGCGCGCTGCTCGGCGTGGTGATGGTGGCGCTGGTGATGCGGATCGTGCGGCGGATCAGCCGCTCGACGCTGGTCGGCGCGATCGCCGGGGTGCTGGTCATCTGCGACGGCGTCAGCTTCGTCACCGCGCGCACCGCGTTGCTCGACGGCCTGCTGACCTTCTTCGTGGTCGCGGCGTTCGGCGCGCTGATCGTGGACCGCGACCAGGTCCGCCAGCGCATGCACGTCGCGCTGCTGGAGGGCCGCAGCGCCGAAACCCCCTGGGGCCCGCGGCTGGGGGTGCGCTGGTGGCGGTTCGGGGCCGGGGTGTCGCTCGGATTGGCTTGCGGCACAAAGTGGTCCGGCCTGTACTTCGTGCTGTTCTTCGGCGCGATGTCGTTGGCGTTCGACGTGGCCGCCCGGCGCCAGTACCAGGTGCCCAGCCCGTGGCGGGGGGTGTGCGGGCGCGATTTGATCCCCACGGCCTACGCGCTGGTGGTCGTCCCGGTCGCGGTGTACCTGGCCAGCTACGCGCCGTGGTTCGCCTCGGAGACCGCGATCGACCGCCACGAGGTCGGGCAGTCGATCGGTCCGCACTCGGTGGTGCCGCTGCCCGACGCCATCCGCTCGCTGTGGCACTACAGCGCCAAGGCTTTCCAGTTCCACGCGGGGCTGACGAACTCCGCCGGCAACTACCACCCGTGGGAGTCCAAGCCGTGGAGCTGGCCGATGTCGTTGCGCCCGGTGCTGTATGCCATCGACCAGCAGAACGTGCCCGGTTGCGGCCCGCAGTCGTGCGTCAAGGCCGAGATGCTGGTGGGCACTCCGGCGATGTGGTGGCTGGCGGTGCCGGTGCTGGTCTACGCGCTGTGGCGGACGCTGGTCCGCCGCGACTGGCGCTACGCGG
This sequence comes from Mycobacterium sp. NGS63, assembly GCF_059812295.1. NCBI lineage: Bacteria > Bacillati > Actinomycetota > Actinomycetes > Mycobacteriales > Mycobacteriaceae > Mycobacterium > Mycobacterium sp. NGS63. The sequence continues at coordinate 79,350 of NZ_JCALCJ010000011.1, forward strand.
TGGTCCTGGTGGGCTATTGCGCGGGGTGGCTACCCTGGTTCGCCGACATCGACCGGCAGATGTACTTCTTCTACGCGGCGACGATGGCGCCGTTTTTGGCGATGGCCCTCGCGCTGATCTGCGGTGACGTTCTCTACGCGCGGCGCCAGAACCCCGAGCGGCGCACGCTGGGGCTGATCGCGGTGAGCTGCTACGTCGCGTTGGTGGTGACCAACTTCGCCTGGCTGTTCCCGGTGCTCACGGGGCTGCCGATTTCCCAGCAGACGTGGAACATGGAGATCTGGCTGCCCAGCTGGCGGTGATTTCCTCCGCGTTGCGCCGAGATTGCCGTGGCGGCTGTGGATCCACCCCCATCCACAACCCTGGCCGCAACCTCGGCGAATTGTCGGGGCGTGCGACCAGGATGTGCGCGTGGCCAGGGTCATTCTGGGGAGCGAGACGATGGCGCGGGGCGCGCTTACCCGCGGCCAGCTGCGTTGGAACTACCGAAGACTCCATCACGACGTGTACCTACCGAGGAACGCGGATAGGTCGCTGCGAACCGACACCTACGCGGCGTGGTTGTGGTCAGGTCGTCGAGGAATCATCGCGGGCCGCGCCGCCGCCGCGCTGCACGGCGCCAGATGGGTCGACGATTTCACCCCGATCGAGATCGTCGGACCGTTCAACCACCCGCCCCCCGGCCTCATCGTTCGCCGAGAACAAATCGGCGCAGACGAGGTCACGCAAATTGCCGGGCTAACTGTGACCAATCCGACCCGAACGGCGTTCGATCTCGCGCGACATCTCCCGCGCGGTGTCGCGGTCGCCAATCTCGACGCGCTGTCAGCAGCGACCGGTGTCACCGCCGCGGAGGTGATGCCGCTGATCGACCGCCACAAGGGCGCACGGGGCGTGCGCCGATGCCAAGCCGCGCTGTCGCTGATGGACTGCGGGGCTCAGTCGCCGAAAGAAAGCTGGTTGCGGCTCGTTCTCATCGACGCCGGCTTGCCGCGGCCTACCACGCAGATCCGTGTCACCGACGGCCAACTCGTGGCCTACCTCGACATGGGATGGGAAGGACCGATGGTCGCCCTCGAATATGACGGCGACCAGCATCGGACCGATCGGCGGCAGTATGTGCGCGACATCCGGCGAGCCGAGATGGCCCATCGCCTTGGCTGGCAGGTGATCAAGGTGATCAACGAGGACCGGCCGAATGTCGTCGTTCAACGGGCGCGCGAGGCTCTGGCCCGCGCACCGAAATTGCCGTGACGGCTGTGATTAGGCCCCCGGCCACAACCACGACGGCAATCTCGGCGCTAAAAAAGAGCGTCGCGGGCGACCGGACACGACATGCACCGCGGGCCGCCGCGGCCGGTGCCCAGCTCGGACCCCGCGATCGTCAGCACCTCGATGCCCGCGTCGGCCAGCCGCGCGTTGGTCTGCACGTTGCGCTCATAGGCGACCACCACGCCGGGGGCGAGGGCCAGGGTGTTGTTGCCGTCGTCCCACTGCTCGCGCTCGGCGACGAGCGGGTCCAGCCCGGTGTCGATGACCCGCAGCTTGTCGATGCCCATCGCCCTGGCGGCGGCCTCCAGAAACGGCGCCTCGTCGCCGATGACGACGCCGCCGGGGGTGCGCTGGATGGTGAACGCTGAGAGCGCGTCGACGATGTTGGCGTACATCACCACGGTGTCGGTGTCGACCATCGTGCACACGGTGTCCAGGTGCATCTGCGCACGGCGCTGGGCGATCGGCACCGCGAGCACCGTGGTCGCCAGGTTGTCCTCGAACAGGCTGCGCGCCAACGCTTCCGCGCCGGCCGGGGTGGTCCGCTCCCCGACCCCGACGGCGACGACGCCGGGGGCGAGCAACAGCACGTCGCCGCCCTCGACGGGCGCGGTGCGCGACTCGTAGGCGCGCCGCACCCCCGTGAACCGGGGGTGATGGGCGTAGATGAGGTCGGTCAGGGACGCCTCGCGGACCCGGGCGCGCAGCGCCAGGGTGGGGATCACCACCCGCGGCCCGATCCAGATCGACGAGTCCCGGGTGAACACCAGGTTGGGCAGCGGCTCGATGACGAAGTCCGCGCCGTGGTGCATCCGCAGCACCAGCGAGACGTCGGTGCGGGTGTCCGGCGGCAGCTCGTTGAACGTCATGCCGGCCATCAGCACGTCGGCCAACTTGACCGGGTCCAGCGCCCGCAGGTAGGCCGAAAGCTCTTGCGCCAGCGGCGTTCCGAGCCGGCGCGCGTCCACCGCGGCGGCGACGCCCTGCATCCGGGCGGCGCCGCTGTGCGACAGCGCCTCGGTCAGCAGGTCGGACAGCAGCAGCACCTCGACGCCGCGCGAGCGCAGCAGCCCGGCGAACCGGTCGTGCTCCTCCTGGGCGCGCGCCACCCACGGCACCGCGTCGAACAGCAGCTGGTCGTTGTTGCGCGGGTTGAGCCGGCGCAGCTCCGGGCCCGGTCGGTGCAGGATGACGACGCGCAGCGCGCCCACCTCGGAATTGGTGCCCAGCTCGACGACGCCCACGCTGAAAACGGTAGCCGGTCGGACCCGCATCGAACGGATGTGCGATAAACTGTGGTGCGTGGGGACCGCCGTTCAAGGCTCGCTTTTCGAGGCCACCGAGCGCAGGCAGCTCGGCGACGGCGCCTTCATCGAGATCCGCGCCGCCTGGCTGACCGGGGTCGACGACCTGCTCGACGAGCTGCTGGCGACGGTGCCGTGGCGCGCCGAACGCCGCCACATGTACGACCGGGTGGTCGACGTGCCGCGGCTGGTCAGCTTCCACGACCTGGCGATCGAGGAACCGCCCCACCCGATGCTGGGGCGGCTGCGGCGCCGGCTCAACGACATCTACGCCGGCGAGCTCGGCGAGCCCTTCACCACCGTGGGGTTGTGCTGCTACCGCGACGGCTCCGACAGCGTCGCCTGGCACGGCGACACGATCGGGCGCAGCAGCTCGCAGGACACCATGGTGGCGATCGTCAGCCTCGGCGCCACCCGCACTTTCGCGATGCGGCGGCGCGGGGGCGGCCCGTCGCTGCGGCTGCCGCAGGCCCACGGCGACCTGCTGGTGATGGGCGGGTCCTGCCAGCGCACCTGGGAGCACGCGGTGCCCAAGACGTCGGCGCCCACCGGGCCGCGGGTCAGCATACAGTTCCGCCCGCGCGACGTGCGTTGACGGCCTAGCCGCGGACCGCGCCCACCGCCTTGACGAGCAGGTCGCGGGCGCGCTGGGTGTCGATCTTGGCCACCGGCTGGTCCGGAATGACCAGCGGGTTGGCGATGACGATCACCTGGTAGTCGCCGAACTGGGCCGAATAGTCGTACAGCTCGCCGGTGCGCGCTCCGCCGGCGACCACCGCCTGCAGGACGCGGTGCACGCCGGTGGTGTGGGTCCCGTCGATGTGCGGCGCGTCGATCACCTCGATGCCGCCGCGCACCCCGGCCCCGGCGAACGCGACCTTGGCGCAGTCCTTCCCGGGGTCGTTGAGCGGCAATGCCTTTGAGGTCTCCACGGCGATGACCACGAACCGGTTTCCGTTGCCCTCGGCGGAAACGGCGGCCATGTTGCCCTGCAAGTCGGGCGGCATGTCCGGTCCCACGGCCACTTTCGCGCAGTTGGCCGGGTCGAACGCCAGCCCGTCGGGCAGCTTGCGGGCCGAGAGCAGCTTGGGGTCGATGCCGCGCTCGGAGATGTCGGTGACGTGATAGTCGGGGGGAAAGCTAGACCTCACGTCGGCGACCTTGCCGATGTCGGCCTTGTCCGCGGCGGGAGCGCCGCCCGACGAGCAGCCGGCCAGCGCGCACACGGATGCGGCCGCGAGCAACACCTTCAACATCGTGGCCAATCTACCCAACGCGGGGCGCTCAACTGCGCAACGTGGACACCGTTTTGACGAGCAGATCGGCCGCGAATTGCGGCGGCAGGCCGGGCAGCGCCGATCCGGGGTCCGTCGTCAGCGTCGTAAACGCGTAGTAATTGCCGAGATACGCGACGAAGGTGTATGCGCGCGAATCGATTTCGGTGCCCGACTCCACCGACGACTTGGTGTCGGCCACCATGCCCACGGTCGGCGCGCCGTCGATGGGTGGCGCGTCGACGAGGCGGACGTCGGCCGTGGAGTGCCCGCCGCTCATGGTCCAGCGGTTGCACGCCGCCACGACGCCCGGGTCGAGCTCGGCCGGCCCCGGCAAAGCGACCACCACCGCGTCGACGATGCCGCCGGCGCCCGAGGCGGAGAAGCCCTGCGCGCCTTGGTCACGCCCGTCGCCCGGGTCGGCGAGGTCCGCGCACCGCGGCGGCTTGGCGCCGGCGTCGGCCCCGAGGCTCCAGATCACCCGCGGCGAGGCCCCACGGGGGATGCCGGTGGTCACCTCGTAGTGGGGCGGCAGCTCGCGAACCACCCGCTTGATGTTGGCCGGGTTGACGGCGGTGTTGTTGGCCGGCGGCGGCTTCGCCGGCGCGGCCGACGGGGCGGGGGCGTGCGCATGCGCGCACGCCGCCAGCAGCACCGCCGGAACGCCAATCCATAACGGCCGCATGCCCGTTCAGCCGACCGCTTCGATCACCTGGCGGGCGACGCGCTTGATCTGGTCGGCCATGTGGCGCCCGAAGCTCAGCCGGTGGGGCACGTCGATGACGGTGGTGATGACGCCGACGTCCTCGCGCTGCCACACCGCGCCGTAGTGGTCCATGATCGCGCGCATCGGCACGTTGTCGGAAAGCATTCGTGCGGAGAATCTTTCGATCCCGTTTAGCCCGGCGGCGACGGACAGCGCGCTGATCAAAAAGCTCCCGATCCCCCGGCCCTGATAGGCGTCGGCCACGGTGAACGCGATCTCGGCGACCGTCGGGTCGTTCTCGTCGCGGACGAAGCGGGCGTCGGCCACCGGGTCGCTCCCGTCGGTCACCACCCAGACGAAGTGATCGACGTAGTCCACCTCCGACAGGTAGTGCATCAGCGCCGGAGTCGGCAGGCGGGCCGTCATGAACCGCCGGTACAGCGTGTCGCTGGAGAAGTGGATGTGGCCGTGGATGGTTCGCTCGTCGTCGCCGGGCAGCACCGGGCGCAACAACAGCAGGGTTCCGTCGCGGACCCGTATCGGGATCGGCGTGACGAAGGCGGCCAGGCGCTGGCGCACCGTGCGCAGCAGCCGCGGCATGATCTCGGGGATGTGCAGCAGCCGAGTGAAGGCGTCGTTGTCGCCGATCCATCCGGTCAGCGGTTCGGCGGTGACAACGGTCGCGGTCCGCGGGATGTCGCGCAGCAGGGCGATCTCGCCGATCAGCATGCCCGGGGTCGCCCGCTCGATGATCTCCACGCCGTCGTCGCCGACGTGCTTGACCTCGGCGGTGCCCGAGGAGATCAGCAGGAAGGACACGGCGCGTTCGCCTTGGCGCATCAGCACCCGGCCGGCCGCGGCGCGCAGCGGTTGCAGGCGCGCCGCCAGCGCGACGAGGTCGGCGGCGGGGCAGCCTTCGAAGATGTCCATCGTCGCGAGCTCCTCGGCCCGCGCTCCGGTCAGTTCGGCCACTGCGATGTCCCCGCCGATCTGTGTTGCCATCTTCTGCGCCAAGGTCGGACTTGCCCAGGCTATGGGGTCCGTTCGACGAGGGGCAAGGACGAGCGAGTTCAGTTCGCGTCGTCGGGCGACACCACGAAGTCGACGATGATCGTGGCCATCGCGTCGATCGCGCCGCGGGACATGACCTCGTAGCCGTGGGTGCTCAGCGTCGGCAGGCACAGCAGGCCCGCGCGTGGCGTCAGCCCGTTGGCCTTGGAGTGCGAGGCGTCGGACATGAATGCACCCAGCACGGCCGCCTGGGGCTCGAGCGCGCGGTCCGTGGCGATCCGCATGAGCCGGTCGGCGACGTCCTTGTCGTAGTCACACATCGCGTCCTTGTAGCCGACGATGGGGCCACCGGTGACGGTCGTCCCGTATTCCTGCTCGGTGGGCCCGACCTCCAGGGCGAGGGTGAGCGTGCCGGGCAGGCTGGCGCTGGCGTACGAGCCGCCCACCCCGCCGATTTCCTCGTTGGTGGTGAAGACCAGGTAGGCGTCCTCGGCGGGCCGTTTCCCGCCGTCGCGCAGCCGGCGGGCGGCCTGTAGCAGCGCGGTCACCGCCGCGCGGTCGTCGAGGAAGTAGCAGCCGACGTAGTCCCCGATCTCGACCAGCGTCCGCTTGCTGCGTTCGACGCACACCCGCGTCCCGGCGTGCACGCCCGCGGCCTGCAGCTCCTCGGGGGTGCGCCCGGTGAAGACGTAGACGTGGTGCCAATCCAGCGATCGGTCGCCCTTGTCGGGCTTGGTCTCGTAAATCCGCGGGCTCTCCTTGGTGGTGTGTTCGGAGCCGAGCGTGAGCACCGCGGTCAGCGTCTCCTGGTCGCCCAGCACGGCGACGGGACCGAGCCCGAAGTTGCCCGGGTACATCGTCCCCAGTTGTGTCAGGTGCAGCGAGCCGTCGGACTCGATCCGCTTGACGAGCATGGACAGTTCGTCCATGTGCGCCATGATCCGCGTCGCGCGGCTGGGACCGGCCGTCGCCGCCGACCGGTGGCGGTCGTCGGGCGGCACCTCGCCGTCGGCCGCGATGAAGCCGATCAGGTTGCCGGCGTCGTCGGTCCACATGTCGTCGACGACGGGTTCCAGCTCGCGGGCGCACACCGCGCGGACCTCGTCCTCCTGACCGCCCGGCCCGTAGGTCCACAGCAGTTCTTTCAAGAGTTCCTCGGTGAAGTCGTTGCGCTGTGCCATCTCGTCCTTTCACACGGGCGCAGCGCACGCGCCGGCAGCCCTCGGGTCGACAACTGCATCCATACCCAAATCGGGCATCGGCAACCGCCGAATAGTCGCCTGCGGGTCCTTCAGCATGTGCGCGTGGTGCGACTTAGTGGTCGATAAGATCCAGCCAGTCATTGACCTGTCGCACCGCGTCGGCCTGGCTGATTGCCAGGCCGGCCGAGTCAGCGGCTTTCGCGAAACTTGGTCCCCAATGCGGGTGGACGGTCAATCTTGCTGGCCACTTGCGGGATACGGCATGGGCGGCTTCTGCTTCGGCAGCACGGGCGGCGAAGATGTCCGCTACCGCCCCGATGATCTCGGCCGCTGACGGATGCCCAGTCGACTCGGTGAAGGCACGCAGCAACAGCAGATCCACCACGTCACGGGCCCGGTCGTTGACCAACGCGGGCGGGTCATGCGGGTCCGTAGCGGCATGGACCTTTTGGCCGATCTGGTAGGCCAGCGACAGGCTGACCAGATGATCCGGGCTGGGTAGCCCAAACCCCGCAAGCGAGGGCGATGAGACACGTTCGGGCATTGCCCCGGCGTGTCCTTCGTCTGGCGACACTTCGATCTGGACACGCCTCCACGTGACACCTTTGAGCAGCACGGTCATATCGAAGCGCCGCGGCTTTACGAGCCTATGTGGGACGTCGATCGTCTCGATGTCGCCGCGCACGAGCGTCAGCGGTCCCCATGGTTCGCCGAGAGTCTCGTCCAGTTCTGTCACGAAACGATCTATTGTCCTGGGCTTGGGCGATCCAGGTATGGAGGACCCGAGCGGACGACGGCGGCTTGTTCTTCGGTTTCAGTCGTTCCAGCGACTGCGCGAGGTTGGCCGGCTCAGGCGTGGCCATCGCGAGCGTCCAGCGCTGCGGCGAGCTTTTTGGCGTCGGCATTCGGCAGGCGGCTGGTGCGGCCGGCCCGGTCGAGCGCCTGGCGGATCAAATAGGTCGGCACGCCCGAGGTGATGCACTGAGCGATGGCCGTGGACACCTGCACCGTCGGTATCCCTTGCCACCACGTGACCTGTCTCGGGTCGAGGTCCTGGTAGTGAACAACGTAAAGCCCCGCACCGGCACGCCGGATGCGACGGTGGCGAGCGACGGTGAGATGAATCCGATCGGGATTGATGTCGCTCACCTCCCATGCCGCCAGCGCGGTGTCGTGGCTAAGACACGCCTCTGGCGCGCCGGTCCACAGCACCGCCAGCTGATACTGGTCGAATTCCGTCTGCGCAACTTGCGGCACCCGGTACACGCCGTGGGCAACGCGCGCCAACCGGTCGCGGGCGATCATCGTGGACAATTCAGCGTGCGACACGCCCTCCTCAATGGCCTGCGCCGTTGTGACGAACCCGTGCTGATCCAGCGCCACCTCACGCAAGCGCTCCAACTTCGTCGCCACTGCCATGTCAAAACCTTAGCATAATGTTAAGGTTTTGACAGCGCTGATCGGATGCGCTCGTCGCGGGCTCAAGCGCCCCGCTTGTATCCCTCAGTTCTCCACGAGGTCGGGGATGGGCTCGGCGTCGGTCAGCCAGTGGCGCCCGGTCTGGCGGGCCGCCTCCCACTTGGGGGCGCTGACGGCGTCGTCTTGGCCCAGGTCTTCGGGGGTCGGGCCGATGCGCTCGGCCAGCGGAGCCAGGGCGTCGAGATCGAAGTTGTACACCTCGGCCGCCGCCAGGCCCAGCATCTGGCGGGTCTCCTCGACGGGGATGTCCCAGAAGGAGCGGCGCAGCCATTTCAGGGTGTGCGGCCAAGTCCCCTCCGGGTGCGGAAAGTCGTTGCCCCACAACATGTTCGACACACCGATCTCGTAGCGTCGCGCCAGCTCCCTGCGCTCGGTGGTGGTGGCCCCGATAAAGCAGTTGCGGTCGAAGTAGGCCGAGGGCGGCATCGTCAGGTCGCCTTCCATCTGGTGGCTCATCTTCTTGGCCGAGTGCTCGCGCAGGTACCGCGTGTCCATCAGCCACAGCAGGTCGTTGGCCCAGAACGCGCCGCATTCGGTGACCCCCCAGCGCAGCCGGGGGAAGCGCTCGAACACGCCCGACCACAGCGCGAACCACAGCGGCCGCGCGCCCCACCAGCGCACCTCGGTCACATAGATGCCCAGGTGCCCGCCGTACTCCTCCTGCGGGGCGGGACCGGAATGGGTGTGCACGGGCATCTGCAGGTCCTGGCAGGCGGCCCAGACCTTGTCGTAGCGGCGGTCGTGATACGGCGGGTAGCCGACCCAGCGCGCGGGGATCAGGATCCCGCCGCGCAGTCCCGACTCCGCGGCCCGGGTGATCTCGGCGACCGCCGCGTCGACGTCGGCCAGGATCGGCACGACGGCGACGCCGGCCCGCCGCTCGGGGCTGTGGCCGCACAGCTCGGCCAGCCAGCGGTTATGGGCCCGCGCGCCGGCCATGGCGCGCCCGGGGTCGAGGTCGCCGGACTGCCCCAGGCCGGCGCCGAACGGGGCACCGGCGACGCCGGTCACGGCGTCGGCGTCGGGGAAGATGACCTCGCCGACCACGCCGTCGCCGTCCAGCTCCTTATCCCGCAGACCGACATCCCAACCGCCGGCGATGCCGTCGCCGTGCTCGGAGAACCACGCTTGCGCGAACTCCTCGTCGATGAACCCGCCGGCCCGCGCCGCGGCCTCCTTCTCGGCCAGGTAGGTCTCGAAGTCCTCGCGGTATTCGGGGTCGACGTACTCGCGGTACTGCTCGGTCGGCAGCTCGGCGTGGCAGTCGGCGGAGATGATGAGGTACGGGTTCACGGTGGACCTTTCGCTACCAGGTGCGGATGGGGTCGGGTTCGAAGACGGTGCTGCGCGCGTCGGCCGGCACGGTCGCCAACGGCTCGGCGACCTCGGCCACCGTCGGGCCAATGCGGTCGACAAGGGGCGCAAGGGTTTTCAGGTCGAAGCCGTAGACGGCCGCGGCGTTGTCGCCCAGCATGGCCGCCACCTCGGCGGGCGGAACGGCGCTGAAGGTGTGGCGCAGCGCCTCCCGGGTGTAGGGGGCTGTCCCCTCGTAGTGCGGGTAGTCGCTGCCCCACATGATCCGGTCGACGCCGATGCCGTGGCGCTCGGCGCACTCGACGGGCCGCATGAAGCTGGCACCGACGTAACACTGGCGCGCCCAGTACTGGCTGGGTTTGAGCGTCAGCGACCCGGCGGTGGGCCCGGCGAAGCGGGCGATCGCCGAGTTCGCCCGCCCGTACCGGGCCGCCGCGACGTCGAGCGAGTCGAGCGTCGCCGGTATCCACCCGGAGCCCTGCTCGGTGAAGACCAGCGTGAGGTCCGGGTGGCGCTCCAGCGCGCCGGAAAAGATCAGGTGCCACAGCGCCCGGTGCGCCCACCAGTGCGTCTCGTACACCCACACCGCGAACGTGCTGCCCCACCCGTCGGTCGGGCTCGGTCCGGCGTTGCCGCCGTGGTGGTTGACCACCACGCCCGCGTCGTCGCACGCGGCCCACAGCGGCTCCCAGTGCTCGGCGTAGAGCGGGGGGATGCCGGTCCCGGGGGCGACGCCGGGCAGCAGCACGCCGCCGCGCAGCCCCAGCTTCGCGATCTGGGCCACCTCGGCGACGGCCTCGTCGAGGTCGCCGAGCAGGATCTGGCCGACCCCGGCGCGGCGCTCGGGCGACAGGGAGCAGAAGTCGGCCAGCCACCGGTTGTGCGCGCGCAGGCCCGCCCAGCGCAGCTCCAGCTCCCGGGCGGTCTCCGGCGGCGACGCGGCCAGGCTCGCCTGGGGAAAGAACGGCGGCACGGTGTTGGGGAAGATCACCTCCCCGGCGACGCCCTCGCGATCGAGGTCGGCGTTGCGCCGCTCGCTGTTCCAACTGCGCTCGGCGTCGGGCTCGGTAAGGTCGCCGAACGGGTTGACGTAAGTCCTTGCCCAGCCGTCGAATTCGTCGCGGTACTGCGGATCGAGGTAGTCGCGGTAGTCCAGCAGGTCGGCCCCGGCGTGGCAGTCGGCCGAGATGACGGTGTAGCGGTCCATGCGGCTAGGCCCGCGCCGGCTCGGGCCTGGGGGCCGCGAGCAGGGCCACGTCGTCGTAGCGCTGGTGCACATACGGCAGCAGCCACTCCTGCGGCACCCGCGCGGCGATGCGCCCCACCTGGATGGTGCGCCGGCGACACCACGTGATCGACCGGACCTCCCGGATCACGATGTCGGCCACCGGATCCAACGGTGAGTCCCCCAATTCGATTGTCCCGTCGATGTTCTCAAGCAGCTCGTAGTGGCGGTGGTACTCGCCGTAGACCAGGTGGGGGTCGGTGATGCCGGCGCCGTCGGGGGCGCGCAGGAACTTGAAGTAGAACTCGGTGTTCATCTGGTCGGGCGGCAACTGCGCCGGTCCGGTGACCTGGCCGCTCACCTTGATGAGCGGATAGCCCAGCCGGTCGACGGCGGCGGCGACGCGGGCGCCGTCGCGGTCCACCTCGATGTGGGCCAGTTTCTTTGGCTCGCCCAATGTTTCGCGCCCGCCCGTGACGGACTGTTCGGTGGACTGCGGCATGAACAACGGGTAGTCGCCCTCGGTTTCGCCGTGCCGGGCGGTCACCGAGAACACCGCCGACCCGAACGGCGTCATGCCCTCAATCTGGACGCGCTGCAGCTGGACCCGCACCAAGGGTTCGGCCGCCGGCTCCAGCGGCTTGGGCAGCACCGCCGCGACGATCTCGGGGTCGGTGCGGTAGACGACGGTGACCGCCTCGGTGGCGATGGGCGCCTTGGTGGCGTCGATCTCGTGGTCGACTTGCGCCTCGGGCGCGCGGGGACCGTATCGAATTGCGTTGCTGCTCACCGCGTTCCTCCTTCGGTTTCCGTGCTGGCACTTTGGCCGAGGACGTCGACCAGGTAGTCGGGCGCGCCGCGCGCGAGGATCGAGGCCGCCTTGCGGCTCACGACGTCGTCGGCGGGCGTGGGCGGGCCCATCATCCAGAAGCGGTCCGCCCGGATTCCCTCCACCACCTGGTCGGCGACGGTCTCGAGCGGGGTGAACTCGACGCGTGCGCCGGCGGACTCGAACCGGGCCACGACGTTCGCCAGGGTCTGCTCGGGGGTGCGGCGCTCCTGGGTCGCGGCGTAGCGCTGCGGGCGGTGCCGCCACGACTCCCAGATGCCGGTGTTCAAAAAGCCGCCGGGGAACAGGACGTGCGCCCGCACCCGCGTTCCGGTCATCGCCAGGTGCGTGTAGAGGCTTTCGGTCAGGCAGAGCACCGCGGCCTTGGTCATGGGGTAGACCGCCTGGCCCGGGCCGCCCATCGCGCCGCGGGCGATCGGCGCGAAACCGCCGTTGCCCGAACAGGTGTTGACCACGTGCCCCTCGCCCTGCTCGATAAGGATGGGCACGAAGGCCTTGATGCCGTGGATGACGCCCAGCACGTTGACGTCGATCCCCCAGCGCCAGTCGGCCAGGTCGTGTTCCCACATGTAGCCCTCGGAGACCCCGCCGGTGCCGGCGTTGTTGCACACCACGTGCACGGCGCCGAAGCGATCGAGAGCCTCCTTGGCCAGCGCCTCGACCGAGGAGTGGTCGGTGACGTCGGCGACCACGCCGGCGGCGTCGATGCCCTCGTCCGCGAACGCCCGGGTCGCCTCGTCCAGCGGCTCGGCGAGGACGTCGGCGAGCACCACCTTCATGCCCTCGCGGCCGAACCGCCTGCCCATCGCGCGGCCGATGCCGCCGGCGCCGCCGGTCACGACCGCCACCTTGCCCCGAAGGTCACTCATGGTGTGGTCATGGTCACACGGTCGCGTATATCACCGCAAGAAGTCGCATTATGCGACCATTGGCGCTATGGCGCCGCGCCCCTCCCCGCAGACCGAACGGGTCGTGAACCTGTTCGAGCAGCTGGCGGGCGACGGCGGTCGGGGGATGACGTTGGCGGAGGTGTCACGCGGGTTGAGCGTGCACAAGGCCAGCTGCCACTCGATGCTCTCCGAGCTACTGAGGGCCGGCTGGCTGCTGCGCGACCCGGTCGCCAAGACCTACCACCTCGGCCCGGCGCTGGTGCGGCTCGGCCGGGAGGCGGCGGGCCGCTATCCGGCGCTGGTGTTGGCCCGCTCCGCGATGGCGGAGCTGGCGGCCGCGACGGGCGCGCACTGCGTGGCCTTCTCGGTCAGCGATGACCACTCCACCGTCGTCGATCAGGTCCGCAGCCCGCACGGTGGCGGCCACCCGATGCCCGTCGGCACCCAGTTCCCCCACCGCCCGCCGTATGGGTCGTCGATCGTGGCCTGGGCGGGGCCGGAGGCCCGCGAGCGCTGGCTGGCCGCGCTGCCCGAGGACGTGCGCGACCGCTATCGCCGCGCGATCACCGCCGCCAAGAAACGCGGCTACGCGGTCGGGCTACACATCCTGCCCGATCTGCGGCTGCGTGAGCTGGCGCAGATCGTGCGCAGCGCCGAGGTCCGTTCCACCCGGCTGAGCCGGCTGGCGCAGGAGTTGACCGACGAGCTGATCCATCAGGAAGAGTGGTTCCCGATCAGCCTCGCCCGAGACCGCAGCTACGAGGTCAGCCACATCGACTCCCCGATCCTCGAGCCCGGGCCGCGCATCGCCCTGATGCTCAGCCTGGTGCCCAGCGCCGAGCCGATGAGCGGCGCGGCGGTCACCCGGCTGGGGGCGCAACTTTCCTCTGCCACAAGGCGACTCAGCGCCGCCTTGGCGAAGGAGTCCGTTCCCGCGGCGGCAGAGGGATAGGCAGACAACTGACCGGCGAACGGCAGACACCATGGTCTACGACGCTTGCCGGGTTGTCGGTACAACGGTTCATGATGACGACATGGTCGATAGTGATCGGCAATATCCGACTGCACCGGCCGCCGGCGACGCGTCGCGACGGCTGCTGTCGATGGCCCCGACGCTGACGAACCCACGATGCAGGGGACATCTTGATATAATGTCTGCGTTATATTAATGCCGAGGTCCTGGGACATTATCTTGCTCGAGGAGGTCGAACACTGGTACTTCACGCTCGACGACGACGCGATGGCCGCGGTCACGGGGCTATCGATCTGCTCGAACGCGAAGGACCAACCCTGGGGCGGCCGACGGCGGACAAGGTCAACGGATCGAAATTCCACGGCATGAAGGAACTGCGTCCCGCGGGCACCGGCATCCGGATCCTGTTCGTCTTCGATCCGCGGCGGCGGGCGGTCCTGCTGCTCGGCGGTGATAAGGCGGGTACCTGGAAAAGCTGGTACGACAAGAACGTTCCAATAGCTGAGCGACGCTACGAGAACTGGCTCGCGACCGAGGGAGGTGAGTGATCATGCCGCGCAACTGGCGTGAGATTCGCGCCGAAGCCATCGCGCAGGGGCGGTTGGACCCAGCCAAAGCCGACGCGGCGCGCACGGAAATGTACGACGCGGTCCAGGCCCAGCGCCTCGCCGACATCCGCAAGGCGCACGGCCACGCCCGCCAGGCCGACGTCGCCGCGCTCATGGGTGTATCACAGGCGCGGGTCTCGAAGCTGGAAAGCGGCGACCTGTCGCACACCGAACTCGGGACGCTGCAGTCCTATGTCGCCGCTCTTGGTGGGAGCCTGCGGATTATTGCTGATTTCGGGGAGAGCACCGTCGAACTAACTGCCTGACCGAGGGAGAGCTTCTTCCCAACTTGACGCGCTCACCTCCACGGCTGAAGCCGCGGTGCTCATCTCCCTGGTACTAGCGCCGTTCGGGAGCCAGGCGCTTGAGGGCCAGTCCCCCTTCGAAGGGCCGAAAACCGAACGCGGCGGGAGCTTGATAGCCCGTGTCCTCGAGGGGTGTGTGTACCTCGGCGACGGTGGGCCCGATCTTGGCCGCCGCCGGCACCAACGCGTCCAGATCGAAGCGGTAGAGGCGACCGGCGTTGCCGCCCAAGATCTTTCGGCAGGCGTCCTCCGGCCTGTCGTGCAGGGCCCAGCGGATCGCCAGCTTGGAGTGGGGCGCAAAGCCCTCCTCGTGGGGGTAGTCACTGCCCCACATGATGTGCTCGGGCCCCATGAAGTCGATCATCGAGCCCTCGAAAGGCGTCAGCTCGGTGGCCAAATAGCAGTTCCGCTGGGTGTATTCGCTCGGCGTGAGGGTCAGTTCGTCCACCGACGACCCGCCGAACATTCCGTAGGTGCGGTTGTGCGCGTCGGACTTCATCGTGGGCACCATGGCGTCGAGGATCGCGAGTTGCCCGGGCACCCAAAACGTTCCCTGCTCGGTGGGCACGAACCGCAGCGTCGGATGCCGCTCGAACACCCCGGCCAGGATCAGGTGCCCCAGAGTGCGCTGCGCCCAGATCGCCATCTCGGTGATCAACACCGCGTTGGACGCGGGCTGGTCCATCGGCATCTCGGGGCTGCCGGCCCCGGCGTGCTGCACGATCGTCAGGTCCAACTCCGCGCACAACGCCCAGATCGGTTCGTAGCGGGTGTGGAAAAGGGGGGCGACCTGCGGGTCGCCGGGCGAGACCGGCGGGATCAGCACGCCTCCGAAGCAGTCCTGCTGCGCGCCCCAGCGGATTTCGTCCAGCGCCAGCTCGACGTCGTTGGGGAAGATCTGGATCAGCCCGCGGCGCCGGGCGGGGGCCAGCGAGCAGAAGTCGACCTGCCAGCGGTTGTGGGCCTGCACGCCGGCCCATCGCTGCTCGAACTCGTCCCGAGTGCGGGGCAGGCTGATGGTGATGTTCGGGGAGGTCGGGAAGAACGGCGGAACGGTGTTGGGCAGCAGCACCTCGGCGGCGACCCCGTCGGCGTCCATCTCGGCGATCCGCAGGTCGTGGTCCCAGTTGCGCTGGGCGGTGGCGATGATCAGGTCGTCGAACGGGCTGGCGTAGGCCTTGGCCCAGGCATCGAACTGGTCGTGCAGCCGCGCTGGGAGATACGGCTTGTAGTCGTACAGGTCCGCCCCGGCATGGGTGTCGGTCGAGATGACGACATAGCGATCCAGCGTGTCCCAGGTTGTAGCCATCGCACCTCCGTCGGTAGATCGAGTGTAGGAGAAATCGGTTGACTCGCGAAGGGCCAAACCCCTGAGCCGTTCGATCGCCTCACATAGTGCTGGTCGTCGAACGCGTAGTCTGGAAAGAGCACGGTCACGGCGTTGGGTCCGTCGTGGTGATCCTCATTAGACCGATCACAAGGCCACCTTTGAGCGCTGGTTCGGCGTGTCAGAACAAGTGAGAGGTGCATGATGCCGCACATAGTGATGACGGTCTCGGGGTCCAATGTCGACATGTGGAACACCGCACCACCGCAACCCGCCGGCGTGGCTGCCGCACTGGCGGCGGCATTTCCCGATCTGTTCTACTGGCAGCCGGTCGGTAACTACCCGGCCAGCGTGTTCCCCATGGGTCCAAGCGTGGACGCTGGTGTCGCCGAGCTGAATAGGCTTTGCACGCAAATCAACCCGCCAGGGGGCGCGCCGTCATATCCGGAAAGTTCGATCATCCTGCTCGGCTATTCGCAGGGTGCAATCGTCGTCTGTCAGTTCCTGCACACGATTGCGTGGCAGAATCCGCAGATCGCGAATCGCATTGTCGCGGTCGGTGTTTGGGGAAACCCCCTCAGGCTGCCGGGGTTCGCTTCGGGCAACCAGTTCGCAGGATGGCCGATGCCAGCCGACGTCGACGGTGTTGTCACCGGCGGCATTTCGGGTCCGGCGTGCATGACACCCGCAGACGTGGCACCCCACCTACTCACGCCGGTCACGCATTTCTGGGGCGACTTCGTCAACACGATAGGAGTCGGTAACGACATCTACGCGGATGCGCCCGTCGGTACCGACCCGTGGACTGCCGAAGCGGGGCCGGGCGTAATCGAGACACAGATCTACAATATTGTCCAAAACGCGACCAGTGCAAACGTTTTCGCGATCCTTCGTGACGCATTGAAACTCGTGAACCCAACCACTTCGGTTGACGAAATCATTTCCATCACAGAAGCGATCGTCAACGGCGGAATGTTCTTGGCGGCCGGCCCCAATGCAGCCCACTACACCTACGACACGACACCGGTATATAACTTCATCGCCTTGGCGGGCCAACAAACGCCGCCGTTCGTCACCGATCAGGTTTAGTTGGGCCGGCTTGCTTGTCAGCGGCTCGTTTGTGGTGGAAAGTCGTGCTCAAACGCGGAATGCGATGGAGTCGCCGATGGAAATCGTGCCGTTGGGCCCAGGCTTTGCCGCCGAACTGCGTGGGGTAACCATCCACGACGTTGCGGCAAGCCAGGCCGCATACGCGGCCGTGCGCGCGGCCTTCGAGGAGCACTCGGTTCTGGTCCTTCGCGACCAGGACGTCACCGATGACACGCAGCTTGCCTTCTCGCGCCGCTTCGGTCCGCTCGAGGTCACCAAGGTGGGGTCGGCGGGCCACGGCAGCAACCTTGTGATCCTCAAGACCCTCGACGAGGCGAACAACGTTGTGCCGGAGGATGATCGGATCGCCTTGGAGAACAAGGCGAACCAGCTCTGGCATACCGACAGTTCGTTCAAAGCGGTGCCGGCGCTGGCTTCGGTGCTGTCGTCACGCATCATCCCGGGGCGGGGCGGCGAGACCGAGTATGTCTCAACCCGGCTCGCCTTTGAGCGCCTCGATCCGGCGTTGCAAGGCCGGCTGGAAAATTCCTTCGCCTGGCACGAGTACGCCTACTCGCGCGGCAAAATCGCGCCCGACCTCGCCACCCCGGCCGAGCGGGCGGCGCTGCCCGCGCAATGCTGGCGTCTTGTCTGGAAGAACCCCGTCAATGGCCGCAAGGCGCTCTACATCGCCTCGCACGCCTACGCCATCGAGGGCATGGAGCGCAAAGCGGCGCAGGAGTTGCTCGCGCGGCTGGTCGAGGCGGCGACCGCCCCCCGGGAAAGCTATCTGCACTCGTGGCGCGAGGGCGACGTGGTGATGTGGGACAACCGCGCGACTATGCACCGCGGCCGTCCCTGGCCGACGTCGGAGCCGCGGCACATGGTGCGGACCACGATTTCCGCGACAGAGTCAGACGGTGTCGAGACCATGCGTGCGCCCGCCCGCAGCAGAAGCCGCTAGGAGGTGGCCGGCGTGGGAGACGTGGTCATCCGGGGTTTGTCCGAGGCGGCCCTCGCTCGTATCGATGCTGATGCGACTGCTCGTGGCCTGTCCCGCCAAGAGTATTTGCGCCAACGATTCGAAGCCGAAGGTGGCGTTCCATTCTCCGATCGGCCTCGCCTGACCGTCGGCGATCTGCGTCGCGCGGCCTCCGCGGCCGGCGACCTCCACGACCCCGGTGTCATGGAGCATGCGTGGCGCTGACCGTGTGGCTGATCGACAAGTCGGCTTACACGCGACTGGCGGCAGCACTAAACGCCCACGACTGGGTGGACCGCATCGACCGGGGCTTGATTCGCATCAGCACCATCACGCGCTTGGAGCTCGGGTATTCATTTCGGACTGGCGAACAAGCTCGAATGGAATCGGCCGCACCACCACTGGCGATGATGCCGGTGGAATACGTGACCCCGTCCATCGAGGATCGCGCCGTCGAGGTGCAGATGATGCTCGCCGATCGCGGCCAGCATCGGGCGCCGGCGATTTCGGACCTGCTGGTAGCCGCGACCGCTGAGATCGCCAAACCTAACCGTCCTCGCACTCGGCAAGGACTTCGACCTCATCGCTTCGGTTACCGGGCAGCCCGTAGAGAGACTGCGTCTCTAGGCCAACTTCCTAGCTCAGCACGCCCAACTGACACGGATGAACCGTCGTCATCAGACGGGTTCTGACCTGCTCAAACCTGGTGGAGCTAAGGGGATTCGAACCCCTGACCTTCTCGATGCGAACGAGACGCGCTACCAACTGCGCCATAGCCCCTGATCGCTAGCAGGCTACCAGCCTCGACAGCGACAAGCCGAACCGCCGGCTACTCGCCGACGGCGCGCGGCAGGTCGCGCGGCCAGCCGAACGTGCGCATCGGCATCGCGTAGTCCAAGTGCTCGAAGATCGGGTCCTCGTCGTCGATCTCGAGCACGACGGCACCGGGGCGCCGCAGCCGCGACGGGACCAGGTCGTATTCGCGGTCGTAGGCGTTCTCCACGCCCAGGCGCGCGCGGGCCATCCGCTGCATCCGGCGCCGGCGCACCCTCTCCTCGATCCGCGTCTGCCGGCGCAGGTAGGCCAGGTACAGCAGGGTCACCGCGGTGGCGGCGCCGCACGCCCACCAGGCCGTCCGCGAGATCTCGAACGCGGCGGTGGCCGTTCCCACCAACACGACCGCCATCACCATCAGCACCCGCTTGCGGAAGGCGTACTTGCGCGCGCTGACCGCCGCCGCGGTCTTCGGGTCGAACCGGCGCCGCCGGGAGGCGCCCTGCGGGACGAACGCCCGCGGGTCCTCGTCCTCCTCGCGGTCGTCCTCGGGCTCCAAACCCGAAGAGTCCTCGACGTATTCGTACTCGTCCTCGTCCTCGCTGTGCTGCGCGACGGCCTCGGTCTCGGCCTCGTCGGCCTCCTCCGGCTCGGCCACCTCCGCGCCGGCGCCGGCGGGCAGCGCGCCGGAGTCCTCGACGACGTCGACGTCGAG
The DNA here is from genome assembly GCF_059812295.1 of Mycobacterium sp. NGS63. Taxonomy (NCBI): domain Bacteria; kingdom Bacillati; phylum Actinomycetota; class Actinomycetes; order Mycobacteriales; family Mycobacteriaceae; genus Mycobacterium; species Mycobacterium sp. NGS63. The sequence goes on from NZ_JCALCJ010000011.1 coordinate 98,650, forward strand.
GTAGTCGGGTTCGATTTCCTCGGTGGCGGCGGCCTTCACGACGACGGGACGCGCCGGCAGGGCGTCGGTGTCCTCGTCTTGGTCGTCCTGCCGAACGTCCTCGACCAGCTCGTCATCGGCCGCGTCTTCCTCGGGCTGCCAGTGCGGATCGCTGCGATGACCGGCCGCGGGGCCGCCGCGCTTGAGCAGCCGGGAGGCGGCACCGCCGTTGAGCACCCGGGTCGCCAGCGCCACGTCGCTGGTGCGCCGCACGGCGTCGCGTTTGCTGATGAGCATCGGAACCAGCACGAACAGCCAGAGCACCACGAGGGATATCCACAACAGCGACTGCGGGATGCTTGGCATGATGACTTGCTCCTCACTGGTTCCTGACCCCCGCGAGGCTCATCGGCGCGGTCGGGCCAAGTGACCAGCACAATTACACACCTGTAATTTCCCTCTCACAAGCACCAAGTGTCACTCGTGTCGCGCTAGCCACACTCGGCGCACCCTGCGTCAGGCCCAGCTGGCCTGACCGGCGCGGACCAGCGTCGACGCCACCGATCCCTGCACCTCTTCCACCGTGATCGCCATCAGCAGATGGTCGCGCCAGGCCCGGTCCACCTCGAGATAGCGCTGCAGCAGGCCCTCCTCCCGGAACCCGACCTTTGCCAGCACCGCGCGGCTCGCGGCGTTCTCCGGGCGCACGGTGGCCTCGACGCGATGCAGCATGACGGGACCGAAGCAATGATCAAGACCCAGCGCCAACGCGGCCGTCGCCACCCCGCCGCCGGTGGCCGACCTCGGCACCCAGTAGCCGATCCACGCCGAGCGCAACGCCCCGTGGGTGACGTTGCCAATGGTCAGCTGGCCGCAGAACCGCCCGTCGAGCTCGATGACGTACGGCAGCATCCGGCCCTTGCGGGCCTCGGCGCGCAGGCCCGAACAAAGCGCGGGCCACGCGGCGACCGTGTGCCGGATCGTCCAATCGCCGTCGGCGCTGGGCTCCCACGGCTCGAGGTGCGCGCGGTCGGCCAACCGGATCCGGCTCCACTGCGTGCCGTCGCGCATCCGCACCGCCCGCAGCCGGACGACGCCGGCCGGCACCCGCAGCGGGCCGACATTCAACGGCCAACCGGGATGGCGAGAACTATTGCGCAACAGGTTCATAAGCAGCCGGTGGCGCCTAGCCGCGCTGGGCCAGGAACGCGACGTCGACGATCTCCCCGGTGCGGATCTGCTCGGCGCCGCTGGGCACCACGACCAGACAGTTCGCCTCGGCCAGCGTCGCCAGCAGGTGCGACGACCCCGGCGCGCCGCCCAGCGCCTGCACCAGGTACTCGCCGCTGTCCTGGTCGCGCATCAACTGGCCGCGCAGGTAGCCCTTGCGGCCGGCCACCGAGGTAATGGGCGACAGGGCGCGGGCCTGCACGATGCGGCGCATCGGCTGGCGCTTGCCCAGCGACAGCCGGATCAGCGGCCGCACCATCACCTCGAAGACCACCAGCGCGCTGACCGGGTTGGCCGGCAGCAAAAACGTCGGAACACCCTCGCGGCCCAGCTGCCCGAAGCCCTGCACGGACCCCGGGTGCATGGCGACGCGCACGACCTCCATCTCGCCGAGCTCGGCCAGCACCGAGCGCACCGCCTCGGCGGCCGCGCCCCCGACCGCGCCGGCGATCACCACCACCTCGGCCCGGTTGATCTGGCCCTCGACGACCTCACGCAGCTGCCTGGGATCGTTGCTGACGATGCCGATGCGATTGACCTCCGCGCCGGCGTCGCGGGCCGCGGCGGCCAACGCGTAGGAGTTGACGTCGTAGACCTGCCCGTTGCCCGGGCTGCGCGTTATGTCGACCAGCTCGCCGCCCACGGCGATCACCGACAGCCGCGGGCGCGGATGCACCAGGACCCGGTCGCGGCCCACCGCCGCCAGCAGCCCGACCTGCGCCGCGCCGATGATCGTCCCGGCGCGCACGGCGACATCGCCGGGCTGCACGTCGTCGCCGGTGCGGCGCACGTAGGCACCCGACGGCGCCCCCCGGTAGATCCGCACGCGCGACGTCCCGCCGTCCGTCCACCGGATGGGCAGGACGGCGTCGGCCAGGGTGGGCAGCGGCGCGCCGGTCTGCACCCGCACGGCCTGTCGCGGCTGCAGCCGACTGGGCGTGCGCGAGCCGGCCTCGATCGTGCCCATCACCGGCAGCACCAGCCCGTCGCGCCGGTCTTCGTCGCCCGGGCCCTCGTCGGGTGGCTCACCGAGACTGTCGGCGCCGACCTCGCCCACGCCCAGCACGTCGACGCTGCGCACCGCGTAGCCGTCGATGGCGGCCTGGTCGAAGCCCGGCATGGGCCGCTCGGTCACGACTTCCTCGGCGCACATCAACCCCTGCGCCTCGGCGATGGCCACCCGGATCGGCCGCGGAGCCACCGCGGCCGCCGTTATCCGGGCCTGCTGCTCCTCCACAGAACGCACAAGCGCGCCTCTCTGCCCTCATGGCGCCGCCCCATGGGCCCTGGCGGGTACCGGCGTTACTGCTCGGTCAGGCCCAACCGCGCCACCAACCATCGCCGCAAATCCGGGCCATAGTCGTCACGATCCAATGCAAAGTCAACCGCAGCCTTCAGGTAGCCGCCGGGATTTCCCAAGTCGTGTCGGGATCCGTGATGCACGACGACGTGCACCGGGTGGCCCTCGTCGATCAGCAGCGCGATCGCGTCGGTGAGCTGGACTTCGCCGCCGGCGCCCCGGTCGATGCGGCGCAGCGCGTCGAAGATCGCGCGGTCGAGCACGTAGCGGCCGGCAGCGGCATACAGCGACGGGGCGTCCTCGGCCTTGGGCTTTTCGACCATGCCCTTGACCCGCAGCACATCGGGGTTGTCGTCGTCCGGCACGGCCTCCACGTCGAAAACCCCGTAGGCGCTGATCTCCTCGGGCGCCACCTCGATCGCGCACAGCACCGTGCCGCCGTGGTCGGCCCGCACCTTCGCCATCGTGTCCAGGACGCCGGTGGGCAGCACCAGGTCGTCGGGCAGCAGCACCATCACGGCGTCCTCGTCGGCGGCCAGCGTGGGCTCGACGCAGCTGATGGCGTGCCCCAGCCCGAGCGGCTCGGCCTGCACCACGGACTCCACCTTGATCAGCTGCGGCGCGCGGCGCACCTTGTCGAGCATGGCCTTCTTGCCCCGCGCCTCGAGCGTGCCCTCCAGCACCAGGTCTTCGACGAAGTGCGCGACGACGCCGTCCTTGCCCTCGGAGGTGACGATCACCAGGCGCTCCGCGCCGGCCCCGGCCGCCTCCGCGGCGACGAGCTCGATGCCGGGGGTGTCGACGACCGGCAGCAGCTCCTTGGGCACCGTCTTGGTCGCGGGCAAAAAGCGCGTACCCAGGCCGGCCGCGGGGACGATCGCCGTGAAGGGGATCGGAACTTCTGGGCGGGACATTGTTCAAACGATAACCCTCGTCAGGTGCGCCGAGGCGGTGTGGCGGCGCGCGCGCCGGGCCTGACATGGTGGACGGCATGGCAGCCGCGAACAAGGCCGAGTGGCGCGGGCAGCTGCTGGCCGCGCGGCGGCGCGTTGCTGACGACGTGCGGGCGGCCGAGGCGCGCGCCCTCAGCGAGCGGCTGGAGGCGGTGGTCGACGGCGCGGCCACGGTCTGCGCGTACGTGCCGGTGGGCACCGAGCCGGGGTCGATCGAGATGCTCGGCACGTTGCTGCGCCGCTGCGGGCGGGTGCTGCTGCCGGTCGCGCGGACCAGTGACAGCGACGAACCCTTGCCGCTGCAATGGGGCGAATACCGGCCGGGCGCGCTCGTCCCGGGGCCGTGGGGGCTGCTCGAGCCGCCCGAGCCACTGCTGCCGGCGGCGGCCCTGGCCGAGGCCGCGGTGATGCTCGTGCCGGCGCTGGCCGTAGACCGCCGGGGCGTGCGGCTGGGCCGCGGCCGCGGGTTCTACGACCGCTCGCTGGACGCCCGCGACCCGGCCGCGCGGCTGATCGCGGTGGTGCGCGACGCGGAGTTCGTCGACGAGCTGCCCGCCGAGCCGCACGACGTGCCGATGACCCATGCGCTGACGCCCGAACGGGGCCTGATCGCGCTTTTCAGCCGGGAATGATCGCGATCACGTGGCGGTTCTAGCACTTAAGACGGTAGAGTGCTAATGCAGCCCGACAGATTCTCGGAGGTTTTCGTGCCGACCTACAGCTACGCGTGCACCGAGTGCGCCGACCGCTTCGACGTTGTGCAGGCCTTCACCGACGACGCGCTGACCACGTGCGAGAAGTGCTCCGGCCGGCTGCGCAAGCTGTTCAACTCCGTGGGCGTGGTGTTCAAGGGCAGCGGCTTCTACCGCACCGACAGCCGCGAGGACGGCAAGAAGTCGAAGAGCTCCGGCACCGGATCCACCGACACCGCAGCGTCGAGCTCCGGCTCGAGCGACAAGGCCGCGTCCGGGGACACGAAGGCCTCGACCGACAAGGGCGGCTCCAGCGAGAAGTCGACCAGCACCGCCGCCCCGGCCACCGCGGCCGCCTCGAGCTGACCGGTTATCCACAACCCCGCTTGTTGACCCACACCGCCGGCACCGGCCCGCGGTTACCGTTGCGCCGTGGGCGAACCATCGCTGAATCCGGCGCTGCTGCGCCGGATCTCGGCGTCGCTGCGCCCCGACTGGACCCGCACCGTGCTGGCGCGGCGGGTGGCCGCCGGTGGGCTCGTCGTGCTGGCCGGCATCGCGACGCTGCGCTCGAACCCCGACGCTGACTCCGCCGACGTGGTGGTGGCCGCGCGCGACCTGCGCCCGGGCGCCGCGTTGACCGCCGACGACGTCCGGCTCGAAAGGCGTTCTGTGACAACGGTTCCCGAAGGAGCGCCGACCGAGCTGGCCGCGGTGGTGGGTGCGACGCTGGCCAGTCCCGCGCGCCGGGGGGAGGTGCTCACCGATGTGCGGTTGCTCGGCAGCCGGCTGGCCGAGTCGACCGCGGGCCCCGGCGCGCGCATCGTGCCGTTGCACCTGGCGGACGGCGCCCTGATCGACCTGGTCCGGGTCGGCGACGTGGTGGACGTGCTGGCCGCGCCGGCCACCGACGCGCCGGGCGCCCCGGCCGTCACCAAAGTGGTGGCGACCGACGCCGTCGTCGTGCTCGTTTCAGCCAAGCCGAAGGCTCAGGCCGCGGACAGCGACCGCGTCGTATTGGTTGCGCTGCCGGCGCGCGTGGCGAACCCGGTGGCGGGGTCGACGCTGGGCCAGGCGGTGACGCTGACCCTGCATTGATTCGCGATCAGGCGGACGGCGCCGGCGTGCCCTGGGGGCTGGCGCAGTATTTGCACTTGTGCGCGGCCTCGGGGATGTCCGACATGCACTCCTGGCATGCCTTGGTCGCCGGTTCTTCTCCGAATACCGTGACCCCGCGGCGGGCCTGAATGTGCTTGTAGGGCACCACGATCATGAAGTACACGGCCGCCATGAAGACGACGAAGTAGATGAACGCCGAGATCAGCGATCCGATGTCGAGGAACGTCGCTTTGTTGCCGTCGTCGCCGAGCTGCCAGCCCAGTCCGAACTTGGTGCCCGGCTGGACGGCCGCGACCAGCGGGTTGATCACGCTGTCGGTAAACGCCTTGACGAGGTTCGAGAAGGCCAGGGCCACCACCAGACCAATGGCCACGGTGATCACGTCACCGCGCATCACAAAACTCTTGAATCCCTTGAACATGCGCACACCTCCCGTAGCGCCGAATGCCAGGGCAGCGCGGTGCCGCCCGAGACAAAAGGTATGGCCCCATTGTGGGCTAGCACACATCCCCGGGCAATTAGTCACCAAAGGTTGACCGCGCCGTGATACGGCGGAGCGTGAGCTCAGCCGTGGTGTGGGGGGACGTTGTCCCGCAACCACTGCTCATGGTCGCGGGCGTCCGGGTCATCCGCGTCGCGCGGCTCCGGGACTGCCCAAAACGATTCGGCGCCGGCCCCGGCCCGGTCGCGCTCCGACGGCGTGCTCACCCAAAAACCTGGGCGGTCAGATTTCCAGGCTCGACAGCTGGCCGATGATCTGCGCGGCGAGCGGGTTCAGCGTCGCCATTCCGTCGCGCACCGCGTAGCGGGAACCGGCGAGGTTGACCACCAGCGTGCTACCCGATACCCCGGCCAGCCCGCGGGACAGCCCGGCGTCGGTGATGCCCGCCGACAGCCCCGAGGCGCGGATGGCTTCGGCGATTCCCAGGATCTCGCGGTCCAGGATCTCGCGGGTGGCCTCCGGCGTGACGTCGCGCGGGGTGACGCCGGTGCCGCCGACCGAGACCACGAGGTCCACCCCGCCGATGACCGCGGTGTTGAGCGCGTTGCGGATCTCGACCTCGTCGGCCGCGACCGCCACCACACCGTCGACGACGAATCCCGCCTCGGTCAGCAGCTCGGTGACCAGCGGTCCGCTGTGGTCCTCCTCGTCGCCGTGCGCGGTGCGATCGTCGACCACCACGACCAGCGCCCGGCCGACCACCAACTCCGCACCCGTTTCCATGGGTGCCACCGTATATCCGAGGTCGGACAATCCGGCCGCCGAGGGCTCATCGACTCTCATCACTGATCCGCCTTGCCGAGGGTGACCTGAACCGTGCGGCTGCCGCCGCCGGGATCCTGGAACGTCAGCGACACCTTGTCGCCCGGCGCCTTGGACCGCACCGCGGCCACCAGCGCGTCGGCGCTGCTGATCGGGCGGTCGTCGACCTTGGTGACGACGACGCCCTTGGGCACCCCGGCCGTCGCGGCCGCGCCGTTCGGCACCACCTCGACCACCTTGGCGCCCGGCGTGCCCTTGTCGCTGGTCACCTGGACACCGAGCGAGGCGTGCGTCGCCTTGCCGGTGCTGATCAGCTCGTCGGCGATGCGCTTGGCCTGATCCACCGGGATCGCGAAGCCCAGGCCGATCGAGCCGCTCTGCGAATCGGGCGAGTCGGCGCCCAGGGTCGCGATCGCCGAGTTGACGCCCACCAGCTGGCCGCTCATGTTGACCAGCGCGCCGCCGGAGTTACCCGGGTTGATCGCGGCGTCGGTCTGGATCGCGTCCAGCACGGTGTTCTGGTTGCCCGTCTCGCCGGTGGTGGACACCGGGCGGTTCATCGCGCTGATGATGCCGGTGGTCACCGTGCCCGACAGGCCCAGGGGCGACCCGACCGCGACCACCGGCTGGCCGACCCGCAGATCCGAGGAGGAGCCCAGCGAAATCGGGGTCAGGTTGGAGATGCCCTGCACGCGGATCACGGCGATGTCGCTGGTCGGGTCGGCACCGACCACCGTGAACGGCGCGGTGCGACCGTCGGAGAAGGTCACCGTCGTTTTCGGTTGCGGACCAGCCGGACCCCCCGGACCACCGGGACCGCCCGGAGCGCCGGGTGGTCCGCCGGGGCCGCCCGGCTGCTTGGCCGCGGCGGCGACGACGTGGTTGTTGGTCAGGATCAGCCCGTCGGTCGACAAGACGATGCCCGAACCCTCTTCGGACTGGCGGCCGATGTCGGTCTCGAGCATGACGACGCTGGGCACCACCTTGGCGGCGACCTGTTCGACGCTGCCCGGTGGCATGTTCGCGGCCGGAACGCTGGGGGCCACGCCCGGGATGATGCTGTGCCCGTTGCCGCCCGTGGCGTGCGTGCCCAGCTCGACGGCCGTCGCGGCCGCACCGCCGATACCCGCCGACACCACCGCGATCGCCAGCGCACCCGCGGTCAATAACCCTGCGCGGGAACGCTTTTGGGGCATCGGCGCCGGACCGCCCGGGCCCATCGGCGGCAGCATGTGGATGGGGCCCGTCCCCGTCCCGCCGGGGATGGGGCCCGCCCCGGTGCCGCCGGGGATCGGGCCGGGCCCGGTGCCGCCGGGCGCCCGGACCGGCCCCGTGCCCGTGTACGGCTCGTAGGGCCGACGGTATTGCGTCGTGGGCTGGGCCTGCTGGTAGCGCCAGTCGTACTGCGGGTTGTACGGCTGCTGGCGCCCCTGGGCATAAGCGGGCGGAACAGGCTGATTAGGCCCGGTACGGTATCCCGGCTGCTGCGGCGGTGGCGAATACCTCGGGTCATTCGTCATGGCGCTAGGTCGCTCTTCCTGTATATCGGTACGTCGGGCTCGATCGGGCTCGAGTCCAACACTAACTGCAGACCTACCTTGCCTGCGCGGACTGAGAGTCCACTGAGATAACGTTCGCCGGTTCCCGAGAGTTCGCCGAGTGGCCCGTCACGGGCATGGCGGGGTCGGTCTTGAGGCTTTCGGTGTCGGAGCCGGCCCCCGGGTAAGGCGACACCGGGATCGGGCGGCCGGGCAGCAGCACATAGATAGAGGTGCCCGGGGGCTGGCCACCGGGCACGGTGTCCTCGACGCGCAGCAACCCACCGTGGTTGAGCACCACCTTCTTGACGATCGCCAGCCCGAGCCCCGAGCCTGGCATCGCCCGCGCCGTCGTCGACCGGTAGAACCGCTCGAAGACCAGGCGGCGCTCGTGCAGCGGGATGCCGGGCCCGTGATCGGACACCACCAATTCGGCGTGCGACGGGTCGAGCTGGCGCAACGTGATGCCGACGCGGCCGCCGGCCGGGCTCCACTTGGCCGCGTTGTCCATCAGGTTGAGCACGGCGCGCGACAGCCCGGCGGCGTCGCCGTAGACCTGCCACCCGATCGCCTCGACGTCGAAGTGAATATCGTTGCGCCGCCGCCTGACCCGTTCCAGGCTGCGATCGATCACCTCCGACATGTCGACCGTCTCCTGCACCACCTGGCCGGCGTCGTCGCGGGTGAGGTCCACCAAATCGCCGACCAGCGTGGACAATTCCTCGATCTGGGCGATCACGTCGGCGCGCAGGTCGACCATCTCCTGCTCGGGTAGCCGCGGCGCCCCCGGTTCCATCGAGGCCATCAGCAGCTCGACGTTGGTGCGCAGCGACGTCAGCGGGGTGCGCAGTTCGTGTCCGGCGTCGGTCACCAGCCGCGCCTGCCGCTCGCGCGACTCGGCCAGCGCCCTCAGCATCAGGTTGAAAGCCTCGGTGAGCCTGGCCAATTCGTCGCTGCCGAACACCGGGATGGGCCGCAGGTCGTCGGTGCGCGCCACCCGCTCGGTGGCCTGGGTCAGCCGGGCCACCGGACGCAACCCGGCCCGGGTGACCATGCCCCCGGCCACCGCGGCGACCGCGACACCGATCCCGCCGACGATCAGCAGCACCCAGCGCAGCTTGGTCATCACCGCCTCGGTGGGCTTAAGGCTCTTGGACAGCAGCAGTGAGCTGCCGTTGGGCAGATGGATGGCCAGGATTCGCTGGTCGGCCGCGGTGCGCCGCGACATGAACAGTTCGCCGCTGATGACGGCCTTCTCGGTGGATCCGACGGGCAGGATCTGGCCCGGCTGGTTGGCGGTGTAGACCGAGTGGCCCGGGTTCACCAGCATCGCGTTGACGTCGGAGTAGGCGGTGCCCTCGATGGCCTTGCCCGGGTCGGCGGCCAGGGAGCCGCTGGCGATCAGCAGCTGCGCCCGGCTCTGCAGCTGGTTGTCGATGTCGCTGTAGAGCGCGGCCGAAATCACCGCGTACACGGCGAACGACATCAGCACGACGACCATCGCCACCATCGACATCGCCAGCAGCATCACCCGCCACCGCAACGACAGCGAGCTGGTGGCTCGCAGCGGTGCGTGCCGGCGCGGACGGATCCGGATCATCAGGGCGGCGTCTCCCGAAGGACGTAGCCCACCCCGCGCACGGTGTGGATCAGCCGCGGCTCGCCCTCGGCCTCGGTCTTGCGGCGCAGGTAGCCGACGTAGACCTCGAGCGCATTGCCGGAGGTGGGGAAGTCGAATCCCCACACCTCCTCGAGGATGCGGCTGCGGGTGAGCACCCGGCGCGGGTTGGCGATCAGCATCTCCAGCAGCGCAAACTCGGTGCGGGTCAAGCTGATCCGGCGTTGCCCGCGGGTCACCTCGCGGGTCACCGGGTCCAGGCTGAGGTCGGAGAAGCTCATCGCCACCGACTCGGCGTCATCCTCCGGCTTGGTGCGGCGCAGCAGCGCGCGCATGCGGGCCAGCAGCTCTTCGAGGGCGAAGGGCTTGGGCAGGTAGTCGTCGGCGCCGGCGTCCAGGCCGGCGACCCGCTCGGAGACCGAATCACGCGCGGTGAGCACCAGGATCGGCAGGTCGTCGCCCGTGCTGCGGAGCTGGCGGCACACCTCGAGGCCGTCCAACCGCGGCATCATCACGTCCAGGACGAGCGCGTCGGGCCGGTCGCTGGCGATCATGTCGAGCGCCTCGACCCCGTCGTGGGCCAACTCGACCGAATAGCCGTTGAAGGAAAGCGACCTGCGCAGCGACTCGCGTACCGCACGATCGTCGTCGACGACAAGAATCCGCACGGCCACTAGTTTCGCCCTAGCGCCTGAGAGCGGCCTGAGAGACGCGCCGCGTGTTTGCCGAGATGTCCGCTAGCGGCGGTCGAGGTCGATCAGACCGAGGCGGGCCGCCTTGAGCAGCCGGCGCGGCACCTTGTGCTTCTGGCCCGCCACCGTCACGCCCACGAGCTCGGTCTTGGTGGCCTTCCACTGGGCGCGGCGGCTACGGGTGTTCGCGCGCGACATCCTGCGCTTGGGTACGGCCATGGTTTTGGGGGCCTAACTCCTCGTTCGGGGGCTTCTTCGGGCATGTCGCGCGACGTGGCCGGTCCGGCCGACGTGCGACGATTGGGTATCAGGATAGTCGGTGACCAGCCGGTCGCCAAAACGGCGCTCGAACTCCGCTCGATGCGTCTGGTCCGACTTCAGGCCGTCGCATGTTTGACGAATTCGTCGAGTACTTGGCGCGAAAGCTTCGACACGCTCATCTTGCGCGCTTTCGCGATCGCCTCGAGCTTGTCCCGGGTCGTCACCGAGACGCGTACCTGGACCACCGGCGAGTGTGTCTGGCCGCCGGACAGCGACTTGCCGCCGGGGATCAAATTGGCGGTTTTCTCCCAGCGCTCCTCAGCGATCTCCCTAGCGCGCTCTTCCGTTAGCCGGTCGCCCTGGAACTCGAAGTCGTCCTGGTCGAGATCAGTTTCCGTTACCTCGGCCCCTGACAAGGACTTCGGGAATTTTCCCATGTCGGTCACTCCGTATCTCGGTTCAATCCCTGGTTTGCTCGCGCCACTGGGCCGGCATGCAGTGGATCACCGCGAACCGGTCGGGAAAGCGGTCGTCGGGCACGATTCCGATCTCCAACTCCAGGCCGCGCGCATCCGTGCCGACGTACGTCGCGAAGTCGCCGTCTTCGGAAACCAAGACGGCATTCGACATCGCCTCCCGGATGCGTCCGGCCGCGATGCCATGCTTGCGAGCCGATCGCGTGATCCGCGCCTGCAGCTACCCACTGTGCAGCCCATGTCCGACAATAACGCGAGTATGTATTGCATATCCGGATATTTCTGGCGAACCCCTTCGGAACACCGACAGGTCAACAACCCACGCTTCACGCTGCAGGGCGCTAGCGGTATCGTCACCTACCGGTCGGTTGGTTGGTTCGGGGTTACCGGCATTCCCACGGATGGAGGGCGCGCATGACCTCTATTTCCGGGGCTGCTGGCACCGCCGGCGCCGTCCGCATCGCGAACTGCTCGGGGTTCTACGGCGACCGGCTGTCGGCGATGCGCGAGATGCTCACCGGCGGCGACGTGGACTACCTGACCGGTGACTACCTGGCCGAGCTTACGATGCTCATCCTGGGCCGCGACCGGATGAAGCACCCCGAGCGCGGCTACGCCAAAACCTTCCTGACCCAGCTCGAGGACTGCTTGGGTGAGGCCCGCGACCGCGGGGTGCGCATCGTCGCCAACGCCGGCGGCCTCAACCCGGCGGGGCTGGCCGACGCGATCCGCGCGCTGGCCGAGCGGCTGGGCGTCCCGGCCCGCGTCGCCCACGTCGAGGGCGACGACCTGCAGCCGCGCGCCGCCGAACTCGGGCTAGGCACGCCGCTGACCGCGAACGCCTACCTGGGCGCCTGGGGCATCGTCGACTGCCTGGCCGGCGGCGCCGACGTCGTCGTCACCGGCCGGGTCACCGACGCGTCGGTGATCGTCGGGGCGGCGGCCGCGCACTTCGGCTGGGGCCGCACCGACTACGACCGGCTCGCCGGCGCCGTCGTCGCCGGCCACGTCATCGAATGCGGCGTCCAGGCCACCGGCGGCAACTTCTCGTTCTTCACCGAAATCGGCGATCTGACCCACGCCGGTTTCCCCCTGGCCGAAGTCCACGCCGACGGCTCGTCGGTGATCACCAAGCACCCCGGCACCGGCGGAGTGGTCAGCGTCGACACCGTCACCGCGCAGCTGCTGTACGAGATCACCGGCGCGCGCTACGCCAACCCCGACGTCACCGCCCGGATGGACAGCATCGAGCTGTCGGACGACGGCCCCGACCGGGTGCGCATCGCCGGCGTGCGCGGCGAGCCGCCGCCGCCCACCTACAAGGTGTCGCTGAACAGCATCGGCGGGTTCCGCAACGCGATGACGTTCGTGCTGACCGGCCTGGACATCGAGGCCAAGGCCGAGCTGGTGCGCCGCCAGCTCGAGGCGGCGCTGACCGTCAAGCCCGCCGAGCTGCAGTGGACGCTGGCCCGCACCGACCACGCCGACGCCGACACCGAGGAAGCCGCCAGCGCGCTGCTGCACTGCGTGGTCCGCGACCCCGACCCCGCCAACGTCGGGCGCCAATTCTCTTCGGCGGCGGTGGAATTGGCGCTCGCCAGCTATCCCGGCTTCCATGTGACCGCCCCGCCCGGCGACGGGCAGGTCTACGGCGTGTTCACCGCGGGCTACGTCGACGCCCGAAACGTCCCGCACGTCGCGGTGCGCGCCGACGGGACGCGCGTCGAAATCCCCTGCGCCACGGACACTTTGGAGCTATCCCCCGCCGCCGCGCCACCGCTCCCGGAGCCCCTGCCCGACGGGCCGACCCGGCGCGTGCCGCTGGGTCGCATCGCGGCGGCCCGCAGCGGCGACAAGGGCGGCTCGGCCAACGTCGGCGTCTGGGTGCGCACCGACGACCAATGGCGCTGGCTCGCCAACACGTTGACCGTCGAGCTGTTCAAAGAGCTGCTTCCCGAGGCCGCCGACTTCGACGTCGTCCGCCACGTGCTGCCCAACCTGCGCGCGGTGAACTTCGTCGTCGACGGCATCCTGGGCCAGGGCGTCGCGTATCAGGCGCGATTCGACCCCCAGGCCAAGGGGCTGGGCGAATGGCTGCGCGGCCGCCACGTCGACATCCCGGAAAGGCTGATGTGAGTATCTGGAGCACGCCCGAGCGCGAGCAGCTGCGAAAAACGGTGCGCTCGTTCACCGAACGCGAGATCCTGCCCAACGCCGCCGAGTGGGAACGCACCGGCGACCTGCCGCGCGAGTTGCACCGTCGCGCCGGGGCGGCCGGGTTGCTCGGCGCGGGCTTTCCCGAGGCCGTCGGCGGCGGCGGCGGGGACGGCGCCGACTCGCTGCTCATCTGCGAGGAGGTGCATCAGGCCGGCGCGCCCGGCGGCGTCTTCGCGTCGCTGTTCACCTGTGGCATCGCGGTCCCGCACATGATCGCCTCCGGCGACGCCCGGCTGATCGAGGAGTTCGTGCGCCCGACGCTGGCCGGCGAGAAGATCGGCGCACTGGCGATCACCGAGCCCGGCGGAGGTTCCGACGTCGGGCACCTGCGCACGGCCGCGGTCCGCGACGGTGACCACTATGTCGTCAACGGCGCCAAGACCTACATCACCTCCGGCGTCCGCGCCGACTACGTCGTCACGGCGGTGCGCACCGGCGGCCCTGGGGCGGCGGGGGTTTCGCTGCTGGCGATCGAGAAGGGCACGCCCGGATTCGAGGTCAGCCGCAAGCTGGACAAGATGGGCTGGCGCTCCTCGGACACCGCGGAGCTGTCGTTCACCGACGCGCGGGTGCCGGCCGCCAACCTCGTCGGCGCCGAGAACAGCGGCTTCGCCCAGATCGCACAGGCCTTCGTCGCCGAGCGGGTCGGCCTTGCCGCGCAAGCGTATTCGAGCGCGCAGCGCTGCCTGGACATCACCGTGGCCTGGTGCCGCGACCGGGAGACGTTCGGCCGGCCGCTGATCTCGCGCCAGTCGGTGCAGAACACGCTGGCCGAGATGGCGCGCCGCATCGACGTCGCGCGGGTCTACACCCGAAACGTGGTGGAGCGCCAGCTCGCCGGGGAGACCAACCTGATCGCGCAGGTGTGCTTCGCCAAGAACACCGCCGTCGAGTCCGGCGAATGGGTCGCCAACCAGGCCGTCCAGCTGTTCGGCGGCATGGGCTACATGGCCGAGTCCGAAGTCGAGCGCCAATACCGGGACATGCGGATCCTGGGCATCGGCGGCGGCACCACCGAAATCCTGACCGCGCTGGCCGCCAAAACGCTGGGATTCCAATCATGACCGCCTTGCAGTCCACCCTCGACCCCAGTTCCCCCGCCTACGCCGACGCGGCTGCGGCGGCGGCCTCGCGGCTCGAGGAGATCGACGCCGAACTCGCCAAAGCGCTTGCGGGCGGCGGCCCCAAGTACGTCGAGCGCCACCACGCCCGCGGCAAGCTGACCGCGCGCGAACGCATCGAGCTGCTCGTCGACCCCGACTCCCCGTTCCTGGAGCTCAGCCCGCTGGCGGCCTATGGCAGCGCGTTCCAGGTCGGCGCCAGCATCGTCACCGGCATCGGCGTGGTGGCCGGCGTGGAATGCATGATCGTGGCCAACGACCCGACCGTCAAGGGCGGCACCAGCAACCCCTGGACGCTGCGGAAGATCCTGCGGGCCAACCAGATCGCGTTCGAGAACCGGCTTGCGGTCATCTCGCTGGTCGAGTCCGGCGGGGCCGACCTGCCCACCCAGAAGGAGGTCTTCGTCCCGGGCGGGCGGATGTTCCGCGACCTGACCCGGCTCTCGGCGGCCGGGATCCCGACCATCGCGCTGGTCTTCGGCAACTCCACCGCGGGCGGGGCCTACGTGCCCGGGATGTCCGACCACGTGGTGATGATCAAGGAGCGCTCGAAGGTGTTCCTCGCCGGTCCCCCGCTGGTGAAGATGGCCACCGGCGAGGAATCCGACGACGAATCCCTTGGCGGCGCCGAAATGCACTCCCGCATATCGGGTTTGGGCGACTACTTCGCCGTCGACGAGCTGGATGCCATCCGGATCGGGCGCCGCATCGTGGCCCGGCTCAACTGGGTCAAGCAGGGACCCGCCCCCGGACCCGTGACCGAGCCGCTGTTCGACGCCGGGGAGCTGATCGGCATCGTGCCCGCGGACCTGCGCATCCCGTTCGACCCGCGTGAGGTGATCGCCCGCATCGTCGACGGCTCCGAATTCGACGAGTTCAAGGCCATGTACGGCTCGTCGCTGGTCACCGGCTGGGCCCGGCTGCACGGCTACCCGCTGGGCATCCTGGCCAACGCGCGCGGGGTGCTGTTCAGCGAGGAGTCGCAGAAGGCCACCCAGTTCATCCAGCTCGCCAACCGGTCCAACACGCCACTGTTGTTCCTGCACAACACCACCGGCTACATGGTGGGCAAGGACTATGAAGAGGGCGGGATGATCAAGCACGGGGCGATGATGATCAACGCCGTGTCCAATTCGACCGTCCCGCACATCTCGCTGCTGATCGGCGCGTCGTACGGGGCCGGCCACTACGGCATGTGCGGGCGCGCCTACGACCCGCGGTTCCTGTTCGCCTGGCCCAGCGCCAAGGCGGCGGTGATGGGCGGCGCCCAGCTCTCGGGCGTGCTGTCGATCGTGGCCCGCGCGGCCGCCGAGGCCCGCGGGCAGCAGGTCGACGAGGAGGCCGACGCCGCGATGCGCGCGGCCGTCGAGGGCCAGATCGAGGCCGAGTCGCTGCCACTGGTCCTGTCGGGGATGCTCTACGACGACGGCGTGATCGACCCGCGCGACACCCGCACGGTGCTGGGAATGTGTCTGTCCGCCATCGCCAATGGCCCGATCGAGGGGACGTCGAACTTCGGCGTCTTCCGGATGTGAGCGCAATGGGAATCACTCGAGTGCTGGTCGCCAACCGCGGCGAGATCGCCCGGCGCGTGTTCGCCACCTGCCGGCGGCTGGGCCTGGGCACCGTCGCCGTCTACACCGACCCCGACGCCGCTTCCCCGCACGTCGCCGAGGCCGACGCGCGGGTGCGGCTGCCGAAGACCAACGACTACCTCAACGCCGGCGCGATCATCGCCGCCGCCCGCGCCGCCGGCGCCGACGCGGTGCACCCCGGCTACGGATTCCTCTCGGAGAACGCCGAATTCGCGGCCGCCGTGGCCGACGCCGGCCTGACCTGGGTCGGTCCCCCGGTGGACGCGGTGCGCGCGATGGGCTCCAAGATCGAGTCCAAGAAGCTGATGGCCGCCGCCGGGGTTCCGGTCCTCGAGGAGCTCGACCCCGACACCGTGACCGAGGCTCAGCTGCCGGTGCTGGTCAAGGCGTCCGCCGGCGGCGGCGGCCGCGGGATGCGGGTGGTCCGCGAACTGTCCGCCCTGCCAAGCGAAGTCGAAGCGGCGCGCCGGGAGGCGGCCTCGGCGTTCGGCGACCCGACCGTGTTCTGCGAGCGCTACCTGCCCACCGGCCACCACGTGGAGGTTCAGGTCCTCGCCGACACCCACGGCACGGTGTGGGCCGTCGGGGAACGGGAATGCTCGATCCAGCGCCGCCACCAGAAGATCATCGAGGAGGCGCCCTCGCCGTTGGTCGAGCGGACACCGGGCATGCGCGCCAAGCTGTTCGACGCGGCCCGGCTGGCCGCCGGCGCGATCGGCTACACCGGTGCCGGCACGGTCGAATTCCTGGCCGACGACAACGGCGAGTTCTACTTCCTGGAGATGAACACCCGGCTGCAGGTCGAGCACCCGGTCACCGAGGAAACCACGGGCGTCGACCTCGTCGAACTGCAGCTCGCCGTCGCCGACGGCGCCCGACTCGACGCGGAACCCCTTGCCGCCCAGGGGCATTCGATCGAGGCCCGGCTCTACGCCGAGGACCCCGCGCACGGGTGGCAGCCCCAGGCCGGCGTAATGCACACGTTCACGGTGCCGGCCGTGCGGGCCGAATTCGACTCGCTGGGCGGTCGGACCGGAATCCGCCTGGATTCCGGCATCGCGGACGGATCCACGGTGTCGATCCACTACGACCCGATGCTGGCCAAGGTCATCTCCTACGCCCCGACCCGCCACCAGGCGGCACGGGTGCTCGCCGACGCGCTGGCCCGCGCCCGGCTGCACGGCGTGCGCACCAACCGCGAGCTCTTGGTCAACGTGCTGCGGCACCCGGCGTTCCTCGACGGCGCCACCGACACCGCGTTTTTCGACACCCACGGCCTGGATCGGCTGTCCGCGCCGCTGGCCGACGAGTCGGCGGTCCGACTGTCGGCGATCGCGGCCGCGCTCGCCGACGCCGCCCACAACCGCGCGACGGCCCAGGTGCTGGGCTCGCTGCCCAGCGGCTGGCGCAACCTCGCCTCGGGCCATCAGGCCAAGGCCTACCGCGACGACGCCGACACCGAGCACCACGTCGAATACCGCTTCACCAGAGACGGATTGGCGCTTCCCGCCGACGAGTCGGTGCGGCTGGTCCCGGCGGCGTCGGACGAGGTGGTGCTGAACGCCGACGGCGTGGACCACGGCTTCTCGGTGCGACGCTACGGGTCTCCGGGATCCGAAGACGTCTACGTCGACTCCGCGCGCGGGCCGGTGCACCTGGTCGCCTTGCCGAGGTTCCCCGAGCCGGGATCGGCCGTCGCACAAGGCTCACTGGTGGCGCCCATGCCCGGCAACGTCATCCGCCTCGGCGCCGCGGTCGGCGACACCGTCACCGCCGGGCAGCCACTGATCTGGCTGGAGGCGATGAAGATGGAACACACCATCACCGCACCGTCCGACGGCGTGCTCGCGCAGCTCGACGTCACGACCGGTCAACAAGTCGAGGTGGGCGCCGTCCTGGCGAGGGTGGACGCGCCGCAAGCAGAAGGAGATGCACCGTGACCGATACCAGCTTCGTCGAAAACGAGGATCGCCGGGCGCTGCGCAAGGCGGTGTCCGAGTGGGCGTCCAACTACGGCCAGGACTACTACCTGGAGAAGGCCCGCGCGCAGGAGCACACCACCGAATTGTGGTCCGAGGCGGGCAAACTCGGCTTCCTCGGGGTGAACCTGCCCGAGGAGTACGGCGGCGGCGGCGCCGGCATGTACGAGCTGTCGCTGGTGATGGAGGAGATGGCGGCCGCGGGCAGCGCGCTGCTGCTGATGGTGGTGTCGCCGGCCATCAACGGCACCATCATCAGCAAGTTCGGTACCGAGGAGCAGAAGAAGCGCTGGATTCCCGGGATCGCCGACGGCTCGCTGACGATGGCGTTCGCGATCACCGAACCCGACGCCGGCTCCAACTCGCACAAGATCACCACGACCGCCCGCCGCGACGGCGGTGACTGGATCCTCAAGGGCCAGAAGGTATTCATCTCCGGCATCGACCAGGCGCAGGCGGTGCTGGTCGTCGCGCGCACCGAAGAGGCGAAAACCGGCAAGCTGCGCCCGGCGCTGTTCGTCGTGCCCACCGACGCGCCCGGCTTCACCTACACCCCGATCGAGATGGAGCTGATCAGCCCCGAGCGCCAGTTCCAGGTCTTCCTCGACGACGTCCGGCTGCCCGCCGACGCGCTGGTCGGGGCCCAGGACGCCGCGATCGCACAGCTTTTCGCCGGCCTGAACCCCGAACGCATCATGGGCGCGGCCAGCTCGGTGGGCATGGGGCGGTTCGCGCTGAGCAAGGCCGTCGATTATGTCAAGACCCGCCAGGTCTGGTCCACGCCCATCGGTGCGCACCAGGGGCTGTCACATCCGTTGGCGCAGTGCCACATTGAGGTGGAACTGGCCAAGCTGATGATGCAGAAGGCCGCCGCGCTCTACGACAGCGGCGACGACGCGGGCGCGGCCGAGGCCGCCAACATGGCCAAGTACGCCGCGGCCGAAGCGGCGAACCGGGCCGTCGACCAGGCCGTGCAGTCGATGGGCGGCAACGGGTTGACTAAGGAGTACGGCGTGGCCGCGATGATGACCTCGGCGCGGCTCGGACGCATCGCGCCCATCAGCCGGGAGATGGTGCTGAACTTCGTCGCGCAGACGTCGCTGGGCCTGCCCCGAAGCTACTGATGGACACCCTCGTCGAATACGCGGGCCCGGCCGACACCGGCGGCCCGGTCGCGCGGCTGACGCTGAACTCGCCGCACAACCGCAACGCGATTTCCACCGCGCTGCTGGCCCAACTGCACCAGGGGTTGCGAGATGCCGCGGCGGACCCGGCGGCGCGGGTGGTGGTGCTGGGACACACGGGCGGCACCTTCTGCGCCGGGGCGGACCTGAGCGAGGCCGGCGAAGGCTCACCGTTCGACACGGCGGTGGCGCGGGCGCGGGAGATGACCACCCTGTTGCGCGCCATCCTCGAATTGCCGCTGCCGGTGATCGGCGCCATCGACGGGCACGTGCGCGCCGGCGGGTTCGGTCTCGTCGGCGCCTGCGACATGGTGGTCGCCGGTCCCCGCAGCACCTTCGCGCTGACCGAGGCCCGCATCGGGGTCGCCCCGGCGATCATCTCGCTGACGCTGCTACCGAAGATCTCGGCGCGGGCCGCGGCCCGCTACTACCTCACCGGCGAGACGTTCGACGCGAACGTGGCGACCGAGATCGGACTCGTCACGCTGGCCGCCGACGACGTCGATGCCGCGGTACAGAAGTTGGTCGCCGACGTGAGCCGCGGCTCGCCGCAGGGGCTCGCGGCGTCCAAGGCGCTGACGACGGCCGCCGTCCTGGCGGGGTTCGACCGCGACGCCGACCGCCTCACCGAGGAGTCCGCGCGGCTGTTCGTCTCCGACGAGGCCCGCGAGGGCATGCTGGCGTTCCTGCAGAAGCGCCCGCCTAGTTGGGCAAACGTCTAACGGCGCGACACGACGCCGAGCGACCGCGGAAAATGCCTGGCGAAACCGAGTCCGACCAGGGAGGTAGGTTGCAGTTTAGCCAACACACTTGCAGCAAAACTTCTACGTCGTACGCTCGTGGATGATGAGCAACCCAGCGCCGCGCGAGACCCGCGCTCCCCGCGACAACGGGACCACGCGTGACGAGGCGTCCCGCGCGGCCGACACGGATCGCATTCAGGTCGCGCAGTTGCTGGCGTATGCGGCCGAGCAGGGCCGCCTGCAACTCAAGGACTACGAAGACCGGCTGACGCGCGCCTACGCGGCGACGACGTACGAGGAGCTGGATCAGCTGCGGGCCGACCTGCCCGGTGCGATGCTGAGCCCGCGCCGGGGCGGCAAACCCAATCCCGCGCCGTCGATGCTGCTGCTGGCGCTGATGAGCGGGTTCGAACGGCGCGGCCGGTGGAACGTGCCGAAGAAGCTGACCACGTTCACCTTCTGGGGCAGCGGGGTGGTGGATCTGCGCTACGCCGACTTCACCTCCACCGAGGTCGACATCCACGCGATCTCGATCATGGGCGTGCAGAGCATCTTGTTGCCGCCCGAGGTGAACGTCGAGATCCACGGCCACGGGGTGATGGGCGGCTTCGACCACAGCGTGCTGGGCCAGGGCACGCCCGGCGCGCCGAAGGTCAAGATTCGCGGCTTCTCGCTGTGGGGCGGCGTGGGCATCAAGCGCCGGGCCCGCCGCCCGCGCGGGTAGCGCCCGACACGTTGCGCCCCAAGGCTTCCGGCTAGCCCGGCACGTAGTCGAACGTGTCCGGGTGGGGTCCCCGTCGGCCCGATTCGCCCTTGTCCAGCCCCGAGATCGCGTCCATGTCGGAGCCGTCCAGCTCGAAGTCGAACAGCTCGAAGTTGGATCGGATCCGTTCCGGCGTCACCGATTTGGGGAAGACGACGTCGCCGCGCTGGATGTGCCAGCGCAACGCCACCTGCGCCGGTGACTTGCCGCGCGCGTCGGCGATGCGGTTGATCACCGGATCGTCGAGCACCTTGCCCTGGGCGATCGGCGACCACGCCTCGGTGACGATGCCGTGCTCGCGGCCGTAGGCGCGGACCTCCTCGTTGCCGAAGTACGGGTGGACCTCGATCTGGTTGACCGCGGGGACGGTGCCGGTTTCCGCGGCCAGCCGATCCAGGTGCGCGGGTTGGAAATTCGAGACGCCGACGCTGCGGGCGCGGCCGTCTTTGGCGAACTCCTCGAGGACCTTCCAGGTGGAGACGAAGTCGCCGCCGTAGAGCGTGGGCAGCGGCCAGTGAATGAGGAACAGGTCGACGTAGTCGGATCCCAGGGCTTCCAGCGTCTTGTCGAACGCGCGTCGCGCGTCGTCGGGCTCGTGACGGCCGTTGTTCAGCTTGCTGGTGACGAATACCTCGCCGCGGTCGAGGCCGGCGTCGCGAATACCCTGGCCGACTTCGGCTTCGTTGCCGTACATCTCGGCGGTGTCGATGTGCCGGTATCCGATGTCGAGGGCGCGCTTGACGGCCGCGACGGTCTCGTCGGGCTTGATCTGAAACACCCCGAAGCCGAGCTGCGGGATGCGCGTGCCATCGTTGAGTTCGATCGTTGGCACCTTGCTCACGTCGTTCTCCTCCTTCGTCGCGGCGTTACCGGCGGCGGCGCGACCGCAGGTAGTCGCCCACCACGGCGGCGCCCAGGCCGTCGAGATCGGGCACCACGACGCGGCCCTCGACGCGCCGGGCGACCTGATCGATGAACCGGGCCAGGCCGGGGTCGTTGCCCAGCCGGAAGATCGTCACCTGCGCACCGAGCCTTGCCATCTCGTCGAACCCGCGCACGGTGTGCGCGATGGTCCGCGGGTGCGGCGGGTAGTCAAAGAACACCGCCGAGCCGTCCCCGTCGAAATCCTCCAGGTGGGCGGTGGGCTCGCCGTCGGTCACCACCAGCACGACGGGCTGCGCGTTGGGATGCCGGCGCAGGTGGCGGCCCGCCAGCGCCAGCGCGTGATGCAGGTTGGTGCCCTGCTCGTAGACGCCCTCCAGGCCGGTCAGCTCGGCGGCCGTCACCGTGCGGGCGTAGCGGCCGAAGGCGATGATCTGCAAGGCATCCGAGCGAAACCGCGTGCACACCAGGTGGTTCAGCGCCAGCGCCGTCTGCTTCATGGGCAGCCAGCGATTCTCCATCACCATCGAAAACGACGTGTCGACCAACAGCGCCACCGCGGCCTGCGTGCGGGTCTCGGTCTCCGATATCTCGACGTCGTCGACGGTGATCCGGATCGGACCGTCGTCCAGGGTGGCCGTTCCCGCCTGCCGCAGCACCGCGTTGGTCAGGGTGCGGGAGATGTTCCACGGCTCGGTGTCCCCGAATTGCCAGGGCCGGGTCGCGCCGGTCAGCTCACCCGCCGCCCCGGCGCGGCGGTGATCACGTTCACCGTGGCGGCCGGAAAGCTGTTGCGCCACATCGCGTAACGCCGTCTCCCCGAGGCGGCGCATCGCCTTCGGGGACAGTCGCCACTGCCCGTCCGAGCCGCGGTCCAGGAAACCCTGATTGACCAGCGCGCGTTCGAGTTCGGCCAGCGTGCGGGCGTCGATGGCCGCCTGGTCGCCGAGCTGGCGGGCCAGCGCGTCGAGGTCGACGTCGTCCATGGTGGCGCCCGGGTAGCTCTGCGACAGCTGCTCGGCCAGCTGCTCCAGCTCGGCGATGTCGGACAGCGCCTGGGTGCCCTCGCCCATGCCGAACGGGTTGTCACCGGAGAACTGCTCCGACCCGGTCCAGTCCTCGCCCGGGCGCGCTGCCTGTAGATGCGCGTCGAGACGATTGAGCGCGTCCATCAACGCCGGGGACCCGAATGCCTGCTGCGCCAGGGCATCCAGCTCGGCGCGCTGGTCGGGGCTGAGGCTGTTGCGGAAGCGCTGGGCGGCGGCGGCGCGCTTGGCCAGCGAGTCCAGCAGCTCCTCGACGTTGCGCGGGTTCTCCGGGAAGAACTCGCCGTGCTTGTCCATGAAGTCTTCGAAGTCCTGCTGCGAGTCTTGGCCTTTGGCGTGCTTGTCCAGCAGCTCGTTGAGGTCGTTCAGCATGTCGTTGACGCGCTGGCGGTCCTCCTCGGTGGCTCCCTCCAGCGCCTGCTTCATGCCCGCGAAGCGTTGGTCCAGCATCTCGCGGCCGAGCAAATCCTTGATCTGCTCGTACTTTTCGCGGGCCTCACCGCTGCGCCAGTTGTAGTCGGAGAGCTCCTGGACGGCCTTGGCCGGCGACGCCGGCAGCGCGTCAAGCTGCAACTCGCCGAAGCGCGCGTCGTCGTCCAGGGCGCGGGCCAGCTCCTTGCGCTCGGCCAGCACGGCCTCGTCGAGCAGCTTCTTGATCTCCTGCAGGGTGCCGTCCAAGTTGTTGCGGCGCAACAGATCCCGTCGGCGCCGGTTCGCCTCGGCCGCCAGCCGGTCGGCCCCGCGCATGTTCTCGGTGCCGCGGCGCAACAACTCCGACAGCGCCCGCCGCGGCGAGGTGCCGGCCATGACGTCCTGGCCGATCTGTTCGAGCGCCTCGCGCAGATCCACCGGCGGGGCCAGCGGGTCGGGGCCGCCGGTGTACGCCGAGTATCGCGACGAGTGCCCTCTACTACCCATAGACGGTTTGGCCCTCCCCGGACACCTTGTCGATCCGCTTGGCCAGATACAACGCCTCCAGCGCCAGTTCCAATGCCGCGGCGCGCTCGCCCTCGGACTCGGCGTGCAGCTTGGCCGCGATCTTGTCCACGACGTCCAGGCCCGGGACCGCGGCCAGCACGTCCTTGGCCGACACCCGCTCGCCCGTCGTCACCGCGGAACCGCCCTCGACCGCGACCACCAACGAACCGACGTCGATGCCGCCCAGCACCCGCGCGGCGGTGTCGGCGGTCGCGCGGCGCAGCAGGTGCTCGAGCACCGCCTGCTCGCGGCCCTCCTCGCCGGACTCGAATTCCAGCTTGCCGCGCAGCACGTCGATCACCGTGCCCAGGTCCACCACCCGGGCCACCGGGTCGGTCTCCCCCAGCACCGCGCCGCGGTGGCGGGCCGCGGCCGCGACGGTCTCGGTCGCCGCGATCGCGAACCGCGCCGACACCCCCGACCGCTGGTCGATCGAGTTCGACTCCCGCAGGTAGCGGGCGAACCGCGCGATCACCTGCATCAGATAGTCGGGCACCTGCGCGGACAGGTGGGCTTCCTGCACGATCACGCCCACCTCCGCCTCCAGCTCCAGCGGATAGTGGGTGCGGATCTCGGCGCCGAAGCGGTCCTTGAGCGGGGTGATGATGCGGCCCCGATTGGTGTAGTCCTCGGGGTTGGCGCTGGCGACCACCAACACGTCCAGCGGCAGGCGCAGCGTGTACCCGCGGACCTGGATGTCGCGCTCCTCCATGACGTTGAGCATCGACACCTGGATGCGTTCGGCGAGGTCGGGCAGCTCGTTGACCGCGACGATGCCGCGGTGCGCGCGCGGGATCAGCCCGTAGGCGATGGTCTCGGGGTCACCGAGGCTGCGGCCCTCGGCGACCTTGATCGGGTCGATGTCACCGACCAGGTCGGCGACGCTGGTGTCGGGGGTGGCCAGCTTTTCGGTGTAGCGCTCGCTGCGGTGCCGCCATGTCACCGGCAGGTCGTCGCCCAGGGTGGCGGCGCGCCGGATCGACTCCGGCGTGATCGGCCGGTACGGATGCTCGCCCAGCTCGGCCCCGTCGATCACGGGGGTCCACTCGTCGAGCAGCCCGACCAGGGCCCGCAGCAGCCGGGTCTTGCCCTGGCCGCGTTCGCCCAGCAACACGAAGTCGTGGCCGGCGATCAGCGCCCGCTCCAGCTGAGGGATGACGGTGTCGTCGAATCCCAGGATGCCCGGCCAAACCTCGTCACCTTCGGCCAGCGCCGTGAGCAGGTTTTCGCGGATTTCCTGTTTGACGCCCCGCTCGCGGTGGCCGGCGGCCCGGAGCTCGCCGACGGTGCGGGGCAGATTACTCGGTGATGGCACCACTCCACGCTACGCGGTGGGCAAAACGCTCACGCGCCGAGCGTTCAGTGGGCGAAATGCCGGGCGCCCGTCAGGTACAAAGTGATCCCGGCTTTCGCGGCCGCCGCGGTCACCTCGTCGTCGCGCACCGATCCGCCCGGGTGCGCCACCGCCTTGACCCCCGCGGCGGTCAGCGTCTCGAGGCCGTCCGGGAACGGGAAGAACGCGTCGGAGGCCGCGACCGCGCCGCGCACCCGGTCGCCGCCGCGTTCGACGGCCAGGCGGGCCGCGTCGACCCGGTTCACCTGGCCCATGCCGACGCCGATGGTGGCGCCGTCGGCGGCGATCACGATCGCGTTCGACTTGACCGCGCGGCACGCGCGCCACGCAAAGACCAGGTCGGTCAACGTGTTCGGGTCCGCAGGCGATCCGCTCGCCAGGGTCCAGTTGGCGGGGTTGTCGCCGTGCGCGTCGAGCTGGTCGCGCTGCTGCACCAGCAGCCCGCCGCTGACCGGTCGCAGCTCGGTGCCGCCGGTAAGCGGCTCGGAGGCCACCAGCACGCGGATGTTCTTCTTGCGCGTCAGCGCGTCGACGGCGCCCGGCGCGTAGGCGGGCGCGACGATCACTTCGGTGAAGATGGTGCTGACGTATTCCGCCATCTCGACGCTGACCTCGGTGTTGGCCGCGATCACCCCGCCGTAGGCGCTCAGCGGATCGCATTCGTGGGCCTTGCGGTGCGCGTCGGCGATCGACACCGACGAGATCGCGATCCCACACGGGTTGGCGTGCTTGATGATTGCCACACACATCTGTTCGTGGTCGAAGGCCGCCCGCCAGGCCGCGTCGGCGTCGGTGAAGTTGTTGTAGGACATCTCTTTTCCGTGCAGCTGCTCGGCCTGCGCCAGGCCCGGCCAGGCACCGGGGTCGCCGTAGAGCGCCGCCTGCTGGTGCGGGTTCTCGCCGTAGCGCAGCATCGCCGTGCGCCGCCAGCTGCCGGCCAGCCACTGCGGGAACGCCGTGGGCGGATGCTCGGGCGCCAGCGTCGACTCCATCCAGCCGGCGACCGCGATGTCGTAGTCCGCGGTGTGCTGAAACGCCAGCGCCGCCAGCCTTTTGCGCTCGGCGAGGGTAAATCCGCCGCCGCGCACCGCGGCGAGCACCCCGTCGTAGCCGAGCGGGTCGGTGATCACCGCCACGCTGGGGTGGTTCTTGGCGGCCGCGCGCACCATCGACGGCCCGCCGATGTCGATCTGTTCGACGCACTCGTCGATGCCGGCGCCGGAGCCGACGGTCTCGCTGAACGGATACAGGTTGACCACGACCAGTTCGAACGCCGCGATGCCGAGCTGCTCGAGCGCCGCGGCGTGCTCGGGTTTGCGCAAGTCGGCCAGCAGGCCGGCATGCACCCGCGGGTGCAGCGTCTTGACCCGGCCGTCGAGCACCTCGGGGAAGCCGGTCAGCTCCTCCACGGGGGTAACCGGAATCCCTTTGGCGGCAATGGTCTTCGCGGTTGAGCCGGTCGAGACGATCTCCACGCCGGCGGCGCTGAGGCCCTCGGCGAGCTCGACCAGCCCGGTCTTGTCGTAGACGCTGATCAACGCGCGCCGGATCGGCCTTCTTGCCTCGTCGGTGCTCATGCTGCGCTCATCCCAAGGTTGCCTTTCTTCCGACCACCGTCACGCCGCGGGTCGCGATCGCGGCCACCACGTCGACCAGCAGCTGCCGTTCGGTGACTTTGATGCGTTCGTGCAGGGTCTCTTCGTTGTCGCCGTCGAGCACCGGAACGGACTGCTGCGCCAGGACCGGCCCGGTGTCCGTACCGGCATCCACCAGGTGCACGGTACAGCCTGTGAGCTTCACGCCGTAGGCCAACGCGTCGGCCACGCCGTGCGCGCCCGGGAAGGCGGGCAGCAGCGCGGGATGGGTGTTCACAATCCGCCCGTCGAAGCGGGAAAGAAACCGTGGCCCAAGGATTTTCATGAACCCCGCCGATACCACCAGGTCGGGCGAGTGCGCGTCGGCCGCGGCGGTGATGGCCGCGTCCCAAGCGTCGCGGTCGGGGTGGTCGGCCAGCCGGACGGTGAAGGCGGGCACCGACGCCTCCCCCGCGATCTGCAGGGCCGGGCAGTCGCGGTCGGCGCCGACGGCCACGATGCGGGCCGGGTAGTCGCCGGCGGCGGCGCCGATCAATGACGCCAGCAGCGAACCGGTGCCCGATGCCAGCACCAACACCCGCGCCGGCGCACTCGGGGGCACGTGGAGCGGTTGCTGCACAACGGCGAGCCTACTGGTGCGCCCCGCCGCGCCGACTCTGCGTCCAGCGCCATGCCGCCGGGCGTGTCGCCGCGCTCAGCGCAGGCTCGATCAGGTGGGTGGCTCCTCACCCGGCTCTTCGCCGGACTCTGCCGTCGGTTCCACATCCGGCTCGTCCGCCGGCTCGTCGAAAAGCTCGGCGAAGTCCGCGGGCTCATCCGGCTCGGGTTTGGGGCGCCGCCGCCCGCGCCGGATGCCGCCGGCCATCACCACCGTGGCCCAGCCGACGACCGCGAACCAGAATAAGACGCCGACCAGCAGCGCCCCCTGGTCGACGCCGACGTGGCCGAAGTTGCCCAGCCGGCCGCTGCCGCCGTAGGCGAGCAACGACATCGCCAGCGCCCCGGCGACCGACGCGACCAGCAGCTTGGCCAGCGCCGGCAGCAGCGGCAGCGCGCGCCGGGCGCATTGCTGCCCGACGGCCACACCGGACGACGCGCCGACGATCAGCAGCGCCACCCACACCGGCCCCAGCGGCGGCGCGGGCGCCGCGGCCAGGATCGGCAGGGCCGGGACGTCGCCGCCGAAAACCGTGAACGAGCTGAACGTCGCGAAGCCGAGGTGCGCGCTGGAACCGACGGCCACCGCCGACGTGCCCACGATGACGTTGGGCGCATACAACACGGACAGCACAGTGAGACTCAACTGGCCGAATATCGAATCGGTGATCCCGAAGAGCTCCTGCATGGTCGCCCAGTGCACGACCAGCGACCCGGCGGTCACCAGCCCGGACAGCCCCAGCAGCGCGAGCACACCGGCCGTCGCCGCGCGCAGCGAATCGCCGAGCCAGTCGGGCAGCGGCGACGCCGCCAGCGCTCGCCGGCCCACCCGCGACCACACGCCGATCGCCGCGCCGATGGCGTGCACCACCAGCACGCTGGCGAACGCGCGCAACGCGCTGGGCGTCTGCAGCTCGGTGATCACCGTCGACGCGTCGTGGACGACCGCGAGCGCGATGGCGGCCAGCAGCAGGGGCCCGCCCAGCGCCGACGCGATCACCCAGCGGACCACCAGCCACGACGAGGACGGCGAGGTGGCGCGCGCGCTGCTGCGCGCGGTGGCCCACACCATCAACAGCACCGGCAGCAGCGGCAGCACGCCGAGTTCGCGGCCGCCGATCGAGATCGGCACCTGGTGAACGGCGAGCCACATGCTGGCGATGGCGCCCAACGCGCCGGTCATGTCGCTGTTGGCGATCAGCAGCTGAAGCAGCGTGACCGCCGCGACGATGCCCAATGCCACCACGGCCGGGCCGAACGCCACCCGGACGAGGTCGCGCGCCTGGCGGGCGCCCGCCGCGCTTTCTGACACCCGTGTCACTCTTGGCGCACGTGTCCGGCTACGCGCGAGAGCCCGCGGTTAGGCCGGCGCCGGTCCGGACGGGGACGACGGCGACTGCTGCTGGTCCCCGGTCTGGCTCGAGTAGTCGGCCTGGGACTCGCCGCCGCTGGACGAGGGCGGCGGACTGAAGCTGGGGAAGCCGGTGGGCGGCGTCGACGGTCCGTGCTGCTGCGCGGCCGGCTGGGGCCCCGACTGCGGGGAGGGCTGGGCGCCGAATCCGCCGGTCGGGATGGAGGCCTGGGTCGGGGCCTGGCTCGACGGATAGCCGCCGTACTGCGAGCCGCCGTACGACGAGGGCTGCGGGGACTGGTGTCCGCCGTGCTGCTGGGCACCCGGCTGACCGTAGTACGGCTGCTGCCCGTACTGCCCGTATTGGCCGTATTGGCCGTAGCCCGCGTACGGGTCGTACTTGGGGCGCGGTTTGGGCGCGGTGATGACGCCGGCGTCCAGCAGCAACGCGGCGACGGCGGCGAGCGCCTGGAGAATCGCGCACGCGACCAAAGGCCACATCGCCCACCCGATCGCGAAGCCGGCGGGCGTGTTGACCGTCTCGGTGATGGCCAGCAACGCGCCCAGCACCGCGATCACCGCGACGATCGCGCCGCGGGCGGTCGCCTTGGGCAGCAGGCCGACCCCGGCCAGCAGCGCGGCCAGCACCGCGGCGATCACCGCGAAGCCGGCGTCGCCGGCGCGTCCACCGCCCGGAGCGAGCTCGGCGCTGATGGTGAACGTCGGCCCGAAGTTCAGGAGGTACACCGCCAGGCCGAGCGCCAGCACGGCGACGTTCAAGATCAGCGGAAGCTTGCTCTCGCCGTCGTCGGTCTTCGCGAACGACGGGGTGCCGCCGGCGTAGGAGCCGCCGGGCTGCTGGGGTTGATATCCGGAACTGCCGGGCGAGTAGGTCATGGCTCCTCCTGTTGCTTCCAGTGCCGTCAAGTGCCCTAGTGGCGCCACATTGCAGAGCGACGCGGTGCGTGCCGGCGCGCCGCCTCGATAACACCTTCCCCATGCTCGCGTTGCGACGCGATCGATCAACCACGCTAGCGCACCTTCGGGCGGGCGCGCCGGGGCGACCGCCCCGCCGGCGCGACCAGCGCCGATCGCAGCCGCTTGCCCACGCAGCTAGAACACGTTCTAATTCTGGGCATGGATTACGGGCTCGTACTTTTCACCAGTGACCGTGGCATCTCGCCGGCGGCGGCCGCCAAGCTCGCCGACGACCACGGTTTCCAGACGTTCTACGTGCCGGAACACACCCATATCCCGGTCAAGCGTCAGGCGGCCCACCCGACCACCGGCGACGCGTCGCTGCCGGACGACCGCTACATGCGCACGCTGGACCCCTGGGTGAGCCTGGGCGCGGCGTGCGCCGTCACCTCGCGGGTGCGCCTGTCGACCGCGGTGGCGCTGCCCGTCGAACACGATCCGATCACGTTGGCCAAAAGCATTGCCACACTTGACCATCTTTCCGGGGGGCGGGTCAGCCTCGGCGTCGGCTTCGGCTGGAACACCGACGAACTCGCCGACCACGGGGTGCCGCCCGGTCGGCGCCGCACCATGCTGCGCGAGTACATCGAGGCGATGCGGGCGTTGTGGACGCAAGAGGAAGCCGCCTACGACGGCGAGTTCGTCAAGTTCGGGCCCAGCTGGGCCTGGCCCAAGCCGGTGCAGCCGCACATCCCGGTGCTGGTGGGCGCGGCCGGCAACGAGAAGAACTTCAAGTGGATCGCGCGCAGCGCCGACGGCTGGATCACCACCCCGCGCGACTTCGACATCGACGAGCCGGTCAAGTTGCTGCAGGACACCTGGGCGGCCGCCGGCCGCGACGGCGCCCCGCAGATCGTCGCGCTGGACTTCAAACCGGTGCCCGAGAAGCTCGCGCGCTGGGCCGAACTCGGGGTGACCGAGGTGCTGTTCGGCCTGCCGGACCGCGCCGAGGACGAGGTCGCCGCCTACGTCGAGCGCCTCGCCGGCAAGCTCGCCGCCCTCGTCTGAGGCGTAAAGATCGCGTTAAAGTCCGTCCGCCGTCTACCCCGCAAGCGGTACGCTCTGCTCTTCTCGTCGCTGGACGGGTGATTCGGGTTCGCCCGGTGCACGGTGACGTGGCGGGAGGTGTCCCATGTCGTTCGTGGCCGCATCGCCGGAGTTAATGACAACGGCGGCAACGGATCTGGCGAATATCGGTTCCACACTCCACACGGCCACCACGGCCGCGGCGGCCACGACGACCGACGTCCTGGCCGCGGGCGCCGACGAGGTGTCGGCCGCGATCGCGGCGGTCTTCGGCGCCCAAGGCCAGGCCTATCAGGCGGTCAGCGCCCAGGCGGCGGCGTTTCACGCCCAGTTCGTGCAGGCCCTCAGCGCCGGTGCGGGCTCGTATGCCTTCGCCGAAGCGGCCAACGCGTCGCCCCTGCAGACCATCGAACAGGACGTGCTCGGGGCCATCAACACGCCCACCATGGTCCTGTTCGGGCGCCCGCTGATCGGCAACGGCGCCAACGGCGCACCGGGCACCGGCCAGGACGGCGCGCCGGGCGGGTTCCTGATCGGCAATGGCGGCAACGGCGGGTCCGGGACGAACAGCGGCGCCGGCAATCCCAACGGCGGGCGCGGCGGCAACGGCGGTGCCGGCGGCCTCTTCGGCATTGGGGGGACCGGCGGCACCGGCGGTCAGAGCAACGTCGCCACCGGCGGGGCCGGCGGCACCGGTGGGGCGGCGGGGCTGTTCGGTGTCGCGGGCGCGGGTGGGGTGGGCGGCACGGGCACCACCGGGGGCGCCGGCGGGACCGGTGGGGCGGGCGCGCTGTTCGGCCTTGCGGGCGTCGGCGGCGCGGGTGGCGTCGGGGCCGGGCTGGGTGGCAACGGCGGGGCCGGCGGGCTGGGCGGGTTGTTCGGCATGGGCGGCGCCGGTGGTGCCGGCGGAACCAGTTTCACCGGCAGCGGCGGCGACGGCGGGCCCGGCGGGGCCGGCGGATTCATCGGGGTCGGCGGGACCGGAGGCGCAGGCGGGACCGCGGGCAGCAACGGCGCCGCCGGCAACGGCGGGGCCGGAGGATTCGGCGGGGCCCTGGTCGGTTTCGGCGGCGCCGGCGGCGCCGGCGGCTCGTCCCTGAACAGCATGGGAATGAACAACGGCGGCAACGGCGGGGCCGGCGGCGTCGGCAGCTTCCTCTTCGGGTTCGGTGGCCCTGGAGGCCCGGGCGGTCCCGGGACCAACGGCGGCCTCGGCGGGGCGGGCGGCCACGGCGGAATGGTGGCCGGCGATGGCGGGGCCGGCGGGTCCGGCGGGGCGGGCAGCACCATCGGCGGTACCGGCGGCACCGGCGGCGACGCCGGAACGATCTTCGGCTCCGGCGGTCCCGGCGGCGACGGCGGCGGCGGCATCTTCACCGGCAAGGGCGGCAACGGCGGCAACGGCGGCAATGCCGTGCTGATCGGCAATGGCGGCAACGGTGGCGGCGGCGCGGTCGGCACGACGACGGGGGCCGGCGGCCAGGGCGGGGCCGGCGGGCAGCTGCTCGGCCTCAACGGGCTACACGGGTAACGATCCCTACAGGGTGCAGCGGTTGCCGTAATCGAACGACCGCACCCGCACCTCGCGCCCCAGCGGGTCGCCGTCGATCAACAGCGCGATCAGTCCTTCGTCCTCGGTGGTCGACAGGAAGCGGCTGCCGTCCTCGAGCCGGCCGATGACGATCCCGGTGGCGCGCCCGTCGTCGCGGCGGACCGTGTAGGTCTCGACGGTGCCGACGCCGTCGGCGCTCTCGGTCACCGCCTCCGTCGGCGCGGCGTCGATCCGCGCCTGCAGCTGCGCGTTGCGATCCGGCTGCCACGCCACGGGCGTGGTGGAGTACACCCCGACCGAGTACTTGCTCAGGATGCCGCCGTTGGCGCCGACGAGACCGAATTGCCCTGGCATGCCTCGCATTTGGGTGACCGTCTCGGCGACGGCGTGCATGGAGTAGTTGTTGCCGGCCCCGCCGAAGAAGGGCAGGCCGCCGGTCAGCGTCAGCCCGCGCGGGTCGTCGGTCGCGATCCCCAGGCCGTCGCAAATGTTGAACACCGGCACCGGAAAGCAGCTGTAGAGATCGAAGGTGGCGACGTCGTCGACGCCGATACCGGTCATGTCCAGCGCCGCGCGCACCGCCAGCACGGCGGAGGGGGCGTGGCCGAGGTCCGGGCGCTGCAGCAGCGGCTGCTCCTCCAGGTCGGTATGCCCGTGCAGGTACACCCACTTCTCCTCGGGCACGCCCAGGCGGCGCGCCGCCCCGATCGACATCAGCAGCGCCGCCGCCCCCTGGTTGACCTGGTCGCGCGCCACCAGCAGCCGCGGGTAGGGCTCCGAGATCATCCGGTTGCCCTCGGTCACGGTGATCAGTTCGTCGACGGTGCGTTCGACCGGCGCGGCGGCGAACGGGTTCTTGGCGGCGACCTTGGTGAACGGCGCGAACAGCTCGCCCATCCGTTGCCGGTATTCGGCCGGCCCGAGCCCGGTGCCGGCGCGTCGCGCGTTCTCCAGCAGCGCGTACTGGATCGGCGCGCTGGTCAGACCGTGAATGACGGTGTAGCGCGAGATGAGTTTCTCGATCCCGTGCCCGCGGTCCTCCAAATCTCCGTCGATGGTTTCGGTGAAGTCCGGCTTGTCCTCGGCCTTCGCGAAGTGCCGCAGCGTCGACGTCGCATCCGAGCCGAAGACGAGCGCCACGTTCGAGCGGCCCGCGGCGATGCCGGCGGCCAGCTCGCTGATCAGGTGCTGGGGCCCCTGCCCGCCGACGATTTCCAAGATCGCCCGAAGGGGTTGGGCGCCAAGGCGATTGGCCACCGAACGCGGGTAGTTGTCGGACCGGCCCAGCACCGCCGTGGCGACGGGCCCGGAGATCTCGAACTGCCGGATCCCGGCCACCGTGTCGACGGCGGCGGCCACCGCGTCGAACGCGGCGCCGCAGTCGTCGACGGCGGCCCGGGCGGCGGCGGCGGCCAGCTCCACCGGCGACATCGCCCGGTAATCGGGGTCGTCGATGCGCTCGGCGGCCTGACCGACCCCGACGACGACGGGCGTGTGCGGGTCAAGATTCATAGCACAACTATCTACCGGAGGCGGCGCATCGCCCTGCACCCGGGGTGCCTGCGCGCCCGCGCGGTGGAGTGCTAGAGGCTGCCCAGGATCTCCCGCGCCAACGCGGCGGTCTCCGACGGGGTCTTGCCGACCTTCACGCCGGCGGCCTCCAGAGCCTCCTTCTTGGCGGCCGCGGTGCCCGACGACCCGGACACGATCGCGCCGGCGTGGCCCATCGTCTTGCCCTCGGGTGCGGTGAATCCCGCCACGTAACCGACGACCGGCTTGGACACGTGGGCCTTGATGTAGTCGGCGGCACGCTCCTCGGCGTCGCCGCCGATCTCACCGATCATCACGATGACCTTGGTGTCGGGGTCCTTCTCGAACGCCTCGATGGCGTCGATGTGGGTGGTGCCGATCACCGGGTCGCCGCCGATGCCGATCGACGTCGAGAACCCGAAATCGCGTAGCTCGTACATCATTTGGTAGGTCAGCGTGCCGGATTTGGACACCAGCCCGACGGGACCCGCGCCGGTGATGTTGGCCGGGGTGATGCCGACAAGCGCCTGACCCGGCGTGATGATGCCCGGGCAGTTCGGCCCGATGATGCGGGTCTTGCCGCCCTTTTCCACGTTGTAGGCCCACGCGAATGCGGTGTCCTGCACCGGGATTCCCTCGGTGATGACCACCAGCAGCGGAATCTCGGCGTCGATGGCCTCGATGATGGCGTCCTTGGCGAACTTCGGCGGCACGAAGATGATCGACACGTCGGCGCCGGTCTTTTCCATCGCCTCGGCGACGCCACCGAACACGGGCAGCTTGACGATCCGGCCGCCCTTGTCCTCGTGCGTGACGGTGGTGCCCGCCTTGCGCGCGTTCACCCCGCCCACAATCTGGGTGCCCGCCTTGAGCATCCGGGCGGTGTGCACGGTGGCCTCACTGCCGGTGATGCCCTGAACGATGACCTTGTTCTCTTTGGTCAAAAAGATTGCCATGTCGTGCGGTCCTTTCGCTCAGGCGCTGGCCAGCTCGGCGGCCTTGTCCGCGGCCTCGTCCATCGTCGCCACCATCGTCACCAGCGGGTGGTTGGCGTCGGTCAGGATGCGACGGCCCTCCTCGACGTTGTTGCCGTCCAGGCGCACCACCAGCGGCTTATTGGCCTCGGCGCCAAGGATTTCCAGCGCCTTGACGATGCCGGTGGCCACCGCGTCACACGCGGTGATCCCACCGAAGACGTTGACGAACACGCTCTTGACCTGCTGGTCGCCCAGGACCACGTCCAGGCCCGCGGCCATCACCTCCGCGGAGGCGCCGC
Source organism: Mycobacterium sp. NGS63 (assembly GCF_059812295.1). NCBI lineage: Bacteria > Bacillati > Actinomycetota > Actinomycetes > Mycobacteriales > Mycobacteriaceae > Mycobacterium > Mycobacterium sp. NGS63. Next base: position 133,599 of record NZ_JCALCJ010000011.1, read on the forward strand.
CGCCGATGTCGAGGAAGTTGGCAGGCTTGACGCCGCCGTGCTTCTCGCCGGCGTAGGCGACGACGTCGAGGGTCGACATCACCAGCCCCGCACCGTTGCCGATGATGCCGACCTGGCCGTCGAGCTTCACGTAGTTCAGGTCGTTCTCTTTGGCCTTGAGCTCCAGCGGATCGGTGGCGGCGCGGTCCTCGAACTCGGCGTGCTCGGGGTGGCGGAAGTCGGCGTTGGCGTCGAGGGTGACCTTGCCGTCGAGCGCCAGGATCCGGTCGTCAGGGGTACGCACCAAGGGGTTGACCTCGACCAGCGTCGCGTCCTCGGCGACGAAAAGCTCCCACAGCTTGGAGATGGTGACCGCGGCGGCGTCGAGCACCTCGGCGGGCAGGTGGCCCTGCTCGGCGATCGAACGCGCGGTCGCCACGTCGACGCCCGTCACGGCGCTGACGGGGACCTTGGCCAACCGGTCGGGCTTGGTGGCGGCGACCTCTTCGATCTCCATGCCGCCCTCGACCGAGCACATCGCCAGGTAGGTGCGGTTGGCGCGGTCGAGCAGGAAGGAGATGTAGTACTCCTCGGCGATATCGCTGGCCTCGGCGACCAACAGCTTCTTCACGACGTGGCCCTTGATGTCCAGGCCGAGGATGTTCTGGGCGTGCTGGTAGGCGTCGTCGGGCGTCGCGGCGTATTTCACGCCGCCCGCCTTGCCGCGGCCCCCGATCTTGACCTGCGCCTTGACCATCACCGGCCGACCGATCTCCTCGGCGATGGCGCGAGCGCCCTCGGCGGTGTCGGTGACGCGACCGGGCGTGCTCGGTACGTTGTGCTTGGCGAACAACTCTTTAGCTTGATACTCGAAAAGGTCCATGTGCTCACTGTCTTCGCTCGGCTTGCTGCGGGGCCTCTGGCACTTTATCCACCCGCCGACCGGCTGCTACCTTCGCGTCCACCGATGTGGCAGAGCTCACGGCATACCCGCGCGCCTCAAAAGTGATGCAACTCACAATATTAGTCGGGTTCGTGGCCCGCGGTTGCCAGCCCCGTCGGTTAGCGGATACCTTCCTAGGGTCCAGATAACGTTATGGTCACGATACGAGGACATTTCAGCTTGTCGCAGCATCGTTTGACGCGTCCTTCAGCCGTAACAGGCGTGGTGAGGGTCGGTCGCGCAGCGGGCGGCCGGTGGACGGAGCCCCACCGCAACGAAGTCACCGAAATCCTGCCGCTCGACGGGTTCGACTTCGACGACCTGGATTTCATCGACGAGCCCGGCGACCTCGACGGCCTCGATTTCAGCAACGACTCGACGTTCGACAACGCAGCCCAGGTGCTGCTCGCCCCCGAGCTCGACGACCTGCACGACATCGACGACCTGGTCCCGCTGCGGCTGGCCGCCCCCGCCTCCGTGCCGATGGCGGCCGAGTTTGTACCCGACGCTCCCGACCTGGACGCGCGCCGCGCCACCCACTCGGACATCACCGACGTTATCCCCGCGATCCGGCGCGGCGGCCAACACCGCAAGCAGCCCACCAGCGCGGCCCGGGGCCGGCTGCTGATCTCGGCGATGGCCGCGGGGGCGGCGGCCGCGGCGGCCCACACGGCGACCAGCCACGCCGACACCCCCAAAACGGAGGCCGTGCTGGCCGCCAACGCGTCGGCGCTCGCCGGCGGGCCGGGCAGCACCACGCTGCGCGGCGCGCAGGTGGTGGCGGTCCAGCCGGCGGCCAACGCGGCGGTGCACAACGCCGAACTCGCCAGGGGTGTGGCCTTCGCCAACGATCGCGCCCAGCGCGAGGCGCGGTTGCAGCAGCCGCTGTACGTCATGCCGACCAAGGGGATCTTCACCTCCAACTTCGGCTACCGCTGGGGCGTACTGCACGCCGGCATCGACCTGGCCAACTCGATCGGAACGCCGATCGTTGCGGTGTCCGACGGTGTGGTCATCGACGCCGGGCCGGCCGCCGGCTACGGGATGCTGGTCAAGCTCCGCCACGCCGACGGCACGGTCACGCTGTACGGCCACGTCAACACGACGCTGGTCAGCGTCGGCCAGCGCGTGATGGCCGGGGACCAGATCGCCACCATGGGCAACCGCGGCAACTCGACCGGCCCGCACCTGCACTTCGAGGTGCTGCAGGGCGGCACCGAGCGGATCGACCCGGTCCCATGGCTTGCTAAGCGTGGTCTCAGCGTCGGCAACTACGCTGGCTGAGGTGACTTCGCCGAACGACCCGCCCGCTGCCGCGCCGTCGCCCGAGCCCGCCGAGCAGCCCTCGGAATCGCACACGCGGATCATCCGGCGGGCACCGACCGGGCCGATGCCCGTGGTGCCGGAGTCCCCGACCACCCACATCCCGCGGCAGCCGCCTCCCTATCCGATCGGCGCCGGCCGGCGCGGAGGTCTTGGGGGCCTGCCGGGCCACGAGCCGGACGGCCGCACCGCCGTCGCCGCCTGCGCGGCCGGCATCATCAGCGGTTGGGCCACGTCGGTGGTGGCCACCGACCTGATCGCCGGCTGGTGGCGAACCGACCGCATGTTCTGCATCGCGGTGGCTTTTCTCGCCCTGGTGTTCGCGGCCACCACCATTTCGGGCGTCATCATGTTGCTGCAGCGGCGCGACCTCGGGCGCTACCTCATCCTGGCCGGCGCGGTGGTCGCGGTGCTCACCTACCTCGGGGTGTTCATCGCGGGTGCCCGGGTCGCCTGGATCGTGCATCTGCTTCCGGTGCTGCCGATCGCCTGCGCGGTGCTGGTGCTGGTCCCCCAGACCAAGCGCTGGCTGGACGCGTAGCCGAATCGAACCCCCGCGCTCGAAAGTGTTCTGAGGGCGACGTTTTCGTGGTTTTCCCGCTCAGCGGGGCTATAGCTTGCTGATCGGGGCGTGGTTGTGCATCAGCTTGACCCGTCCTGAGCTGCCGAAGTCGATCAGCGACATCGCCGATTCGCCGACGCCGGAGACTTCCTCGACGCGGCCGAGGCCGTACTTGTCGTGGGTCACCCGATCGCCGGGTTGCAGCACCAGCAGTGGGCGTTTGGACGCCGCCGCCGAGCGAGCCGGCGCCGGACGCGGCGCGCCGAACCGTCCGGCACCGCTGACCGGCGCACTGAACGACGGCGCGGGTGCGCTGCGCCGCCAGTCGATGAGCTCCTGCGGAATCTCGCGCAGGAAGCGCGATTCCGGGTTGAGCATCGGCTGCCCCCACGACGAGCGGACGATGGCCCGGCTCACATACAGCCGCTGCCGGGCCCGGGTGATGCCGACGTAGGCCAGCCGCCGCTCCTCGGACAGCTCGGTGGGATCGTCCAGCGACCGCATGTGCGGGAACATCCCGTCCTCCCAGCCGGTGACGAACACCACCGGGAATTCCAGGCCCTTCGCGGTGTGCAGCGTCATCAGCGTCACCAAACCGGCGCCGTGCTCGGGGATTTCGTCGGCGTCGGCCACCAGCGACACGCGCTCCAGAAACGCCGCCAGCACCCCGGTGTCCGGCACGTCCTCGTCCTCGGCAGCACCTTCAGACTCGTCCAGCGCGGCGGCGTTGGCCAGGTCGATGCTGAATTCGTGTGCGACGCTGACCAATTCGTTGAGGTTGTCCAGCCGGGCCAGCTCCTGCGGATCGGTGGACGACTCCAGCTCGCTGCGGTATCCGGTGCGTTCGAGCACCAACTCGACCAGGTCGCCGAGGTCGTCGTCGAGGTGCCCCCGCAGGTCGTCGAGCAGCTCGACGAAACCCGAGATCGCCTTCTCGGCACGGGTGTTCAGCATCGGCACCTTGCCCTCGGCCGCGGCCACGAGCGCATCGGCGAAGCTGGCGCCGGTGTTCTCGGCGTACACCGCCACGCAGGCCTCGGCGCGATCCCCGATGCCCCGGCGCGGCGTGTTGAGGATGCGCCGCATGCTGACCGCGTCGCCCGGGTTGTCCAGCACCCGCAGATAGGCGACGATGTCGCGAATCTCCTTGCGCTCGTAGAACCGCACTCCCCCAACGACTTTGTACGGAATCCCGGCGCGGATGAAGACCTCCTCCAACGACCGCGACGAGTTGTTGGTGCGGTAGAACACAGCGACGTCGTTGTAGGTGATCTCGCCGTTCTCGACGAGCGCGTCGATCTCCTCGGCCACGAACCTGGCCTCGTCGTGCTCGTTGTCGGCGACGTAGCCGACGATCAGCTCGCCGGCCCCGGCGTCGGTCCACAGCCGCTTCTCGCGGCGCCCGGTGTTGCGGGCGATCACAGAGTTGGCCGCCGACAGGATGTTCTGCGTCGAGCGGTAATTCTGTTCCAGCAGAATGGTTCTCGCGTCGGGATAGTCGCGCTCGAAGTCCTCGATGTTGCGGATGGTGGCGCCGCGGAACGCGTAGATCGACTGGTCGGCGTCGCCGACCACGCACAGCTCCGCGGGCGGCACGTCATCGGCGGCCTCGGTTTCGGTGCCCACCAGCTCTCGAACCAGCACGTACTGGGCGTGGTTGGTGTCCTGATATTCGTCGACCAGCACGTGGCGGAACCGCCGACGGTAGTACTGGGCGATCTGCGGGAACGCCCGCAGCACCGCGACGGTCTCCCCGATCAGGTCGTCGAAGTCCAGCGCGTTCGCCGCCCGCAGCCGCCGCTGGTATTCGCCGTACACGGAGGCGACCGTGCGGCTCAACTCATCGGATTCGTCCGACAGGCTGGCGACGGCGTCGTCGGGATCGATCAACTCGTTCTTCAAATTGGAGATCGCGTTGGCCAGCAGCCGCGGCGAGAAGCGCTTGATGTCCAGCCCCATGTCGCGGCCGATCATCTGCAGCAGGCGCCGCGAATCGTCGGCGTCGTAGATCGAGAAATTGGAGTTGAGGCCGTCGATCAGCGACGCCTGGTTGCGCAGGATGCGCACGCAGGTCGAGTGAAAGGTCGACACCCACATCGCCCGAGCCCGGGGGCCGACCAGCCGCACCACGCGTTCGCGCATCTCCGCGGCGGCCTTGTTGGTGAACGTGATGGCGAGGATCTGGCCGACGCCGACGCCCCTGGCGGCGATCAGGTACGCGATGCGCCGCGTCAGCACCGCCGTCTTGCCCGAACCCGCACCCGCCACGATCAGCAGCGGCGAACCCTCGTGCACCACGGCCTGGCGCTGTTGCGGGTTGAGGTCGTCCAGCAGACGATCCGCTTCGGGGTTGTCCGGGCTGGCCCCGGCGTTGGCGGTCACGTGCACACTCATGTCGGTCCAAACTTACCGCCGGCCGCCGACGACAGGCGGCCGAGCCATGCCCGGCCGGACCGTAATCGCTAGTGCCCGAAGCCCGACTGCTGGTTGCCGGTGTTGTTGACCCCCGAGCTGTGCGTGCCCGCGTTCCCGACGCCGGAGTTGCTGGTGCCCGTGTTTCCGATGCCCGAGTTACTGGTGCCGGAGTTCCAGAAGCCCGCGTTTCCGGCGGGACCGGTGTTGCCGTAGCCAATGTTGAGGTTGCCCGCATTCGAGATGCCCACATCATTGGTGCCGGTGTTGGAGAACCCGGTGTTGCCGTTGCTCGTGTTGAAGAAGCCCGTATCGTGTTGACCCACGTTTCCGTAACCCTCGTCATTGGACCCGGTGTTGGAAAAGCCCGAGTTCGCACTGCCGTTGTTGTTGAAGCCCGAGTTTCCCGATCCGGTGTTTCCGAAGCCGGAGTTCGCCGCGCCGGTGTTGATCGCGCTGCCGAAGCCGGTATTGGTATTGCCCGAATTCCCGCCGCCGGTGTTGGTGTCGCCCGAGTTCCAGAACCCGGTGTTGGTGGCGCCCGCATTGCCGAACCCGGTGTTGTGCAGCCCGGAGTTGCCCCAGCCCACGTTGCCGGCCCCCGCATTCGCGAAACCCACGTTTCCGTTGCCCGCGTTGAACGCGCCCATCGACAGCGCTCCCGCGTTGCCGATGCCGAAGTCGTCGTGCCCACCGTTCCAGAAGCCGACGTCGCCCACACCGGAGTTGCCGAAGCCGACGTCGGTGCCGGCCGAGTTCCAAAAGCCGGTGTCCAGGCTGCCGGAGTTCCAAAAGCCGGAGTTGGTGCTGCCGGAATTGGCGAAGCCGGTGTTGAAGTTGCCCGAGTTTCCGATGCCCCAGTTCCCGTTTCCGGAGTTGAAGAATCCGACGTTGTTGTTGCCCGAGTTGAACAGGCCGATGTTGCCGGTACCGCCGTTCAGGCCGTTGAGGTTGATGCCGATCTGATTGTCGCCGGTCAGTCCGATCCCGAAGTCGTTGTTGCCGGTGTTGCCGAAGCCGATGTCGAAGTTGCCGCGGTTTCCGGCGCCGATGTTGCCGTTGCCCAAATTGCCCATGCCGACATTGGAGTTGCCGGTGTTGCCGCTGCCGACATTGTTGTTGCCGGTGTTGCCGAAGCCGTAGTTGGTGGTGCCCGTGTTTCCGCTGCCCATGTTGTTACTGCCGGTGTTTCCAGTACCCAGGTTTGCGGTGCCGCTGTTTCCCCCACCCACATTGCTGCTGCCGAAGTTTCCGCTGCCGATATTGGCACTGCCGTGGTTTCCGCTGCCCAGGTTGGAGTTGCCGATATTTCCGCCACCCAGGTTGAAGCTGCCGATGTTTCCGTTGCCGAGGTTGAGGATGGCGGGCTGGCTCGAGGAGGGTCCCTGGTTTCCGTTGCCGAAGTTGAGATTGCCGATGTTGCCGCTGCCCATGTTGGCGTTGCCGGTGTTGCCGTTGCCCCGGTTCAGGCTGCCGGTGTTGCCCTCGCCCATGTTCGCCGCCCCGATATTGCCGGGGACCGCGAGTTGCCCGATGATGGCGGGGAGGTTCTGCAGCGCCTGCTCGATCGGGGTGAGGGCCGCGGCCGCTTCGGCGGCGCCGGCGTGATAGCCGACCATCGCGCTGACATCCTGGGCCCACATCTGTTCGTATTCGAATTCCGCGGCCGCGATCGCAGGAGCGTTCTGCCCGAACAGATTCGACACCACCAGCTGAACGAACTGGTTGCGGTTGAGGTCCACCGCTAACGGGTGCACCGTCGCCGCCAAGGCCGATTCGAATGCGCCGGCGACCGCTCGGGCCTGCCCGGCCGCGCTCGACGCCCGGACCGCCGCCGCGGCCAGCCAACCCGAATAGGGGGTCGCCGCGGACATCATTGCCGCCGATGCCGCACCCTGCCAGGCCTGACCCGCCAGGCCCGAGGTCACCGCGGAAAATGACGACGCCGCCGAGGTCAGTTCGGCGGCCAGCCCGTCCCAGGCCGTCGCGGCGGCCAGCATGGGGCCGGAGCCCGCACCGCTGAACATCAGCAATGAATTCAGTTCAGGTGGAAACACGAGAAAATTCATTTTCACAGTCCTTCCCTGTGCGCCCGAATCGTTTGCAGCCTACGGTTATCCCGACCGAATTCCGCGCATTTGGCGGCCATCAATTGGCGGCGGCTGAATTCGGCAAGCCGTTCGGGAACGGCGATGCGGATCGTTTCGTTTCTTTGCGCGGTCGTGGCCTTCGGTGGCACACTCGGTGGGTGCTCACCAAGCAGCCCCATCGGCAGCTGTCGACCAGCGGCCGATTTTTCTACGGGTACCGGCCAGCGGTGCCCGTGGCGTAGCTGCTTTCGCAGAGCCCCGTGGTCCGCTTCCGGATTCGGGGCTCGTCTCTTTTGTGAGGCCCGATAACGGATGAGACCAGAACCCCCACATCAAGAGAACGCGGAGTTAGCCGACATGAACATCGAGATGGTCGAGTCCCCAGAGTCCACCGACATTGACCAGTTGCGCCAAGAGATCGACCGCCTGGACGCCGAGATCCTCGCCGCGGTGAAGCGGCGCGCCCAGGTGTCCCAGGAGATCGGCAAGGTGCGGATGGCCTCCGGCGGCACCCGGCTGGTGCACAGTCGCGAGATGAAGGTCATCGAGCGCTACAGCGAGCTCGGTCCCGAGGGTAAGGATCTGGCGATGCTGCTGTTGCGGCTCGGCAGGGGCCGGCTAGGGCACTGACCGCGGGAGCCACCTGCGTGGCGTCGGGCCGCACTACTGTCGAAAACATGACCTCCGTGCGAACCATCCCCGACATCACCGCCACCCCGGCGTGGGACGCCCTGCGCAGGCATCACGAACAAATCGGCCAGACCCATCTCCGGCAGTTCTTCGACGACGATCCCGACCGCGGCCGCGAGCTCACCGTGACCGTCGGTGACCTCTACATCGACTACAGCAAGCACCGCGTCACCCGCGAGACGCTGCGGCTGCTCGTCGACCTGGCCCGCACGGCGAACCTCGAAGAGCGCCGCGACCAGATGTTCTCCGGCGTGCACATCAACACCTCCGAGGACCGCGCCGTGCTGCACACGGCGCTGCGGCTGCCGCGGGACGCCGAGTTGGTCGTCGACGGCCAAAACGTCGTCGAGGACGTGCATGCCGTGCTCGACAGGATGGGCGACTTCACCGACCGGCTGCGCAGCGGTGAGTGGACCGGGGCCACCGGCAAGCGGATCAGCACCGTCGTCAACATCGGCATCGGTGGGTCGGACCTGGGTCCGGTGATGGTCTACCAGGCGCTGCGGCACTACGCGGACGCCGGGATCTCGGCCCGCTTCGTCTCCAACGTCGACCCCGCCGACCTGATCGCCAAGCTGGCCGGCTTGGACCCCGCCACAACGCTTTTCATCGTCGCGTCGAAGACCTTCTCCACGCTCGAGACGCTGACCAACGCGACCGCCGCGCGCCGCTGGGTGACCGAGGCGCTGGGTGACTCCGCGGTGGCCAAGCATTTCGTGGCGGTTTCCACCAACAAGCGCCTGGTCGACGACTTCGGCATCAACACCGACAACATGTTCGGGTTCTGGGACTGGGTCGGGGGCCGCTATTCGGTCGATTCGGCGATCGGGCTGTCGTTGATGGCCGCCATCGGCCGGGACGCCTTCGCCGATTTTCTGTCCGGATTCCACCTCGTCGACGAGCACTTCCGCACCGCCCCGCTGGAGTCGAACGCGCCTGCGCTGCTCGGCTTGATCGGGCTGTGGTACTCGAATTTCTTCGATGCGCAGTCACGCGCCGTGCTGCCGTACGCGAACGACCTGTCGCGCTTTGCCGCCTATCTGCAGCAGCTGACCATGGAATCCAACGGCAAGTCGACCCGCGCGGACGGCACACCCGTCACCACCGACACCGGCGAAATCTTTTGGGGCGAACCGGGAACCAACGGTCAGCACGCTTTCTATCAGCTGCTGCATCAGGGCACCCGACTGGTGCCGGCCGACTTCATCGGGTTCAGCCAACCCCTCGACGACCTCGCCACCGCGGAAGGCACCGGCAGCATGCACGACCTGTTGATGAGCAACTTCTTCGCCCAGACCCAGGTGCTCGCGTTCGGCAAAACCGCCGAGGAGATCGCCGCCGAGGGCACGCCCGCCGACATCGTGCCGCACAAGGTGATGCCGGGTAACCGGCCGTCGACGTCGATCCTGGCCGACCGACTCACCCCGTCGGTGCTGGGCCAGCTGATCGCGCTGTACGAACACCAGGTCTTCACCGAGGGAGCGATCTGGGGCATCGACTCGTTCGACCAGTGGGGTGTGGAGCTGGGCAAGACGCAGGCCAAGGCGCTGCTTCCGGTGATCACCGCCGACGGGGCGCCGGCCAAGCAGTCCGACAGCTCGACCGATGCGCTGGTGCGGCGCTACCGGACCGAACGAGGGCGTACCGGCTAGCCCGCAACGAGCTCAGAACCGAAGCGCCGCACGAAGGTTCGTAAGCGGTCCACGGTCGCGGTCTGCGGGTCGCTGAGATGCAGCTGCAGCAGTTCGCGACCGGCGGCATGCAGGATCCGCGCGGTGTACTCCGGCTCGTGCAGCGCGGGATTGTGGCGCAGCAGCTCCCGCACGAAGAACTCGAGCACGACCCGCTGGGATTGCGCCAGACGGGCATACAGCTGCGGTGGCGCACCCTGCGGCGGGAACAGGAACAGCCGCCAGGTTGCGGGGTGGGCGTCGACGGCGGCCAGCACACCGTCGAACGCGACCACCAGCGACTGATCCTGCGCGACGGCGTCCAACCCGGAGATCGCCTCGGCGAACTGCGCGCCGGCCCGTGCCGCCTCGCGGTCGATCAACGCGACGAACAGCCCCGCGGGGTCGCCGAACAGCTGATAGATCAGCGACCGATTGATGCCGGCCTGACGGGCGATGCGGTTCGGTGTCGCCGCGTGGAACCCCTCGGCGTCCACGATCGCGTGCGTGACGTCGAGGATTTGCTCGCGCCGTCCCTCGGCGGTCATGCGCCGCTTCGGGTTGCCCGCGCTCATGCTTGACAGCATAACTAACAAGTTGTGAGTATTACTCACTAAGTGTTAGTTAGTGGGAGGTTGTGATGGTCACGTACTACCCCGAACTCGCGCGGCGGGTCCGAAGCCAGCGGGACCTGCAGCCCGACCTCTACGGCGACTTCGACTTCGACCAGCGGCCCGATCGGCTGGCGATCGAGCCCGACGTCGAGTCCGCCCTGCCCGCCTGGATCGCCGACCGCGCGCCGATCCTGGCAGACGATCGTGTCATGGAATTGATCAGCACCGCCACCTTGCTCGGCGACGTCGTCGCCGATCCCTATGCGGCGCTGATGAATTCGCACAGCGTCGCGTCCCTGATCGACATGCTGAAGACGGCCTGCCGCGAGGGGATCGACGCCGTACCCGACGCGCCGTCGGAGCTCACCGCGTTCATCGCCGCCATGGAGGCCGCCCCGGAGTGGATCGACTTCGACCTGGTCCGCGAGGGCGCCCGCCAGGAGCGCATCCCCGCGGCGTTGCTGGCCCCGTTCATCACGCGGGGCGCCTTCATCGCGACGTTCACCAACACCTACGCGGCGCTGCCGATGGCCCTGACCGGCGCGCTGTCGGGCAAGCGGGCCGCCCGGCGGGTCAACGAGACGGCGAGCTTCTTCGCCGTCACCACCCTGCCCGGCGCCCTGGACCGCTACGGCCCCGGCTTCGAGGCCGCCGCCATGGTCCGGCTGATGCACTCGATGGTCCGCTACAACGCGCTGAAGAAATCCGACAAGTGGGACGTCGCGGTCTACGGAATGCCGGTGCCCCAGGTCGACCAGATGCCCGCCGGCATGATCGGCCAGTACCTGCTGGCCCGCAAGGCGCGCCAGGAGGGCCGGACGAAGTTCACCAAGCAGGAGCGCGCCGCGGTCGAATTCGCCAGGTACCGTTGCTTTCTGCTGGGCCTACCGCCGGAGCTGCTGCCCGCCGAGCCCGCCGACATCATGCACGTCATGCACGCGCGTTCGGCGTTGCTGCGCGACGGGTTCGACGACATCTGCCGCGAACTCGTCAGCGGCACGATGGCGGCCTACCTGCGCCCGGGCACCAGCCTGTTCGACCGGTGTGCCGAGGCCGTCGAGAAGAGCTTTTCCAAGCTCACCTTCGTCCGCACGTTCTGCAACGGCGACCAGGAGGTCGCCGGGGCCATGGGCGTCTCGCTGGACCCCGCCGACCTCCTGCGCGTCGCGCTGACGGCGCCGTTCATCTTCGGGCGCTTCACCGCCGTGCAGCAGGCCAGCCGCATCCCGGTGCTCCGAGACATCACCGACGCGTACGTCATCGGGCTGCTCAAGCTGCGCCTGGCGACCTACGGTAAGCCCGAATTCACCACCGACGCAGCGCATTACACGCCGGTCGCGGTCTGACCCCACCCCGCGAGCGGTCACCCCACCCCGCGAGCGGTCACCCCACCCCGCGAGCGTCCGCAAATGCACACGTTCGCACGGCGTGTCGCGTGCCAACACGCACGCTCGCCGCTGGTTTGCTACGCAAACCTTTTGGTCAGCGGGGGCGGCAGCACCCGCAGCAGCTGCACCAGCGGCGCCCACGGCCACCGCGGCACCACCGCCCGGCCGGGCTCGCGCTCGATGGCGTCGACCAACGCCTTGACGCCGGTTTCGTTGTCCACCATCAACATCGTGCTCGCCGACTTCGCCGTCATCTCCGATTCGATGTACCCCGGCTCGATCGCCGTGACCTTGATCGGACCCCGCGCGTATTCGGCGCGCAGCGACTCGCCCAGGGACGTCAGCCCGGCTTTGCTTGCGCAGTAGGCGGCTTTGACGCCGGGCACACCCTTGTTGCCGAGCACCGACGAAATGAGCACCAGGTGGCCCGAGCCGCTATTGTTGAACATCTCCAGCGCCGTTTCGATCTGCACCAGTGCCGATACCAGGTTGGTCTCCAGCGTCGCCTTGTTGGCCCACAGCTTGCCGGAGCCCAGCTTGGCACCCTTGCCGATGCCGGCGTTGACGATGATCCGGTCGACGCCGCCCAGCTCGTCGCTGATCTCGCCGAACACCTTCGGCACCTGCTCGTGGTCGTTGACGTCGAGGGCCGCCACGGCGACCTTGATGCCCGGATACCGTTGCGTCAGTTCGGCTTTCAACTCGTCGAGCCGGCCGGTGCGACGGGCGCACAGCCCAAGGTCGCGACCCTTGGCGGCGAAGGAGCGCGCCATCCCGGCCCCCAGACCGGAACTGGCGCCTGTGATGAGGATCTTCTGACGAGTCACCCGGGGAGCATATCGACAGGTGTCGAGTCTCGGTCGGGCGACTACTTGAGCAGCCGGGACAGCCGCCGGTCGGCCAGTATCTTGCCGCCGGTCTGGCACGTCGGGCAGTACTGAAAAGACTTGTCCGCGAACGACACTTCGCGCACCGTGTCCCCGCACACCGGGCACGGCAGCCCGGTGCGTGCGTGCACGCGCAGCCCGGAGCGCTTCTCCCCTTTGAGCGTCGCGGCGCCCTGGCCGACGGAGCGGCTCACCGCGTCGGTGAGCACCGAGATCATCGCGTCGTGCAGGGCGGTGAGCTGTTCGTCGGACAGCTTGCCCGCGGTGGCGAAGGGGGAGATCTTCGCGACGTGCAGGATTTCGTCGCTGTAGGCGTTGCCGATGCCCGCGATCACCTTCTGGTCGGTGATCACGGTCTTGATGCGGCCGGTGTTGCCGGCCAGCACCCCGGCCAGGTCGGCGGGGCCGAGTTCCAGCGCGTCTGGGCCCAGCGCGGCGATGCCGGGCACCAGCTGCGGGTCGTCGACGAGCCACACCGCCAGCCGCTTCTGGGTGCCGGCCTCGGTGAGGTCGAAGCCGGGCGCCTCTCCGGGGGTGCCCAGGTGCACGCGCAGTGCGATCGGGCCCTTGCCGGGGCGCAGCGGCGCCGGGGCCAGCCTGTCGGACCAGCGCAACCAGCCCGCGCGCGACAGGTGGGCGATCAAGAACAGCTGCCCGGCCTGCAGGCCCAGATACTTGCCCCACCGCTGCGCCCCGGTCACGGCCTGGCCGTGCAACGCGCTGACCGGCGGGTCGAAGGTTTTCAGCACGGACAGCGCGCCGACGTCGACGCGCCCGACCGTCGAGCCGACGGCGTGGCGCCGCAAATGGTCGACCAGCGCTTCAATCTCGGGGAGTTCGGGCACGCGTTCAGTCTGCCGACCAGGCCGCCGGGGTGTCCATCGCGAAGGCCTGGATCTAAGCTGGCCCGTCGGTCCCGTGGGTGCCGAAGAGCTTCCCGCCGGAGCCACCGGCGCCACCCGTCCCGCCCTGGGCGGCGCCGGCGCCCGCGCCGCCGTCGCCGCCGTTGCCGATCAGCCCCGCGTTGCCGCCGCTCCCGCCGATGCCGTTCCCGGGCGGGGCGGTGAAGCCCGCGGGTATGGTGCCGGCGAATCCGCCGTTGCCGCCGCTGCCATAGATGAAGCCGCCCTGACCGCCGCCGCCACCGGCGCCGGTCTGGAACACGGTGCCCTGGTTGGGTCCGCCGACGTTGGCCGGGTTTCCGGTGTCACCGCCGTTGCCGCCGAAGCCGCCGTTACCGAACAGCCCGGCGTTGCCGCCGAAGCCGCCCAGCCCGCCCGCGCCGGCGGAACCGCTGTTGTGGCCGCCGTTGCCGGCGTTGCCGCCGTTGCCGCCGGCCCCGCCGCTGCCGCCGTTGCCGATCCACCCGGATTGGCCGCCGTTGCCACCGAAACCGCCGAAGCCGCCGTTGCCGTTGAAGGTGAGCGGCTGGTTAGGGGTGGCCCCGCCGCCAGCCCCCTCGCCACCGGCGCCACCGGGCCCGCCGCTGCCGTAGAAGAACCCGCCCCTGCCGCCGTTGCCGCCGAAGCCACCGTCGCCGCCCTGACCCCCGAAGAGCGCGCCGGCCGCGCTGACGCTCTGCCCGGCCCCGCCCAGGCCGCCCTGACCGCCCGGCCCACCGTTGCCGAAGAGCCCGGCGTTGCCGCCGTTGCCGGCGCTGATGCCGAAGCTACCGCCGTTCGCGCCGCTGGCGGCGTTGGCGTCGGCCACGAAAGAACCGCCGTTGCCGGTGTTTCCGCCGGCGCCCCCGTTGCCGTAGATCCAGCCGCTGTGCCCGCCGTTGCCGCCGCTTCCGGCCGCCCCGGCGGTGCCGCCGGACTGGTTCACCGCCTCCGAGCCGGTGGCGTTTCCGCCGTTTCCGCCGCCGCCGCCCGCCCCGCCGGTGCCGAACAGCAGCCCGGCGCGGCCACCGGCGCCGCCGTTGCCGCCCGCGCCGCCGTTGTTGCCGGCGACCAGGTTGTTGGCGACCGCTCCCGCCTGACCGCCGTCGCCGCCGAGCCCGCCGCTGCCGCCGCGGCCGTAGAGCCAGCCTCCGGCGCCGCCGTTTCCGCCGTTGCCGCCCGCCTGCCCGGCCTGCCCGGTCGTACCGGTCGCACCCGCACCGCCGACGGCGCCGTTGCCGCCGTTGCCGAAGAGGCCCGCCGCGCCGCCGCTGCCGCCGTTTTGGCCGGCCGCCCCCGGCGCCCCGTTGCCGCCGTTGCCGAACAGCCAGCCGCCGTTGCCACCGTTGCCGCCCGGGGCGGTCGCGTTGGCGCCGTCGCCGATCAGGGGTCGGCCCGTCAGCGCCAGGCTGGGCGCGTTGACCAGGGCCAGCGCGTCCTGCAGCGGCGAGCCGTTGGCCGCCTCGGCCAGGGCGTACTGTCCCGCACCGGCGATCATCAGGTGCACGAATTGCTGATGGAACGCCGCCGCCTGGGCGCTGACGGCCTGGTATGCCTGGCCGTGCGCGCCGAGCAACGCCGCGACGGCCGCCGACACCTCGTCGGCACCCGCGGCCAGCACCGCCGACGTCGACACCGATGCCGCCGCGTTCGCCGAGCCGATCACCGAACCGATATTCGCCAGATCCGACGCCGCCGAGACCACGTATTCCGGCGCCGCAACCACGAACGACATCCGCCGACCTCCGAACGCGCCGACGATTGCCCCGAAATCGGTCGACGCCCCGAATCGTAGCGCCATCCCGGCCGGCAGCAGTCGGATCGAACTAGGGCGCTCGCAGCAGATAGGTGTCCATGATCCAGCCGTGCCGGGCGCGGGCCTCGGCCCGCAGCGCCGCGATGCGGGCGCCGACCTCGCCGACGGTTCCGGCCACCAGCAGCTCGTCGTCCGTGCCGAGGTAGGCGCCCCACCAGATGGCGGTCTCGGGCGGGCAGGCCTGAAAGGAACATTCGGCATCCAGCATCACGACCGCGGAGCCGGCCAGCCCGTGCGCGCGCAGCTGCCTTCCGGTGGTGATCACGACCGGTTCGCCGACCTCGTTGAGCGGGATGCGGTGCCGCGCCGTCAGCGCCTGCACCGCGGTGACGCCCGGGATGACGTCGAGGCTGAACTCCACCTCCGCCGCCACCGCGTCGAGGATGCGCAGCGTGCTGTCGTACAGCGACGGATCCCCCCAGGCCAAGAAGGCCCCCACACCGTCGGCGCCGAGCTCGGCCGCGATCGCCGCGGCCCAGACGGCCGCGCGCGCGGTGTGCCACTCCGCGACCGCGCCGCGATAGTCGCCGCCGCCCGCGCGTTTCGGGTCGGGCAGCTCGACGAAGCGGTATCCGGGCGTGCGGATGAACCGGGCGCAGATCTCCCGGCGCAGGGCCACCAGGTCGCTTTTCGCCTCCCCCTTGTCCATCGCGAAGAACACCTGCGTGTCGTTGAGCGCCTCGATGGCCTGGACGGTCAGGTAATCGGGGTTTCCGGCACCGATGCCGATGACGTGGATATGCCGGCTCACGTGGGTCAACCTAATTGAAATCGCAAACCTCTAGCCCAAGACCCCAGGTACCCAGTACCATGGGTACTGCGTATTTGTTGCGTTTCTCCCCGGCCGTCGGAAGCACCGAAGGGACACAACGATGACCACTGCGATGAAGCCAAGCGGGCCGAGTCGTGAGGAGTTCTCGGACCGTTTGCTGAAAGGCTCGGTCAAAAAGTCTTACGAGCCCGTCGTCGACATCGACTGGGACGCCCCGCTGGACCCGGACAAGTTCTATCTGCCGCCGCGGCTGGTTTCCCTGTACGGCACGCCGATGTGGGACGAGATGACCCGCGAGCAGCAGATCGAGCTGTCGCGCCAGGAACTGGTCAACACGCTCTCGGCGGGCATCTGGTTCGAGAACATGCTCAACCAGTCGCTGCTGCGCACCATCCTGCACGAGGACCCCACCAGCCGCTCGACGCATTACAAGCTGACCGAGCTCGGCGACGAGACCCGCCACATGGTCATGTTCGGCAAGGCCATCGAACGCATCGGCGCAAAGCCGGTGCGCCCGCGGCGTTTTCACCGCTGGATCATCAACCTGCTGCCGCTGGCGTTTCAGCGCGGCTCGATGCTGTGGATCGCCGCCCTCATCGGTGAGGAGATCTTCGACTCGCTGCAACGGCAGATGATGGACGACCCCGAACTGCAACCGATCATCCAGCGGCTCATGCGGATTCACGTCACCGAAGAGGCGCGCCACATCCAGTTCGCCCGCGACGGGGCGCGCAAGCGGGCCGCGGAGATGCCGCGGCTCAACCGATGGTTCATGGCCAACATCAACGGCCTGGGCGGCTACTTCTTCAACTACCTGTTTTCCAACCCGGTCCCCTACGCGCGCGCCGGCCTGGACGCGAAGCGGGCCCGAAAGACCGCGCGCGCCAGCGCCCATCGCCGCGAGACGCAGGTTGCCGGCTTCGCCCCGCTGGCGGCGTTTTTGACCGAGGTGGGCCTGCTGGGCCCCATCGCGCGCCGGGGCTGGAAGCGCAGCAGGTTTCTGTGAGCCGGGCGTCCGCCCCCGCCGAGCCCTGCCACCACGTCGCCGTCATCGGCGCGGGCGTTGGCGGCCAGCTGGCGCGAGAGGCGCTGCGGGGCGTCGACGACGTCGTGGCGCTCGACGAGGCGATCCTGAGTTCACGCTTCGACGACGACACCGACAGCTGGCTGCTGACGACAGCCGACGGTGAGACTTTGCGGGCGCGCGTCGTCATCGCCGCGTACCGGCCGGTGCAGGCCCCGTGGCTGCCGGACATCGCCGGGCGCGACGGCTTCCTGGGCGAGTCCTTCCACGCGGCACGGTGGCCGCGCGGTTTCGAGCCGGCGGGCAAGCGCATCGCGGTCGTCGGCGCCGACTCCACCGCCGGACAGCACCTTCCGGCGCTGATGAACTCGGCGGCCTCGGTGACGGTCTTCGCCCACCCGCCGCGCCGGATCGTCGACGAGTTGCCGTTGCCCACCACCCGCGCCCGGCGCTGGCTGCGCCGGCGCCTCAACCCGGCCGCCCGCGGGCGGTCGCGGCCGGAGTTGGTGGGATCGGCGATCACCGCGATCACGCCATCGGGGATCCGGACCGCCGACGGGGCCGAGCACCGCGCCGACGCCATTGTCTACGGCACCGGATTCGCGGTCGCCGAGGGGATTTCGGACGAGACTTTGGTCGGCGCCGGCGGCTTGACCGCCCGCCAGGCCTGGCACGACGGCATGGAGCCCTACTTCGGCGTCGCCCTGCACGGTTTCCCCAACTACTTCTTCGTCGCCGGCCCCGACGAGGCGCGCTACGTCGCCGCGTGCCTACAGCGGATGGAGCGCACCGGGGCCACCCGCATCGAAGTGCGCCGCAGCAACGACCGGGTGTTCAACGAGCGCGTCTACGTGCGACCCGCCCGGCCCCAGCCTGTCGCCAAGGCCTTCGACGTGTCCTCCGCCGCGCGCGGTAAGGACGCGGCCTACGAGGGCGCGGCGACGCTGACGATCGCCGGCGCCGACCATCCCGTGCGCGTGCGGCTGGCCGGCCGGCTGGACCCGATCGACGGCCGTTACCACTGGCAGGGCACGGTTTTCGGCGGCACGGCGCAGCCCCTGCCCGACGAGGCGCTCAAAGGGGCACGAACCGCGACGCTGACCGTCGGCGAGCGCAGCGCACCCGCACGCATCGTCGAACGCACGCCGTGGGGCACACACACCGTCGCCGGGGTCGGCGCCCCGCCCTACACGCTGAGCTGACGCCCGATTTGCTGCGCGCCGCGCGGCTTGGTTTTCCGGCCGTTGCCGATGGGTAACCGGAACAATCTGATTTTCTTCGCAAGGGGGAGGTTGGCCACGCGGGCGTAGCGGGCGACCCGGCACCTCATCGCCGACCCGCCTGCGCAGCGGCCACGGTCAGCGGCGCCCGATTGGGGTGCGGTTGCCGCCGCGGGGGCGGGTTTCTCAACGGTTCGGCAGGGCGCGAAATCGAGGAGCGGGGTATGCAAGCGGCGGGCCGGATGACGATGTCGCAACCTTTTTCTTCCAAGTTGGGAAGGCGTGCGCCTACATTGCTATGGAGACACGCGCGCTCGCATGACACGTCGCCGCGGGTAACGGTCGGCGAGGATAGCGAGGATGAGGCCCTGACGGGAAAGGGGTGGCTGACGTGAGCGCGGTAGCTGAGTCGCCGAGCTCCCTGGCCGTTGCGGCGCGCACCGACCAGTCGGTCGTCGTCCTCACGGTCGAAGGCGTGCTGGATAGCAGCAGCTCCGCGGCCCTGCGCGACATCGTCATGAAGGCCACGCTCGACGACCCCTCCGCCGTCGTCGTCAACGTCTCCGGGCTGCAAGCGCCCACGAAGGCAACCTGGTCGAGCATCCTCGGGGTGCGCTGGCAGGTCCACACCGGACCCGGCGTTCCGATCCTGCTGGTCTGCGCCGATCGCACGACCCGGGAGACCATCACCGACAGCGGGGTCACCCGCTTCATGCCGGTGTACGCGACCGAGAAATCCGCGCTCAAGGCGCTCGACCGGCTCACCCGCCGCAGCGTGCGGCATGCCGATGCCGAGCTGCCCGCCAACCTGACCAGCCTGCGCGAATCGCGCCGGCTGGTCCGCGAGTGGCTGACCGATTGGTCGCAGCCCGCGCTCATCCCGGTCGCGCTGGTGGTGGTCAACGTGTTCGTCGAGAACGTGCTGGAACACACCGGCAGCGTTCCGATGATGCGCCTCGAGACCGACGGCACGTCGGCGACCATCGCCGTGTCCGACGGCAGCAGCACACCGGCCGTGCGGCTGCCGTCGCCGGACCAGGGCATCGACGTGTCCGGCCTGGCGATCGTCGACGCGCTGTCGCGCGCCTGGGGCAGCACCCCCACCTCGTCGGGCAAGACGGTCTGGGCCGTCATCGGCCCGGAGAACCAGCTTTAGCGTCGCTAGGCGGCCTCACCGCGGTTGTGCCTTGTCGAAAACCCGAATGCGGGTCAAACTAGAACACGTTCTAGTGTCATAGGACTCATTCTGCAAGGAAGGTAGATCACGTGCGGTTCAGCTTCGCGGAGTCACTGACCGACCCGTCGTACTACATCCCGCTGGCGAAGGCGGCCGACGAGGCCGGCTACCACAGCATGACCATCGCCGACAGCATCGCCTACCCGTTCGAGTCGGACTCCACCTACCCGTACACCCCCGACGGCGGCCGCGAGTTCCTGGACGGCAAGGAGATCATCGAGGCCTTCGTGCTGGCGGCGGCGCTAGGGGCGGTGACCAAAAACCTGCGGTTCAACTTCTTCGTCCTCAAGATGACCGTCCGGCACCCGGCGCTGACGGCCAAGCAGGCGAGCTCACTGGCCGCGCTGACCGGCAACCGGCTGGGGCTCGGCGTCGGCACCAGCCCGTGGCGCGAGGACTACGAGTTGATGGGCATCCCGTTCGCCAAGCGCGGCAAGCGGATCGACGAATGCATCGAGATCGTGCAGGGCCTCACCACCGGCGAGTACTTCGAGTTCCACGGCGAGTTCTACGACATCCCCAAGACCAAGATGAGTCCCGCTCCCACGCAACCGATTCCGATCCTGGTCGGCGGCCACGCCGATGCCGCCCTGCGGCGGGCGGCGCGCCTGGACGGCTGGATGCACGGCGGCGGCAGCGACCCCGAGGAACTCGACAACCTGATCGCGAAGGTCAAGAAGTATCGCGAGGAAGAGGGCAAGACGGCGCCGTTCGAAATCCACGCGATCTCGATGGACGCCTACACCGTCGACGGCATCAAGCGGCTCGAGGACAAGGGCGTCACCGACGCCATCGTGGGCTTCCGGTACCCCTACATCCAGGGACCCGATCCCGAACCGCTGGAGAACAAGATCCGCAACCTGGAACGGTTCGCCGAGAAAGTGATGTCGAAAGTCTAGCCGTCACAGGGGATCCCACTTCGGGGCCCGTTTCTCCCGGTGCGCCATGGCCGCCTCGGTCGGATTGTTGGTGAATCCGCTGAGGATCTGGGTGCGGTTCTCCAGTTCGATGGCGTGCCGCAGGCTGGGCGCGTCCAGCGCCGCGTTGAGGCCGATCTTGGTCTGCCACACGCCATACGCGTTGTTCTCCGCGATCGAGCGGGCCAGCTTCAGCGCGGCGGTCATCAGCTCGTCGGCCGGCACCACCTCGTGCACCAGCTTGATGCGGTAGGCCTCTGCCGCGTCGATGATGCGGCCGGTCAGCATCAGCTCGCGCGCCACGCCGGCCCCGACGATCTTCGGCAGCAGGTAGCTGGTGCCCATGTCCATCGACGAGAAGCCGGCCTTGATGAACACGGATCCGAACCGGGCGTTCTCGGACGCGACGCGGATGTCGCTGACGAGCGTGAACGCCAGCCCACCCCCGACGGCGACGCCGTTGACCGCGGCGATCACCGGGATGTCCAGCTCGTAGATCCGGGTGTACAGGTTGGCCAGCCGGACTTGGGAGTCGTAGTTGACCTTGAACGCGGGGCTGCCCGGTCGGGGCTTGGTCCAGGCTTCGCCGGTGCCGCTCAGGTCGGCACCCGCGCAGAATCCCCGTCCGGCACCGGTCAGGATCGCCACCCGGTGCTCGCCCCCGGCGAGGGCGTCGAGCGCGTTGTCGACGCCGTCGATCAGCGAACCGTCGATGGCGTTGAGGCGCTCCGGCCGGTTGAGGGTGATGCGGGCGATGTTGTCGTCGACCGTTTCGAATTCCACTGCGGGCATCCCCAAACCGTAGGCGATGCGGCCTACGGTGGTGCTGTCGCGACACCGAAGGGAGATTCTCGATGGCACGCACCGAGGGCGACACCTGGGACCTCGCCAACAGCGTCGGCGCCACCGCCACCATGGTCGCCGCGGCGCGCGCGGCCGCCACCCGCGGCCCGCAGCCGGTCGTCACCGACGAGTACGCCGAACCGCTGGTCCGCGCCGTCGGGCTGGACGTATTCACCAAGCTGGCCGGCGGCGAGCTCGATTCCGACGAGCTCGAGAAGGCCGTCGGCTTTCCCCGGATGGTCGACACGTTCGCCGCCCGCGCCCGGTTTTACGACGACTACTTCGCCGCGGCCGGCAAGGTGGGCCTGCGTCAGGTCGTGATCGTGGCGTCCGGGCTGGATTCCCGCGGATACCGGCTGGCGTGGCCGGCCGGCACGACGGTGTATGAGGTCGATCAGCCCGAGGTGATCGCGTTCAAGACCGCGACCCTGTCGCAGATCGGCGCGGCCCCCACCGCCGAGCTCCGCACGATCGGCATCGACCTTCGCGACGATTGGCCGGCGGCGCTCCAAGCGGCCGGCTTCGACCCGGCCACGCCGACGGCGTGGCTGGCCGAGGGGTTGCTCATCGGGTTTCTCCCGCCGGAGGCCGAGGTGCGGTTGCTCGACGCGATCACCCCATTGTCGGCCGAGGGCAGCCGATTCGCCGCCGACTTCGGAACGCTCAACGACGGTTCGCCGGAGTCGCAGGAGCGGGCGCGCCGCACGACGGAGGGCTGGCGACGCCACGGGCTCGACCTGGACATCGCCGGCCTGACCTACCCCGGCCAGCACACCGACGTCGCCGCGCACCTGGGCGGCGACGGCTGGGACGCGACCACGTTCGGGCTCAACGACCTGTTCATCGCGGCCGGTCTGCGGGAATTGGCGGAGGGCGAGCGGCAGGGCGCGGCGAACGCGATCAGCTTCGTGCGGGCGATCAAAACCTAGCCGCGAGAGTGCAACTACCGAGCCCCGCTCTCGGCCGATGCCTCGCCAGTTGCACCCTCGCGAGCGCTCAGCCGTGTTTGGCCAGCCACTCGGCCTGCATCACCAGCAGCGCCATGACCTCCAATTGCGGTGTGTCGGGGTCGAGTTCGCGGTAGCGCTGGTAGACGTTGACGACGACACGCTCGGCGTCCAGCCAACTCGCGTACTCGCCGAGGTCGATGGTGTCGGCCGCCTCCGACCACGACAGCCCTTTGCGGTGGGCGAGCTCGGCCTGCTCGGCGACGTGCGCGAGATAGCCACGAACCGCGCGGATCCCGTCCGGGTCGGTGACGGGCCCGTGACCGGGAACCACGATCGGGGCGTCCAGCGCGATCATCGCGTCACACGCGGCGACCCAGTTGGCGATCGGGCCGGCCCAGACGATCGGGGTGCAGCCGATGAACAGCAGGTCGCCACCGAACAGCACGCCCGCGTCGGGCACGTGCACGACCGAATCGGCGGCGGTGTGCGCGGGGCCGAGGTTGAGCAGGTCGACGCGCCGCCCGCCCACCTCGATGGTGAGCTCGCGGTCGAACGTCTGGTCGGCGTTGCGCAGCGTGATGCCGCTGAAGTCGAAGTGCCCGAAGCGATCCCGCGTGTAGGGGGTCGCGACCGGGCCGAGGTTGGCGGTCTGCGCCATGGCCAGCATCTCGGGCGCCATCCCGTGGGCGATTTCGTCGGCGGTGCCCTGGGCGGCGAGGATCCGCACCGAGGCATCCAGCAGTTGGTTGCCGTGGGTGTGGTCGCCGTTGGAGTGGGTGATCAAGGCGTCGGTGATCGGCGCGCTGTCGGTCATGGGTCGCATGGCGGTGAGCATTTCGCGGGTCAGCGCCAGGTCGAACAGGGTGTCGACGAGTAGCGAGGCGCCGTCGCCGGCGACCAGCCCGGCGTTGCTCCACCCGTAGCCGCCGTCCGGCAGGGTCCACGCCCACACCCGGTCGGCGACCTCGTGCAGGCCGCGGGTGTAGGGCACCTTCGCCGGCGCCCGGTTGACCCGGGCGGGGACTGGCGCGGCGTCAGGATTGGGCCGGGGAGCCAACGGGTGCGGCGCGGCGCTGGCGCGCACGGTTTGCCGGGTCTCCCCCAGGCCCTCGACCCGGAGGGTGACGACGTCGCCGTCGCGCAGCCATCCCGGAAACGATTCCAGCGCAGCGGGATTGAGGTGCTCGACGAGCGTGCAGGTGGGCACGGTGCCCGAGCCGATGACGTCGCCGGGCACCAGCGTCACGCCGCGCGAGACGTAGGAGATCACCTCGCCGAAGGTCCAGTCCATCTGGGCGGTCGACCCCGACCCGATGACGGTGTCGTTCACCAGGGCCGTCACCCGCAGGTCCAGCTTGCCGTCACGCCGGTAGGGCTCGAGCTCGTCGGGGGTGACCAGGTACGGGCCAAGGGTGACCCCGCTGTCCTTGCCCTTGCCCTGCCCGATCGCGAGCTGGCTCTCCAGCTGCTGCAGGTCGCGCGCGGACCAGTCGTTGAAGATGGTGTAGCCGATGATGGCCGCTTCGGCCTGCTCGACGGTCAGGTCCCTGCCGGTGGTGCCGATGACCGCGGCGATCTCCAATTCGAAGTCCTGCCAGGCGCTTCCGGGCGCGGCGGGGGCGTCGTCGTAGGGTCCCAAAACCGTTGCCGGGCAGGCGAAGTAGAAGGCGGGAATGCGGTACCAGGTGTCGGCCAGGACGCGGCCGGCGCCGAGCGCGGCCTGGCAGTTGCGCATGTGGTCCAGGAAGCACAGCGAGTCCCGGATGGACGGCGGGCGCGGAATCGGCGCCAGCAACCGCACCTCGTCGAGCCGCGCCACCGCCGACGGCGACCGCAGCGCGTCCTCACCGGCCGCGCGCAGCCCGTCGGCGCCGCGGCCGACGAGCTCGAGCAGCGCCACGCCCGCCGGCATCGCATGGATGACGTCGCCGGACAACACTCCGGCGCGCTCGCCGTCATCGCCGTGGTAGGTAACCCATTTCACTCGCGTACCACCTCACTCGGTTTCTTGTCCGGCCGCAGCCCGCGCCAACTCGATTGGCGCAGGCGGTCATCGGGGGTCCATTCGCTGTAGCGCACCTCGCCGACCAGGACCGGCTCGACGTACGTCACGCCCCGCGCTTCGCTGCGGGGCAGCGGCGGGTCGAACGGGGACGCGTCGGTGTGCAGCGGCGCCAGCGTCTTCTTCAGGTTCGCCAGGTCGCGTTCGGTGAAGCCGGTGCCCACCCGCCCCGCGAAGCGCAGTCCCCCGTCGGCGGGGATGCCCATCAGCAGCGAGCCGATGCCGCTGGTGCGCCCGCCTTCTCCGGCCTTCCAGCCGCCGATGACGACTTCCTGGGTGTTCCAGTGCTTGTCCTTGATCCAGGACGCCGAACGCCGGCCGGGCTGATAGGTGGAGTCACGTTTTTTGGCGACCACGCCCTCCCAGCCGCGTTCGAGTGAGCGCTCGAGCGCCTCGGGTCCGTCGCCGGGCAGCAATTCGCGAACGATCAGACTGCCCGCGCCGGCCAGGGTTTCCAGCAGCTTGCGCCGGTCGGAGTAGCGCGCCCGCAGCAGCGAGCGGCCGTCGAGGTAGAGCAGATCGAACGCCCAGTATTCGACCCGGCTGCCCCGGCCCCGGTTCTGCATCGCGTGGAAGCTCGGCACCCCGTGCTTGTCCAGGACGACGGCCTCGCCGTCCAGCACGACGTGGTGGTCGGCCAGATCGGCGGCCAGCGAACGCAATTCGGGATACTCCTTGGTCACTTCGCGGCCCCGTCGGGACCGTATCCGCACCTCGCCGTGATCGGCCTCCACCAGGAGCCGGTAGCCGTCCCACTTGCCCTCGAACGCCCACTGACCGGCCTTGAAGCCCGACACCGAACCCTCCGAGGCGAGCATCGGGGCGAGCGTGTCGAACTCGAAGACCTTCTGGTCCTTCATCCGGTGGGCCAGCCACTGGTCGCCGTTGGTCTGAATCAGCGCGTAGCGCCCGGAGATTCGGTTGCCGTGCAGGTTGACGATGACCTCGTCGTCGAGGAACTTCTCGGCCTCGTAGGTGCCGGCATCCCAGACGACCACCCGGCCGGCCCCGTACTCGCCCTTGGGGATGACGCCCTCGAAGCCGCCGTATTCCAGCGGGTGGTCCTCGGTGTGCACCGCCAGGTGGTTGACCGAGGTGGTCTCCGGCAGGTTCTTCGGCACCGCCCACGACACCAGCACGCCGTCGCGCTCCAGCCGGAAGTCGTAGTGCAGCCGGCGCGCGTGGTGCTCCTGGATGACGAATGTGTTTCCCCGGCCCGCAACGGGTTTCGAGTCCGGAACCGGCTCTGGGGTTTTCGACGCGTCGCGCATGCTGCGGTATTTGGCCAGCCGGTCGCGAACCGGCGCGTCGGCGTCCAGCTCCTCCAGCAGGTCGCCGTCATGACCGACCCGGTCGAGCACCTCGTCGTAGCGCAATTGACGCAGTTGCGGGTCTTCCAGTTCCTCCCAGGTGCGGGGCGCGGCGACCGTCGGGTGTTCGCGCCCGCGCAGCGAATAGGGCGCGATGGTGGTCTTCG
Organism: Mycobacterium sp. NGS63; assembly: GCF_059812295.1. Lineage (NCBI taxonomy): Bacteria > Bacillati > Actinomycetota > Actinomycetes > Mycobacteriales > Mycobacteriaceae > Mycobacterium > Mycobacterium sp. NGS63. The sequence continues at coordinate 159,356 of NZ_JCALCJ010000011.1, forward strand.
AGCCGTTGTTCTGGCTCCAGTCCAGGAACACCTTGCCCGCCCGCAGGCTCTTGGTCATGGTCGAGGTGACCAGCTTGGGCATCGCCTTTTCCAGTTGCTGCGCAACACGTTTGGCCAGCACGGTGGCGCCGCTGCTGCTCACCGGGCTGTCCAGCGGCGCATACAGGTGCAAGCCCTTGCTGCCGCTGGTGAGCGGATACAGGGTCAGCCCGATATCGGTGATCAGCTCCCGCACGGCGTGGGCGACCTCGCACAGTTGCGGCATCGTCACACCCTCGCCGGGATCCAGGTCGAACACCAATCGCGTTGCCGGGCCGGGCTTCAGCTCCTCGGCCCGGCTTCGGGTCCACTCGGCGACGAACCGCCACTGCGGCACGTGCACCTCCAGCGCCGCCTGCTGCGCGATCCAGGCCAACCCGTCGGTGCTGTCGATGATCGGGTACGTCGTCGTGCCCGACCGGTGGGTGACGCTGGCCCGCGGCAGCCACTCGGGCGCCGAAGACGCCAGCTGCTTTTCGAAGAACGACTCCTGCTCGACGCCGTTGGGCCAGCGCTTGCGGGTGGCGGCGCGACCGGCGATGTGCGGCAGCATCACCTCGGCGATGCGGGTGTAGTAATCGAAGACGTCGCGCTTGGTGGTTCCGGTGGCCGGGTAGAGCACCTTGTCGGCGTTGGTGAGCTTCACCCGTGCTGCCATGTTGTCAACCTACGCGTTTCAGCGGTGCCAACGGCCTGACCACCACCTATCGGAATTCCCGTCGATCCATTTTGTGACATCACCCACGGACGCGTTGACCGACCACCACCCTCCGGGTACAGGTGGAGGTCGATGCTTGATGTCATCGATCCGCCCTGGCACTCCGACGGCGTCCCCCTCAGTGACGCGACATTGCGACTGCATTCGCAACGACTGGACGTGCCGGCCTACGACAGATCCCGCCTCCACCGTGGCGTCGTTCACATCGGGGCGGGGAACTTCCACCGCGCACACCAGGCCGTGTACTTCGATGACCTTGCCCGCTCGGGCATTTCGGATCGCTGGGGGGTGACCGGCGTCAGCCTGCACTCTCCCGACGCCAAAGAACTGCTGTCGGCCCAGGACGGGCTGTACACCGTCGTGCAGCGCGGCCGTGACCGCCAGACCGCCCGCGTGGTCGGCTCGATCGGTTCCGTTCACTACGCACCCAACGACGGCGCGGCGGTCCGCGCGGCCCTGGTCGACCCGCACACCCGCATCGTCAGCCTGACGATCACCGACAACGGATACTTCCTGAATCCGGTCACCGACGAGTTCGACGCCGATCACCCCGACGTGCGCGCCGACGCCGTCGCGTCCCATGGCGCCGCCGCAGGGTATGCCACCGCGTGGGGATACTTGGCCGAAGCCCTCGACCGGCGCCGCCGGGCGCGCGTGGCGCCGTTCACCGTGCTGTGCTGCGACAACATTCCCGGCAACACCCGCCCGGCGCGAACCGCGCTGGTGTCGTTCGCCGCGTTGAAGGATCCCGGACTGGCCCGGTGGATCGAGACGCACGTCGCGTTCCCGTCGACCATGGTCGATCGCATCACCCCCCAAACCTCCACATCGGAGCGCACATTCGTCGAGCAGACCTTTGGCGTCGCCGACAAGTGGCCGGTCGTGACCGAGCCGTACCGCCAGTGGGTGATCGAGGATTCGTTCAGCAACGGGCGGCCGCCACTCGACGAGGTCGGCGCGGAATTCGTTGCCGATGTCAGCGACCACAAGCTGGTCAAGACCCGTTTGCTCAACGGAACCCATATCGCGCTCGCGTGCCTGGCCACGCTGGCCGGTTACCGGCAAACCGCCGAAGCGATGCAGGACCGCGTCATCTTCGACTACATCGAAAAACTGCTGGGCGACGAGATCCAGCCCCTGCTGCCGCCGGTCCCGGGCATGAACACACCCGCGTACCGGGACACCCTGCTCGATCGGCTGAGCAATCCCCGCCTGAGCGACCAATTATCGCGGCTGGCGCGACGAGGCACGGGCAAGATCGCGCAGTTCGTCCTGCCCTCCCTGCGGGAGGCGATCGCGCAGGGCAGGCCGCACACGCTGCTGATGTTGGCCGTTGCCGGGTGGGCCCGTTACATGCGCGGCCACGACCTCAAGGGGAGAACGCTGCGCCTCGAAGACTCGCAGGCGATACCGGTGGCTAGGTTGGCCAACATGGCAGGCACCAATCCCGATCCGCTGCTGAGCCATGAGATGTTCGCGGAGGTACGCGCTGTCCCCGGTTTCGCGAAGCTCCTTGGCGAGATGATCTCGGACATCGACGACCGAGGTGTGGTGCCCACGTTGCGCGACGCCATGCGCAACGGCGAGCGGCAGTTGGTGTTGCGATGAAACCCGAGCTGACATGGGTGCGCGCCTTCGACGCGGCACCGATCACCACGTTGCTGTGCGACGCCGACGACAACCTGTTCGGGTCGGAGAGGCCGGCTTTCGATGCCTCGACGGAGGTGACGAACCGTTTCCTGGCCAGGTTCGGCGTGACCGCTCCGCTGAGCGCCGAGGAGTTGCGCCAGCGCGCGGTCGGGAAGAACTTCCGCAATACCGCTCTCGACCTGGCGGTGCAGTGCGAAGTGCCGCTCGATGAGGAGTTGACCCGGGGCCGTCCCGCAGCGATGGTCGCCTCCACCGCCGATGTGGCGAGCGGCAAGGCGTTATGCGCGGACGAACTCGAACGGTGGGTGGGCGACGAGCGCGAACGGGTCACCGCGCATCTGGCCGTCACCCTGGCTCCCGATCCAGAGGTGCTGGAACCGCTGCGACACCTCGCGGCGCGCTACGCACTGGCGGCCGTCAGTTCCAGCGCCACGGGGCGCCTGCGGGCCTGCTTCGCGGCGACGGGCCTTGACGCGCTGCTGTCGGAGGCGGTGACGTTCAGCGCGGAGGATTCTCTTCCCGTGCCGACGAGCAAGCCCGACCCGGCGGTGTATTTGCACGCCGGCCGGGCGCTGGGCATCGAACCGGAACAAGGGCTGGCTATCGAAGACTCCGTGGCCGGCGTGGCGTCCGCGGTCGCGGCCGGCTACGCCACCGTCGGCAACCTGATGTTCGTGCTCCCTGACGAACGGGAGTGCCGCCGGGCAGAATTGATAGACGCCGGCGCAGTCGCGATAACCGATTCGTGGCGTGCTCTCGCCGAGGTTCTGCTGTTGTCGCCCGCGCGGGCTGGACGTTCCCCGGCCCGATGACGATCCGGGCTGCGGCCCGGGGAGGAGGCGGCCAATGGCGGCCAACGCAATCAAGCTGAACAATGCCGAACTCTCGAAGCTGCCGATCGACGGCCCGAAATATGACCGCGGCAGCGTCAGCGTCGGCATCGCGCACATCGGAGCCGGTCACTTCCATCGGGCGCATCAGGCGGCGTTCATCAACCTGCTGCTGCAACAGGGTTTGGCCCGCGAGTGGGGCATCTGCGGGGTAGGCGTGCTGCCGACCGACTGGACCATGCGCGACGTCATGAACGATCAGGACGGGCTGTACACGCTCGTTCTGGAAAATCCCGACGGCAGCCGGGGCGCAGAAGTGATCGGCTCGATCGTCGACTACCGTTACGCGCCCGACGATCCGGAGTCCGCGCTGGAAGTCCTTGCTGCGCCGTCCACCCGGATCATCTCGCTGACCATCACCGAAGGTGGGTATCGCGATCCCGACGGGCCCGCGTTCGCGTTGATCACCAAGGCTTTGGACCGGCGTCGCCGCCGCGGAATCGCCGCACCGACGATCGCCTCCTGCGACAACATCGAGAACAACGGTGAGGTTGCGAGGCGGGCGGTGCTCGCGGGTGCCGAACGCGTCGACCGCGAGCTGGCCGCGTGGGTGGCGGAGCACGTCCGGTTCCCCTGTTCGATGGTCGATCGCATCACTCCGGCAACGACTTTGGAGATGGCCGCGGAAGTGCGGCGCGACTTGGGCGTCGATGACCGGTGGCCGGTGGTGGCGGAGCCGTTCGCCGCCTGGGTTCTCGAAGACGACTTCGCCGACGGCCGGCCGCCGCTGGAACAAGCGGGCGTGCTGCTGGTCGACGATGTGCGCCCATACGAGCTGATGAAGCTGCGACTGCTCAACGCCGGGCATCAGTGCCTGGCCTACTTCGCCCACCTGTGTGGCTACGAGTTCGTCCACGAGGCGGCGCAGGATCCGTTGTTCGCCAAGTTGTTGCTGTCTTACTTCGACACCGAGGCCATCCCGACGCTGCCGCCGATACCGGGAATCGACCTGCACGAATACGGCCGCACCTTGATCGAGCGGTTTGCCAACCCGGCCGTGCGCGACACCGTCGCGCGGCTGTGCGCCTACTCGTCGGATCGCATCCCCAAATGGCTGTATCCCGTCATCTGCGACAACCTGGCCAACGACGGCCCGGTTCGGCTCGCGGCCGCGACGGTGGCCAGCTGGGCCCGCTACGCCGAGGGTGTCGACGAGTGGGGCGAGCCGTACGAGGTGTTGGACCAGCTGGCCGACTCGCTCATTCCGATCGCCCGCTCGCAGCGCGAGAATCCCACCGCGTTCATCGAGGTCACTGCGGTGTTCTGCGATCTGGCCCACCAACCCCGCTTCGTCCAGGACTATAGCTGGGCGCTGGATTCGTTGCACCGCAAGGGAGCTCGCTCGACGCTCGAGGAACTGCTGCGATGAACAGCGGCCTGGTGATCGGCGAGTCGTTGATCGACATCATCGACGGTAACGAGCACGTCGGCGGCAGCCCGCTCAACGTCGCGGTCGGACTGAGCCGGCTGGGCCGCGGCGTGAAGCTACTGACTCACATCGGTGACGACCCACCCGGCCAGAGCATCCGTGCATATCTGAATGCTGCTGGGGTGCAACTCGTTTCGGATAGCACCCCGGCGGCCCGGACGTCCACCGCGAGAGCCACCCTGGGCGAGGGCGGCTCGGCCGACTACCTGTTCGACCTGGAGTGGCGGCTTTCCGGTACCCCGGTGGTGACCCCACCCCTTGTCCTGCACACCGGATCGATTGCCGCCGTCTACGAGCCCGGCTGCCTGGCGGTCGCGGCATTGATCGACACCTATCGCGTCTCGGCCACGATCACCTTCGACCCCAATGTGCGGCCGGCGTTGATAGCCGACCGAGGCGTGGCCCGCGAGCGGATCGAACGCCTCGTCGAGCGGAGCGACATCGTCAAGGCCAGCGAGGAGGACCTGCGCTGGATCGACCCCGACCACGAACCGGACTGGACCGCCCGGTCCTGGTTGGCGTCGGGGCCTTCGATGGTCGCCGTGACGATGGGCGCCCGGGGCGCGGTGGCGCTCTGCGCGGCCGGCGAGGCCAGGGTCGCCGCCAGGCCGGTTCGGGTGGTGGACACCGTCGGCGCCGGTGACGCGTTCATGGTCGGGCTGATCGACGCGCTGTGGACGATGGACCTGTTGGGCGCGGATCGCCGCGAAGAACTGCGGCGAATCGCGCCGGATGCGTTGACCGCCGCGCTGGACAATGCGGCCCTGCTATCGGCGTTGACGGTTGCCCGACCGGGTGCTGACCTGCCGGACCGGACCGCCGTGGCCTCCGCAGCAAACGCTTCCTGAACGCGTTAGCTGCTTGTAGTCCGGGCATACTGACTTACATGCGTTCCATCTGGAAGGGCTCGATCGCGTTCGGGCTGGTCAACGTCCCGGTCAAGGTGTACAGCGCCACCGAGGACCACGACATCAAGTTCCATCAGGTGCACGCCAAGGACAACGGCCGCATCCGATACCAACGCGTGTGCGAGAAGGACGGCGAAGTCGTCGAATACCGCGACATCGCCCGGGCCTACGAGTCCGACGACGGCCAGATGGTCGTGATCACCGACGACGACATCGCCACCCTGCCCGAAGAACGCAGCCGTGAGATCGAGGTGCTCGAGTTCGTCCCGGCCGACGAGGTCGACCCGATGCTGTTCGACCGCAGCTACTTCCTGGAGCCCGACTCCAAGTCGTCCAAATCCTATGTGCTGCTGGCCAAGACGCTCGCCGAGACCGACCGGATGGCGATCGTGCACTTCACGCTGCGCAACAAGACGCGGCTGGCCGCCTTGCGCGTCAAGGACTTTGGCAAGCGCGACGTGATGGTCATCCACACGTTGTTGTGGCCCGACGAGATCCGCGATCCCGACTTTCCCGTCCTGGACAAGAAGGTCGACATCAAACCCGCGGAGCTCAAGATGGCCGGCCAGGTGGTGGAGTCGATGGCCGAGGACTTCAACCCCGACCGCTACCACGACGACTACCAGGAGCAACTGCACGAGCTGGTCCAGGCCAAACTCGAAGGCGGCGAGGCGTTTACCGCCGAGGAGCGGCCCAAGGAACTCGACGAGACCGAAGACGTCTCCGACCTGCTGGCCAAGCTGGAGGCCAGCGTCAAGGCGCGCTCGGGCGGCGGCCCGGCCAAGAAGGCATCGGCCGCCAAGACCCCGGCCAAAAAGACGCCCGCCAAAAAGTCCACCGCAAAAAAGGCACCGGCGAAAAAGACCCGATCGAAGGCGGCCTCGAAGTCCTGAACGGCGCTCAGCGCCGCCGGGTCGCCAGGAAGCGGAACGCCGCGGCCAGCAGGTTGATCACCGCCACGATGATGATCAGGCTCAGGGCCGCGCCCCAGATGCGCAGGAAGCCGGCGTGCTCGGGGTTGGTCAGTTCGGTATAGATCAGCAGCGGCAGCGAGGCCATGTTGCCGTGGAAGATATCGAGGTTGATGGAACGGCTGTAGCCGACCAGCACCAGCACCGGCGCCGTCTCGCCGATCACGCGCGCCACCGACAACAGGACCCCGGACACGATGCCGGGCATCGCGATCGGGATGACGATGCGCACGATGGTCCGCCATTTGGAGACGCCCAGCGCGTAGCTCGCCTCCCGCAGGTCGTCGGGCACCAGCCTGAGCATCTCCTCGGTCGAGCGCACCACCACCGGAAGCATCAGCAGGACCAACGCCAACGCCACGGCGAAGGCGCTCTGCTGGAAGCCCAGGGTGGCGATCCACAGGCTGAAGACGAACAGCGCCGCCACGATCGAGGGCACCCCGGCGAGGACGTCGACCATGAACGTCGTCACGCGCACCAGCCGGCCGGACCCGTATTCCACCAGGAACACCGCGGTCATCAGGCCCAGCGGCACGGACAGCACCGCGGCCACCCCGGCCTGCACCAGCGTCCCGTACAGCGCGTGGTACACGCCGCCGGCGAACTCCTCGGGCAGCACGCCGCGCAGCGAGTGGGTCCACCAGCCCGACCGGGTGACGGCGTACCACCCGCGCGCGACGACCACGCCCAGCACCCAGATCAGCGGCACCAGGGCCACGGCGAACGAGGCGACGAAAAACGTCGTCGCGGCGCCGTTGGTGAGCCGCCGCCGCAGGCTCAGCGGGCTGAACGGCTCGGGCTTGACCGGCAGGTCGAACGCGTCGATGCTCGAGGCGGTCATGCGTTGACCTTCCCGCCGGCGATCGCGCGAGCGGTCGCGTTGACGATGAACGTCAGGACGAACAGCGCAAACCCGGCGGAGATGTAGGCGCCGGTGGGCAGCGGTTCGCTGAATTCGGCCGCCGCCGAAGCGATCTTGGACGCGAACGTGTAGCCGCCGTCGAACAGCGACCAATTGCCGGCGCGGGCGGCCGACCGGAGGATGATCAGCACCGCCACGGTTTCGCCCAGGGCGCGGCCCAACCCCAGCATCGACGCCGCGATGACACCGCTGCGGCCGAACGGCAGCACGGTCATCCGCACCACCTCCCACTTCGTGGCGCCCAGCGCCTGCGCGGCCTCCATCTGGATTTGCGGGGTCTGGCGGAACACCTCCCGCGACACCGAGGTGACGATCGGCAGGATCATCACCGACAACACGATGCCGGCGGTGAAGATGGTGCCGCCGCCGGCCAGCGACACGTTGCCCTCCTTGAACAGGAACAGCCAGCCCAGGTGGCGGTTGAGGAACGTCGCGATCGGCTCGAGCTTGGGGGCCAGCACGAAGATCCCCCACAACCCGAAGATGATCGACGGCACCGCGGCCAGCAGATCGACCATCGCACCGAAGGGTCGCGCCAGCCGCTTGGGCGCGTACTGGGTGAGGAACACCGCGATCCCGACGGCGATGGGCACCGCCAGCACCAGCGCGGTGATCGAACTCAGCACCGTGACCATGAACAGGTCGCGGATGCCGAACGCCAGGTGTGTCGCCTTGGTGGTGTTGAATTCGGCGCTGGTGAAGAAATTCGCGTGGTTGGCCCGCAACGACGGGACGGCGCGCAGCAACAGGAACACCGCGATCAGCACGATCGCGATCACGATCGTGGTGCCGGCGGCCGCGGCGACCAACTTGAACAGCCGGTCGCCGCGGTGCGCCTTGCGCGGGTCAGTCGCCTTCAGCCCAGGCTGATTTCGGGTCGACGGACTGGCAATGCCTCCTCGGGTCATGACATCCCGGGATCAGGCGATCGCATTGACCGATGCCGACAGTTTCGACTTGAACGAATCCGGAATCGGGATGTATCCGTTGTCCGCCAAGCCATTTTGGCCCGCGCCGATGGTGCTCTGCAAAAACGCCTTCACGGCCGCCCCGACCTGCGAATCGGGATACTTCGAGCACACGATCTCGTAGGTCGCCAGCACGATCGGGTACGAGCCGGCCTGCGTCGGCTTGTAGAAGGAGTTGGTGTCGAGTACCAGGTCGTTGCCCTTCCCGCTGACGGTGGCGCCCGCGATCGTCTTGCCGACCGAGTCGGCGCTGATCGCGACCGCATCGGGGCCGGCGGTGGTGATGATCTTGGCCATGTTGAGGTTCTGGGCCTTGGCGAACGACCACTCGTTGTAGGTGATCGAACCCTCGGTGGCCTTGATGGCCGCCGAGGTGCCGTCGTTGCCCTTGGCACCCTCGCCGACGCCGCCGTTGAAGGTCTTTCCGGCGCCCTTGCCCCACGCGCCGTTGGACGCCGCGTCGAGGTAGTGCTGGAAGTTGTCCGTGGTCCCGGACTGGTCGTTGCGGAACACCACGTGGATCGGCTCGGACGGCAGGGTGGTCCCGGCGTTGAGGTGCTGGATCGCCGGATCGTTCCAGGTGGTGATGGCGCCGTTGAAGATCTTCGCCACGGTCGGGCCGTCCAGGTTCAGCGAACTCAGGCCGTTGACGTTGTAGGTGATCGCGATCGGGCCGAACACCACCGGCAGGTTCCAGGCCGGCGAGCCGCAGCGCTGCTGGGCCGCGGTGTACTCGTTGGGGGCCAGCGGCGAGTCCGACCCACCGAAATCGGTTTGGTTGCCGTTGAATTCGCTGATTCCGGCGCCCGATCCATTGGCGGTGTAGTTCAGGGTCTGGCCCGGGCAGGCCTGCTCGAACGCGTTGACGAAGCGGGTCATCGCGTTGGCCTGCGCCGTCGAGCCACTGGCCTTGAGCGTCTTGGCGCCCCCGCAACTCACCTTGCCCGCCGGCGCCCCCGAGCCACCCGCCGTACCACCACCGCTTGCGTTGTTGTCGCTGCCACACCCGGACAACACCAGCGCGCCACTGGCCAGAATGCTCAGCACAGCGCCAAATCGGTTCAGTTTCAATTCACTTCCTTAGCAGTAGGGATGAAACATCGCCATCACTCGCAGGCACGTAGCTAACAGTAACAAGGTTAACGTCGGGCGAATGGCGGTCGACCGTCGCCGCCGGCCGCCCGGCCTTCATATGCGACCGCCGCAGCCCTTGCATCGCGCCACCCATATGACAAACTAGAACCTGTTTCAAAAATGCCATTAATGAAGCCGGCGAGGTTTGCTAACGTGTCGCCGTCGACCCAAATAGAGAGGCCGAAATGATCCTGGACAGGTTCCGGCTGGACGACAAAGTCGCCGTCATCACCGGTGGCGGCCGCGGCCTCGGCGCGGCCATAGCGGTGGCGTTTGCCGAGGCAGGCGCCGATGTCGTCATCGCGTCGCGCACGCAGTCCCAACTAGACGCCGTCGCCGAGCAGGTCCGCGCCGCCGGCCGCCGCGCCCATGCCGTCGCCGCCGATCTGGCGCATCCGGAGTCGACCGCCCAGCTGGCAGGTCAAGCCGTCGAGGCCTTCGGAAAACTAGACATCGTCGTCAACAACGTCGGCGGGACCATGCCCAACACCCTGCTGACCACCTCGACCAAGGACCTCAAGGACGCGTTCACGTTCAACGTCGCCACCGCGCACGCGCTGACGGTTGCGGCGGCCCCGTTGATGCTGGAGCACTCCGGCGGCGGCAGCATCATCAACATCACCTCCACCATGGGCAGGCTGGCCGGGCGCGGCTTCGCCGCCTACGGCACCGCCAAAGCCGCGCTGTCGCACTACACCCGCCTGTCCGCGCTGGACCTGTGTCCGCGCATCCGCGTCAACGCCATCGCGCCCGGGTCGATCCTGACCTCCGCGCTGGACGTGGTGGCCTCCAACGAGGAGCTGCGGGCGCCGATGGAGAAGGTGACGCCGATGCGCCGGCTCGGCGACCCCGTCGACATCGCCGCTGCCGCAGTCTATTTGGCGTCCCCGGCCGGCAGCTTCCTGACCGGTAAGACACTCGAGGTGGACGGCGGCCTGACGTTCCCCAATCTCGACATCCCCGTCCCCGACCTGTGACCCCTACCCCCAAGGAGCCGGCCATGCCCATCCCCGTCGTCCAGTTGGGCACCGGCAACGTCGGCGTCCACGCGCTCAAGGCGCTCATCACCAACCCGGCGTTCGAGCTCAAAGGCGTGTGGGTGTCCTCGGAAGCCAAGGCCGGCAAGGACGCGGCCGAGCTTGCCGGACTTGCGGATTCGACCGGCGTGCTGGCCAGCACCGACCTGGACGCCGTGCTGGCCACCGGCCCGCAGTGCGCGGTCTACAACGCGCTGGCCGACAACCGCCTGCCCGAGGCGCTAGAGGACTACCGCCGCGTCCTGTCCGCCGGAATCAACGTCGTCGGCAGCGGACCCGTCTTTCTCCAATACCCCTGGCAAGTGATCCCCGAAGACCTCATCGCGCCGCTGGAAGACGCGGCGCGCGAGGGCAATTCGAGCCTGTACGTCAACGGCATCGACCCGGGTTTCGCCAACGACCTGTTGCCGCTGGCGTTGGCCGGCACCTGCCAGAACATCCAGCAGATCCGGTGCATGGAGATCGTGGACTACGCCACCTACGACAGCGCCGCGGTCATGTTCGACGTGATGGGATTCGGCAAGCCCCTCGACGAGATCCCCATGCTGCTGCAACCCGGCGTGCTGAGCCTGGCCTGGGGGTCGGTGGTGCGACAGCTGGCCGCCGGCCTGGGCATCGAGCTCGACGGGGTCACCCAGGACCACGTGCGGGTGCCGGCGCCGGAGGACTTCGACATCGCGTCGGGGCACATCCCCAAGGGCAGCGCCGCGGCCCTGCGGTTCGAGGTGTTCGGCATGGTCGACGGCAAGCCCGCCGTCGTCCTGGAACACGTCACCCGGTTGCGCGAGGACCTGTGCCCCGAGTGGCCGCAGCCCGCCCAGCCCGGCGGCTCCTACCGCATCGAGATCACCGGCGAACCCTCCTACGCCGTCGACGTCTGCCTGGGCAGCCGCGTCGGCGACCACAACCACGCCGGGCTGGTCGCCACCGCGATGCGCGTCGTCAACGCGATCCCCGCGGTGGTCGCCGCCCCGCCGGGCATCGTGACGACCCTCGACCTGCCGCTGGTCCCCGGACGCGGGCTCTACGTTCCGGGGTGATCGACAGCACCGGGTCGCGGCCGGTCGTCAAGGTGTTCGGCTAACCTAACTTTCGTATTCGGTTCCCGAAACGAAGGTCGACACGTTGGCGCAAGGCACCCAGGCATCGCTCAAGGGGAGCTGGTATCTGCTCGGGCCGGCATTCGTCGCGGCCATCGCCTACGTCGATCCGGGTAACGTCGCGGCCAACGTCAGCGCCGGCACCCAGTTCGGCTTCCTGCTGCTGTGGGTCATCGTCTTCGCCAACGTGATGGCGGGGCTGGTCCAATACCTGTCGGCCAAACTCGGGCTGGTCACCGGGCGCTCGCTGCCCGCGGCGATCGGCAAGCGGATGAACCGTCCGCTTCGGCTGACCTTCTGGGCGCAGGCCGAAATCGTGGCCATCGCAACCGATGTGGCCGAGGTGATCGGCGGGGCGATCGCCCTGCGCATCCTGTTCGGCCTCCCGCTGGCGCTCGGCGGGATCATCACCGGGGTCATCTCGATGCTGCTGCTGGCGATCAAGGACCGCCGCGGGCAGCTGCTCTTCGAGCGGGTGATCACGGGGCTGCTGCTGGTCATCGCCGTGGGCTTCGCGGCCAGCTTCTTCGTCGCCACGCCACCGCCCGGCGCGGTGCTCGGCGGCCTGGTGCCCCGATTCCAGGGCGCCGAAAGCGTGCTGCTGGCCGCGGCCATCCTCGGCGCCACCGTCATGCCGCACGCGGTCTACATGCACTCGGGCCTGGTGCTGGATCGGCACGGGCACCCCGAGCCCGGCGAGGACCGGCGCTGGCTGCTGCGGGTCACCCGCGTGGACGTCGTGCTGGCCATGGCCGTCGCGGGAACGGTGAACGCGGCGATGCTGCTCGTGGCCGCGATCAACCTGCAGGGCCATCAAGAAACCGCGTCCATCGACGGCGCCTACACCGCGATTCACAACACGCTGGGAGCGACGATCGCGGTGCTGTTCGCGGTCGGGCTGCTGGCGTCGGGCTTGGCGTCGTCGTCGGTGGGCGCCTACGCCGGCGCCATGATCATGCAGGGACTGCTGCATCGGTCGATTCCCATGCTGGTGCGCCGGCTGGTCACGCTGTGCCCCGCGGTGGCGATCCTGGCCCTGGGTTTCGACCCGACCCGCGCGCTGGTGTTGTCGCAGGTCGTCCTCTCCTTCGGCATTCCGTTCGCGGTGCTTCCGCTGATCCGGCTGACCAGCGACCGCGCGCTGATGGGCAGCGACGCCAACCATCGCGTCACGACGGTGCTCGGCTGGGCGGTCGCGGTCATGGTCAGCCTGCTCAACGTGATCCTGATCTGGCTGACCATCGCGGGCTGAGCCCCGCAAGAATCTCGCAAGCGCTTCACCAAGATCTGGCAAGCGGCGCCCGTCAGCCTTCAAGCAAGAAATCCTCCAGCGGCCCGCACCGAAAGAAGCACGTCATGAACCACCTCTCCGAGCCCCTCGCCGACGACGTCACGGCGATCGACAAGACGATGGTGGCCGAGGGCCTGATCGGCATGGTCGGTGCGGGCGTCGCGCTCGCCATCGCCCTCTTCAGCAGTTCGGCGCCACCGCCCCCGCCGGCGCTGTGCCTGCCCCCGCACCAACTCGTGCAAGGCGCCTGCCAATGAGCTCGCGGGCCGGGCGATGGGTGTGGCTCCTGGGCCTCGCCCATGCCCCCACCACGGAGCTGGAATTTCTCGTGCTATTTCACCGCTGTGCGCGCACACTTATTCGCAGCGTCGGGCCTCGCCTGCCGGGCACCGGCGCCCCATCGGGTGGGAAAGCGACGTGACGAGCGCACTCTCCAACTGGAACATCGTCAGCGACGCGGAGCTGGCCCGCGCGGCCGCGACGGGTGATCGGCGCGCCTTCGCCATGATCTACGACCGGTACGCCGATCGGTTGCACGACTTCTGCATCGGCATGGTCCGCGACCGCGACGCCGCCGCCGACTGCGTGCAGGACGTCTTCTGCGCCGCCGCGACCCAACTGCCCAAGCTGCGCGACCCCGACCGGCTGCGCCCGTGGCTGTACGCCATCGCCCGCAACGAAGCGCTGCGCTGCATCCGCGACCGCCGCCGCGAACAGGTCTCCGACAATCTGCCCGAGGCCGCGTCGCACGACGCGGGACCCGACACCCTGGCCGCGCGCAACGAGCTGGCCGCCCTCGTCGCCGAGGCCGCCGGCGGGCTCTGCGACCGGGACCGAACGGTGCTGGAGCTGGCCTACCGCCACGGGCTGGACGGGCACGAGCTGGCCGACGCGCTCGAGGTCAATCCCGGCACCGCCAACAAGATGGTGTCGCGGCTGCGCACCACCATCGAAACGTCGCTGGGCGCGCTGCTGGTCGCCCGCCGCGCCCAGCACACCAGGGACGCGTGCGCCGAGCTGGGCGCGATCCTGGCGGGTTGGGACGGGCGGTTCAGCGTGCTGATGCGCAAACGCATCGCCCGCCACATCGAGTCGTGCCCCGTCTGCGCCGAGGAGCGGCGCCGCCTGGTCAACCCGGTCGCGCTGCTGGGCGCCGCGCCGGTGTTGATTCCCGCACCCGACTGGCTGCGGGATCACACCCTGGGACGGATCCGGCTGACCTCCGCCGGCGGTGACCTCGGCGACCCCGCCGCCAACGCGCCGACGGTGGCTTGGTCGGCGGCCGCCGCGCACCCGGACGACGGCGATCACCTCGACCCCGACCACGCTCGGCCGCACCGGGCCAGGCGGGTCATCCCATGGGTCGCGCTGTTCGCCGTCGCGTTCTTCGCGGCGTTCGGGCTGATGTTCGCCCTGCTGCACTACCCCAAGACGGCGATCACGCCGACCGAGCTGAGCGGCAGCGCGCCCGCGCCCATGAGGCCGGCCGCACCCCCCGCCGCCAACCAGATCCCGGCGCCGCCCGCGAACACGGTCGCCCCCGCCCCTCCCGTGTTTTCGCCGGCGCCGGTTGCGCCACCCGTGGCCACCGTGCCCGCACCGATCCCCCCGGCCGCGCCCCCCGTCGCTCCGCCGGTCGCGCCGGCGCCGGTGATCGCACCGCCGCCGCCCGTCGTGGTGCTGCCACCGCCGGTGGTCCTGCCCCCGCCGCCCGTGGTGGCGCCGCCGCCGATCGTGTCGCCGCCGCCCGTGGTGCACCCGTCACCGCCGCCCGTCAGCGCGCCACCGCCGCCGCAGCCGAAACCCCCGCCCGCCGGGCCGGTGGTTCCGGTCCGGCCGCCGTATCCCGCGCCGCGGCCCAGCGCTCCCCCGCCCCCGCCGCCGGTCATCCAATAAACGCCTGCGTGGCGCGCCCGTAATCGGGTACGGCAGGATGGGCAGCGTCGTCATCCGTGGAAACGCTCGCGGGGAGCCGGCGCGCCGGCACCCCTATTTCGCATACGGGTCGAACCTCTGCGTCAGGCAGATGGCGCTGCGCTGTCCCGACGCCGCCGATCCGCGGCCGGCGGTGCTCGCCGACCACGACTGGCTGATCAACCAGCGCGGCGTCGCCACCGTCGAGCCGTTCGGCGGCAACCAGGTACACGGGGTGCTCTGGCAAATCTCCGACGACGACCTGGCGACGTTGGACGGCGCCGAGGGCGTGCCGGTGCGCTATCGGCGCGACCGCCTGACCGTCCACACCGGCGACGGGCCGTCACCCGCCTGGGTCTACATCGACCACCGGGTGACCCCGGGCCCGCCCCGGCCGGGCTACCTGCCCAGGATCATCGACGGCGCACTGCACCACGGGCTACCGCAGCGCTGGATCGACTTCTTGCGCCGCTGGGATCCCGCGCGCTGGCCCCGACCGGTTGCCGCGACAGGACCTGCGCCGCAATCACTTTCGGCGTTGCTCAACGAACCCGGAGTGACCGAGGAGAGCAGCCTGCGGTCGCGTTTCGGCTTCCTGGCCATCCATGGCGGCGGCCTGGAAGAGATGACCGACGTCATCGCCGAGCGCGCCGCCGAGGCCGCCGGGGCATCGGTGTATCTGCTGCGCCATCCGGACCGTTATCCACACCACCTGCCGTCGGCCCGTTACGATCCGGGCGACTCGCCGCGGCTGGCCGAGTTTCTCGATCACGTCGACGTCGCCGTATCGCTGCACGGCTACGGGCGCGTGGGGCGCGGCACGCAGCTGCTCGCCGGGGGACGCAACCGCGCGCTGGCGGCCCACCTGGCCCGGCATATCCGGCTGACCGGCTATCAGGTCGTCACCGACATCGACGCCATCCCAACGGAACTGCGCGGCCTGCATCCCGACAACCCGGTGAACCGGGTGCGCGACGGCGGCGCGCAGCTGGAGCTGTCGGTTCGCGTTCGGGGGATCAGTCCGCGCAGCCCGCTGCCGGGCGACGACGGCCTGTCGCCGGTCACCTCCGCCCTGGTGCAATGCCTGGCGGCCGCGGCCCGGTCCTGGTAAGAGTTCTATCCGTCGAACGGAGGTTGTTGGTGGGCAAAGATTTTCGTTTCTCGATGAGCATGCGCTTCTTCAAGTCGCGCGAGCGGCTGGTGGAGAAGGTGAAGCGGGCCGAGGACCTCGGTTACGACATCCTGTGCGTGCCCGATCATCTCGGCGCGGCGGCGCCGTCCCCGACGCTGACCGCGGTCGCGATGGTGACCACCCGGCTGAAGCTGAGCATGTATGTGCTCAACGCCGCCTTCTACAAGCCGGCCCTGCTCAGCCGGGACCTCCAAGCCCTGGACGTGCTCAGCGACGGCCGCCTCGAAATCGGGCTCGGCACCGGCTATGTCCGGGAAGAGTTCGAGGCCGCCGAGCTGCCCTACCCCAGCGCCGGGGCCCGGGTCGACCACCTCGAACACATGACGACCTACCTGGAGCAGCATCACCCCAACACGCCGATCCTCATCGCCGGCAACGGCGACCGGGTGCTGACCCTGGCCGCCCGGCACGCCGACATCATCGGGCTGACCGGCGCCAGGGTGCGCGACGTCGACGACCCGCTGGCCGAACGGATCGAGTTCGTCCGCAAGGCCGCCGGCGAGCGGTTCGATCCGCTGGAGCTCAACATGGTGATCACGGCGATGCCGCGCGAAGGCGAGACCATCCCCGACTTGAGGATGACGCGCCAGTACGCGCCGGACCTGTCCGACGAGCAGTTGCTGTCCATGCCGTCGGTGCTCAGCGGGTCACCGCGCGAGATGGCCGACACGCTGCGCGGGCTCCGCGACAAGTACGGGCTGACGCACTTCACCGTGCAGGACAACAACCTCGACGCATTCGCGAAGGTGATCGCCGAGCTGCGGTAAACGCGTTGATGTAGTTTCAGCGGCGATGTAAATTCGATGTATGATTCGGACCCAGGTCCAGCTCCCGGATGAGCTCTACCGCGACGCCAAGCGGCTCGCGCGTGAGCACGAAATGACGCTTGCCGAGGTCGTTCGCCGCGGGCTCGAGCACATGGTGCGGATCTATCCGAGCCGCGACGCGGCGTCCGACGCCTGGCGGCCGCCCCCGCCGCGTCGGCTCGGCAAGTTTCGCGCATCCGAAGACGAGTGGCGCGAACTCGCCAACCAGGCCTGAGTGACCCGTGCTCTCAATCGATACGAACGTCCTGCTGTATGCGCAAAACGAGGACTGTCCCGAACACGAAGCCGCCGCCGCGTTCCTCGTCGAGTGCGCCGGCCGGACCGATGTCGCAGTCTGTGAACTCGTGCTCGTGGAGCTGTATCAATTGCTGCGAAACCCGGCGGTGCTGAGCCGACCGCTCGATGGTGCCGAGGCGGCGGAGGTGTGCCAAACGTTTCGCCGCAACCGGCGGTGGGCGCTCGTCGAGAATGCCCCGGTGATGAACGAGGTGTGGGCGCTGGCGGCCGCGCCGAGAATTGCCCGCCGGCACCTGTTCGACGCCCGGCTGGCACTGACCTTGCGACACCATGGCGTCGACGAGTTCGCTACCCGAAACATCCACGACTTCAACGGCTTCGGCTTCTCGCGTGTGTGGGACCCGATAGCGGAAAGTCGCACCCACTAGACTCACGGGCAATACTGAATCACCCAGTCATGCCGAGCAGAGAGGTTTTTGGTCGCGTAGACAGACGTCCCCGCCCTCGTAGCTCAGGGGATAGAGCACGGCTCTCCTAAAGCCGGTGTCGCAGGTTCGAATCCTGCCGGGGGCACAGGTGGG